>JAOAHM010000037.1 GCA_026415235.1 Ignavibacteria bacterium | reverse complement strand
ACTTTACCTTCTTCAACTGATTTAATTGCAGGTTTTACAAGCTCATCCATTCTCATGAACCATTGTTCAGAGAGGTATGGCTCTATTGGAACTTTGCCTCTTTCAGAATAACCAATGTTTGTTTTGTAATCTTCAATCTTTTCAAGTAAACCAAGCTCTTCGAATTTTTCCACAACTTTCTTGCGAGCAACAAATCTATCAAGCCCACGAAATTCTTCAGGAACATTTTCATTCAAAGTTGCATCAGGATTCATAATATTTATGACTTCGATAGGATGGCGTTGACTCATTTCAAAGTCATTCGGATCGTGAGCAGGCGTTACTTTAACACAACCAGTTCCAAATTCTTTATCAACATAACTATCAGCAATTATTGGAATTTCTCTATTAACAATTGGAAGAATTACTTTTTTACCAACTAAGTGCTTGTATCTTTCATCATCAGGATTAACTGCAACAGCAGTATCGCCAAGCATGGTTTCTGGTCGAGTAGTTGCTACAACAACATATTCTTTGCTATCTTTGATTGGATATCGGAAATACCATAGCTTACCATTAACTTCTTGATAAATTACTTCTTCATCCGAAATAGCTGATTGTGTAGCAGGATCCCAATTCACCATTCGCAATCCACGATAAATGTATCCTTTTTTATATAAATGAACGAAAGCTTCTAAAACTAATCTATAATACTCATCATCCATTGTAAATCTTAAACGATCCCAATCACAAGCAACACCAAGTTTTCTAAGTTGTTTTAAGATTATTCCACCATAAGTTTCTTTCCATTGCCAGCAATGTTTGAGAAATTCTTCTCTGCCAATTTTCTTTTTATCTATACCTTGTTCGCGTAAATATTGAGTAACTTTTGTTTCTGTTGCAATTGATGCATGGTCAGTTCCTGGGATCCAACAAGCATTGTAACCTTGCATCTTCTTCCATCGAATAAAAATATCCTGAAGAGTGTTATTCAGGATATGTCCCATCGTTAAACTACCAGTGATATTTGGTGGGGGAATTACAATTGTATAAGGCTTTTTGGAATAATCAATTTCAGCATGAAATAATTTATTTGTTTCCCAATACTGATACCATTTGTCTTCAACTTCTTGTGGATTATAAACCTTAGATAATTCCTTTTTCATTTTTACTTTTCCCTTAGTAGTTCAGTAAGTTCAAAATTTGAAAAATATTGTTTGCAATATAAGAAAAGAGAAAATTTGAGTTCAATTTAATTCAGTTACGAAAAGCTAATTAAATAAATTTTTATCAACCTTTACTAAAAGAAAAATTACCGAAAGTTATTCTCCTACGATGGATTAATTTATGATTAAACAAAGAAATCAATTGTTTGTGGTAATCTTTTTAAAAAATAGGAGAGGTGATTGAAAAGAGAGAAGAAATAAATTTCAGATATCTTTATATAGTTCAATTAATTTCTCAATCCAATCTTAGTAACCAAATATCCCACTAATCCCGAAATTAATGATGCTGATAAGATACCAATTTTAGAGACATTGAGAAGTTCCACAGAATCAAACGCTAAGGTTGCAATAAACAAAGACATTGTAAACCCAATACCACACAAAATTCCAGCACCATAAAACTTTACATAATTAACATTTTCGAGTGGTGATGCAAGATTTAATTTTATTGCCAAATAAGAGAACAAAAATATACCTATTTGCTTGCCTAAGAATAGTCCAAGGAAAATTCCTAAGCTTACTGGTTCCAATAAATAACTAAAATAATTTCCTGTAATTTCAACTCCCGCATTAGCAAGAGCAAAAATTGGAATGATGAAAAAGGTAACCCAAGGATGAAGAGAATTTTCTAATCTCTGAAGCGGAGTTAATACTCTTTCACATTTTTTCTCAATTTCAAAAACAATATTTAATCTTTCTGCATCAGTAAGAACATGTTTATTATTTTCAACTTTATTGAATTCATCTAATAAATCATTCGTTTCCTCGAAAAACTTTTCTCGATTAATTGCTGGTCTTGCTGGTATAGTAAAAGCAAGCAATACACCTGCTATTGTTGCATGTACACCTGATTTCAAAAAAGCTAACCACAATGCAATACCAAGAATAGTGTACACCAATAAACTTCTAATGTTCATTCTATTAGCTATGATTAGTAAAAGTAAAATTACTGCTGCAATTAGTAATGCATTGAATGAGATATCTTTAGTGTAAAAAAATGCAATCACCAGTACAGCTCCGATATCGTCAACAATAGCAAGTGCGAGAACAAAAACTTTCAATGGCAATGGGAATTTTGGTCCAAGCAATGCCATCAAACCAACTACAAATGCAATATCTGTTGCCATTGGAATTCCCCAACCTGGCATACCTTCTTTTCCATAATTGAAAATTAAATAAATAAAAGCTGGCACAATCATTCCACCAATGGCACCTGCAATTGGTAATGCAGCCTTTTTTAACGACGATAATTCACCAGCCAATAATTCTCTTTTAATTTCCAATCCAACAACAAGAAAGAAAATCACCATCAAACCATCGTTAATCCAATGATGTAATGAATATTTTAATTTCAAAATTCCAAAATCAAGTGTTATATATTGATGCCAGAAATCAAAGTATAACTTTGAGTATGATGAATTCGCCCAAATCAATGCAAATACGGTGAAGAAAATTAAAATAATTCCACCCGAAGTCTCAGTGTGTAAAAATTTCTGAATGGGACTCAAAATTTTTTCAATAGTCGATTTGTTTTGTTTCATCTTCTTCAAGAAATGAATTTTAACTTTTATAAATTAATTAATTTTCTTCTGAGACATTAACCAAAAAGTATGGGACAAAAATTAGAATTAAAAAAGTAAGAAAAGACAATCCAACAAAAATTAATCCTAACTCTTCAGCAAATTCAATCATACCGATTTTATTCAATATCCAATTCCAATCGTGGACACCACCTATGATTCGTAATTTCATTTTATTTGCATCATCCACATAAACACTAATGTTGATAAAATTGTGTCCAAGCCAAAACAGAAAGATTTGCGTCCAGTATTTGTTCCCTTTAATAAAAAAAATTATTGCCATTGATAAGGGAAGTAATATTTGCATTAATGTTCCACCAAGAAATTGAATGAAATTTCCAAACAATCCAAAAATCAAATGTCCTGGTTCGTGAATTAATAAGTCAATGAAATCAATAAATGTGTAAGTTCCTCTAATTGAGATAAAATACAAACCAAGGGAAAATAGTAAATATCCGAACCAGTAATTCTTTAAATGCTCTTTAACTCGTTCAAACAAATCATTTTATCTCTATTTAGTGGCAAGTTTTTCGTAATAATTTTTATAATCCAAGATTGCTCTATAAATTGCTTCAGCAATTTTTTGTTGTCCCGTTTCGCTTCTTAAAAATAATTCATCTTCAGGATGATTGATGTATCCTGTTTCAATCAAAACGCTTGGCATTGCTGCACCAACTAAAACATAAAATCCTGCTTGTTTTACACCATTATTTTTTAGTGGAAGATTTGCTTCAAATTTATTGGAGAGTAATTCAGCAAATTTTTCGCTATGCTTTACATTTGCCGTTGAAGCCATTGCAGTAAGAATGAAATTCTCATCACTCAATAATTTATATCGTTCTTGATAACCTTCTTCGAGTTTAATTACACTATTTTCTTTTTCTGCTATTCGGATTGCATCCTCGGTTCTTCCAGGTCGTAAAAGATAAACTTCTGCACCTTTGCTTGTGCCTGGTCTTTCTTCAGTCGAATTACAGTGAATTGAAATAAATAACTTTCCATTGTTTTCATTAGCAATTTGTCCACGACGATAAAGTTCGACAAAATTATCATCATCTCTTGTATAAATTACCTTAATGTCTTTATGATTTTTTTCAATTAACTTCCCAAGTTTTAATGCTATCCCTAAGTTAACATCTTTCTCTTTTGTTCCACGATAACCAATCGCACCTGGATCTTTACCACCATGACCTGGATCAATGACAATAACATCAAGTAAATTGTTTTTATTTTTTTGAAGAGCTTTCTTTTTCCTTTCTTCCTTTAAATTATTCATGATATTTGGTGCGACATGTAGGAGTAGTAAAATATCGTTTGTTCTTTTGTCACGAACAATCTCATGACTTTGAATTTTATCTTTCAATGTTAATTTAATATCTGAATCGTTTCCATTCTGAATTGATGCTATTGAACCGATAATTCCATTATCAATCTCTGAATTAAATTTTTCTGTATCTACAGTGGCGTTAGGAATTCTAATATAAAGATAGTTTCCAGCTAAATTTTTTGATAATCTTTGAATTGTTTTTCGGGATTTTATTCTAAAAATATATCCATTTACCTTTTCTTCAACTTGATAATCAAACAAATCATATTGTTTTGTAGCAAAAGATGGTTCAAGTGTTTTTTGCGTTTTTTCTATTGGTTCTTCAATTTTTGATACATCAGTGATTTCATTTGGTTTTTGCAAAGATTGTGGATTGTTGCTTTTGCTGATATTAAGATTAATAAGATTAGCTTTCTCGTTAAAATCAATTCTTAGGTTAGTATGTTTATTTAAGAAGTCTGAAAAACTTTTGAGAGGAACAAAAATCTTCCCATACCTATAATCTGTTGATTGAAGCATTTGATAAGAAATGCTTTGGCCATCTTTTTTCTTTAAGAATAAAAATGGATTGTATGCTGTTACAACTAAAGTGCCTTCGTTAATCGTAATTTCTTCTTGAAGTGTTTCTGAATTAGTTCTATGTGGAAATTGAACGATTTCTAATAAATCATCAAGAGCAAAATAAGTTACATTAGATTGATATGTTCTTATCATTTGGTTTGAAGGTTTTCCATTCAGATTGACTGAGAAAGAATAAAGCTGAGCAAAACTAAATTGATATAAGGTCAATAAAAAAATAATAACACTAAATTTCATTTAATTAACTCCGAAATTTGCAATTAATTCTTTTGCATCTTTATTCTTTTCTCTTTCTATTATAACAATTATCTCATTTAAAAACTTTTTCAAGAATTCCATAGCTTGATACGGATTAAAAATTTCAATTTTGAATTCAACTTTTAATATTTCTTTCATTTCTTTTAATTGTGCAATGTTCCCATAATTTTTCACAATAAATTCCAATAAAGGATTGAAATAATTTTCGTAGTAAAAAACTTTATCTCGTTTTGGGAAGGACAATGCGATTTTATTCTTTTGAATTTCAACTCTTTCAAAAAATGCACGTGCTGCTAAAATTCTAATTTTTGCAAGTTCAAAAAGATGAACAACACTTAAAGGCAATTCGCCAAATTGGTCTCGCATCTCGTAATTTATTTCATCAACTTGAAGAGGCTCTTTTGCACTAAAAATTCTTGAGTAGAAGTTCAATCTTATCTCTTGATCTGAAATATAATTTTCTGGAATTGTATAATTAAAATATACATCCAGTGTAGTTTCAATTTTTTCGGCATCAAATTCGAAAGTTGTTTTGAAAACTTCAGAAAAATTTTGTTCTTTAATTTCTTGCACTGCTTCTTCTAAAATCTTCATATACATATCAAAACCAACAGCGTTTATGAATCCACTCTGTTCTGTTCCAAGAAGATTTCCAGAACCTCTAATCTCTAAATCTCTCATGGAGAGTGAAAAACCACTTCCCAGTTCTGTGAACTCTTCCAGCGCTTGAATTCTTTGTATTGCGTCCTTCGTAATTGTTTTTAATGAAGGAACTAACAAAAATGCAAAAGCTTGTTTGTTAGTTCTGCCTACTCTACCTCTTAATTGGTAAAGTTCAGCTAAACCAAATCTATCTGCTCTATTAATGATTATTGTATTTGCATTAGGAATATCAAGACCAGATTCAATAATTTTTGTTGTTACCAAAACATCATATTTCTTCGAAAGGAATTGATGAAGAACCTCTTCAAGTTGAGATGGTTTCATTTGTCCATGGGCAACTGCAAATTTTGCTTCGGGAATATTCGATTGAAGATAATCTGCCATTTTTTGAATTGATTTCACTCTATCATGAACAAAAAATACTTGTCCACCACGGCTTATTTCGTATCTAATTATATCACGGATTCGATTTATATCAAACCTTGCAACTTCTGTTATAATCGGAAGGCGATTTGGAGGAGGTGTGGTTATTAAAGAAATATCTCTCAAACCGCTTAATGCCATATTCAGTGTTCTGGGAATAGGTGTAGCTGTTAAGTAAAGTGTATCTACATTTGTTTTAATCTTTCTAATTTTTTCTTTTGCCAAAACACCAAATCTATGCTCTTCATCTATAATTAATAAACCGAGGTCTTTGAAAATCACATCATCGGATAAAAGCCGATGCGTTCCAATAATAATATCAATTTCTCCATTCTTTAATTTTTCCAAAATTTTAACTTGTTCTGATTTCTTAATGAACCTCGAAAGCATTGCAATTTCAATTGGATATTTTTCCAATCTATCTTTGAAAGTGTTGTAATGTTGTTCTGCAAGAATTGTCGTTGGAACAAGCACTGCTACTTGTTTGCTATCCATCACTGCTTTGAAAGCTGCACGAATTGCAACTTCCGTTTTACCAAATCCCACATCACCACATACAAGTCTATCCATTGGAAAATCAGATTCCATATCTCGTTTTATTTCTTCAGTTACACGAATTTGATCAGGAGTATCTTCATAATAAAAACTTGCTTCAAGTTCTTTTTGCCATACAGTATCAGGTGAAAACTTAAATCCCTTAGAAGCTTTTCTCTCCGCATAAAGTCGAACAAGTTCTTGAACTGCATCTTTTATTTTTTCTTTGATTCGCTGTTTAGTGTTTTTCCATTCAGCAGAACCAGGTTTTGAAAGTTTTGGAATTGCTCCTTCTTTTGAAGAATACTTTTTAACCTTATTCAAATAATTAATATTAACATAAACCACATCATTATCAGCAAAAAGAATTTTAATTGCTTCGTGAGTTGTATCGTTAAATTTTATTTGCTCAAGACCAATGAATTTCCCAATTCCAAAATCTGAATGAACAACATAATCTCCCTTTTGAATTGTTTTCAAAAACTGGGTTGAAGAAGTTCTCGGTTTCTTAACA
Source organism: Ignavibacteria bacterium (assembly GCA_026415235.1). Lineage (GTDB taxonomy): Bacteria > Bacteroidota > Ignavibacteria > Ch128b > Ch128b > Ch128b. The sequence continues at coordinate 65,319 of JAOAHM010000037.1, read as the reverse complement.
ATTTTTGAAGCAGTATAAAATGGCCTTTCAAAAATTTGATGTTCTGGAAAAATAGCCACATTAATTGCTTCAATAATAAACCCTTCAAGCACTGGAAGAATTTCAAACTTAATCGTTCCATCATCAATTTTCTCAAGGAAAAACTCTGAATATTCCATTAATAAATCTTTTAATCTGGTAAGATGTGACTCCTGATCAGCTACTATATAAATTTTATAATTCTGTTCAAGTAATTTTTTGAATTCGAATTCAAGTATTTCTAAATTTTTTCGAATAGTTGGTAACGACTTAACATAGAGATTTATTGTTTCTTTCGAATGAAATTCTTTTTCAACAATGAATTTGTAATTTTTTTTCTCTAATTCCCTATCTATTAAATCAAGCTCTTTGACAATTAATATTGGATTAACTAAATAATCTAAAATTAGCGTTTCGGTATTAACATTATTTAATGTATTCGTGGCATAAATAAAATAACTATCAACAACTTGAAAAGACCTTTGACTCTCTGGATCGAATAATCTTAAAGAAGTGATTTTATCTCCATCAAATTCAATTCTCACTGGAGTTGAGTGGGAATGAGAAAAAATATCAACAATATAACCTCTAACTGAATATTCACCTTTAGTTTCAACAAATTTTTGTCTTGAATATCCAAAGCTTTCCAGTAATTCAACTAACTCTTCATAGGTAAGTTGAGTGGAAGGTGTAATTTCAATTTGATTCTTTGTAAATACTTCTTTTGCAGGAACTTGTGCATCTAAACTCTTTGAAGTAGTAAGAATAATATGATTCTTTTTCTGTGCAACTGAAAGAAATTCTTCAAGCGATAATGAGTGGATATCTTCCTGATCAATTGAAAATAATATTGCTTCCTCTCCAAAACCAATTAATTCAAGTTCCGATTTAATTTGTCTCGCCGAAATGAAATCTTCACAAATTAATACTGGCGAAAAATTATTTCTGTAAAGTTCAATTGATAGGTATGACTTAAAACTTTTTGGTATTCTTGAAATTGAAATGTACTTATCCCACTCCAATCTTTCAAAGATTGGAATGAACAAATTATTGTATTTGGTTATTTTTTTAATCGTATCTAAGTACTTCAACTCTCAATCAAATTTTCCTTCGATTGCTTTACGAACAAAACCTTCGCTTAATTGCAATCTTCTCACAGCTTCTTCGTATGGCACTTTTGCTAATATCATAACAAGTGCCGTCTTTACATTACCTTTTGCTTCTTTCAGATATTTTTCAGCCTCTTCGTAACTTACTCCAGTTATTATCATGACAATTCGCTTTGACCTCTCAACCAATTTCTGATTGGTCATTTGCAAATCTATCATCATATTTTCATAAACTTTGCCAATTCTAATCATTGCTGTTGTTGAAATCATATTCAATACTAACTTTTGAGCTGTACCACTCTTCATCCTTGTTGAACCCATTATCACTTCTGGACCAACTTCGGGACAAATTGCAACATCAACTTCTTTGATATTAAAATCTTTTCTTGGATTTGTTGTTATAAAAACTGTTTTCGCACCTAATTCTTTAGCTTTTTTAATGGCTCCAACTACATAAGGAGTTCTTCGACTTGCTGCAATACCAACGACAGTATCCTTTGGTCCTACATTAGCCTTTATTACATCATTTGCCCCATTTTCTTCTTTATCCTCTGCACCTTCCTGAGCAACAAACACCGCTTCTCTTCCACCTGCAATAAAACCTTGAACCATTTCGTGTGGAGTACCGAAAGTTGGTGGGCACTCAGCTGCATCTACAATTCCCAATCGCCCACTTGTACCTGCACCAAAATAAAGTAATCTACCACCATTTTTGAAAGATTCTACTACAAATTCTACTGCTTGAGCAATGTAAGGGATTTCTTTTTCTACGGCGAATGGTACTTTTTTATCTTCTTCATTAATGATTTTTAAGATTTCAATTGTACTTTTTGAGTCTATATCCATACTTGCTGGATTTCGTTGTTCTGTTAAAAGATTTTTTATTTCATCAAATACTTTTTTATTTCCTTCCATTAATCCTCTCCACAATTATTATAAATTTTTGATTTATGTTTTCTTGATTTTCAGGTAAATAAATTAATGGTATTTTTTGAATTGCAATATAATTAAATCTTTTTTTTGCTAAGTTGATTTCTTCTTCTAATTTATCACCACCTTTCATGCAAGCAAGCTTGGATTCGGCAGTTTTTAATAGAGGTTTTGAATATTTAATTAGCGTTTCTAAATCTGCAGTAGCTCGGGATATTATCAAATCAAATTTGTAACTATATTTTTTAATAAAATTTTTATCTTCGGCACGTGTCCAAATTGTTTCAACATTTAATAATCCAAGTTTTTGGACAATTTCATTAACGACTTTTATCTTTTTCCCAACTGAATCTATCAGTGTAATGCGAGATTTTTCATTGATAATTGAAAATACAACCCCTGGTAATCCTCCACCTGTACCAATATCTAAGACATTTTGTTCAATATTTTTGAACATTGTAGAAAAAATTAAACACGGAATTATATGTCTTTCTAATATATTTTCTTCATCTTTTCTGGATATTAAATTGATATTTTTGTTAAAAGTTAACAGTAATTGAGCATAATTCACCAATCTCTCGATTTTCTTTTCATCTAAAGAAAGTTTATTTAAGGTTAGGAGTTCTGAGAGTTTATTATTCAAATTTTTCACGTGAAAAAATTATTTTAGGTGAACAAGAAGGATTGAAAGGTCGGTAACTCGAATTCCAGAAATTCTGCTCGCCTGCCCAAATGAAGTTGGGCGAATTTTTTCAAGTTTTTCTCGACTTTCCATTGAAAGAGCTTTAATTTTGGAATAATCGAAATTTTTCGGAATTAAGATATTCTCATTTTCTAAGAACTTTTGAATGTCCTCGTTCTGTCGCTTGATATATCCTTCATATTTTAATTCAATTTCTGCTTGGAAAATAGCCTCATTAGACAACTTTTCATTTTCAATAAATTTGTAATTTCCTATCTCAAGTAATTCTTTTAATTTAATATCTTTCCTTTTTACCAATTTTGAAATTGATTCGTTTTGATCAATTTCAGTAGTTTCATACTTTCGAAGTAGCTCATTTACTTGTTCAGGTCTCAGATAAGTTTTATAGGCAAAGTCAATAATTCTATTTATTTCTTCCTCTTTTTTCTGAACCCTTTCATAAGCCCAAGATGGAATTAAGCCTAATTCATAACCATATTTCATTAATCTTCTATCAGCGTTATCCTGACGTAAGTTTAATCTATATTCCGCTCTCGAAGTAAACATTCGATATGGTTCATCAGTACCTTTGTTAACCAAATCATCTATTAATACACCTATGTAAGCTTCAGACCTTTTTAATATCAATGGTTCTTCTCCCATAATTTTCAAAGCTGCGTTAATTCCGGCCATTATCCCCTGAGCTGCAGCTTCTTCATAACCTGAAGTCCCGTTAATTTGACCAGCGAAGTATAAACCTTCGACCAATTTTGTTTCTAAAGTTAAATCTATTTGATATGGTGGAAAGAAATCATATTCCACTGCATAACCTGGTCTAATCATTTCAACTTTCTCAAGCCCTGGTACTGTTCTTAAAGCTTTCAATTGAATATCAGCAGGCAAACTTGATGAAAAACCATTGACATAAATTAAATCGGTATTTAATCCATCTGGTTCAAGAAAGAGATGATGTCTTTCTTTATCACTAAAACGATAAATCTTATCTTCTATGGAAGGACAATATCTGGGACCTACACCCTTAATAATACCAGTAAATAATGGAGAATCGACAAAGCCTGTTCTTAAAATATCGTGTGTTTTCTGATTTGTGTAGGTAATAAAACAAGACACTTGCGGTAATGAATAAGAAGTTGTAAGATAGGAAAAAAATTCTGGCGGGTCATCCCCTTTTTGCTCTTCCATAACCGAAAAATCAATAGTCTTTCGATCTAATCGCGGGGGTGTCCCTGTTTTCAATCTACCGCTAACAAAACCAACCTCCTGTAACATTTCAGTTAGACCTGTAACTTTTGGTTCACCGTATCTACCTCCTTCGCTTTGAGCCCGTCCAGTGAACATTTTACCATTAAGAAATGTCCCTGCTGCAATTACAACCGCTTTAGAAAATATTTTAATACCGTTTAATTCAACACCTTTTACTTTATTATTGTTTATCAAAAGCTTTGTGACAATACCTTCTAAAATTTCTAAATTTTTAATTTTTGAGAGAAGTTCAATGGCAACTTGAGAGTATAGCTCTCTATCATTCTGTGTTCGTGGAGACCAAACGGCAGGACCTTTCGACCGATTAAGCATTTTGAATTGTATTGCTGTTCTATCAGCAATTTGACCTATTAATCCACCAAGAGAATCAATCTCTTTTACTAAATGTCCTTTCGCAGTTCCTCCGACAGCAGGGTTACAAGACATTCTACCAATTGCTTGCTTGTTCATGGTAATTAAAGCAACTTGAAGTCCCATGTTTGCAGCTGCAGCAGAGGCTTCAATACCTGCGTGGCCTCCACCAATAACTATTACATCATATCTTTCTTTCATAACCTCTTACAAATTTTTTCACGTGAAAATCTATTTACCAATACAGAACTTTGAAAAAATTGAATTTAAAATTTCTTCAGAAGTGATTTCTCCCGTTAATTCTTTTAATGAATTAGCTGCTTTCCGTAAATCAATAGCTACAAATTCATTTGATTGTTCTTCTTGTAAACTCTTAATCGCACTTTCTAACGAATCCTTTGCACTTTTCAATGAATTGTAGTGTCTTATGTTCGTTATAACTGCAACATCCTCTGAATACAAATTATTATCATAAATGTATTGCTTAAACAAATCAAAAAGTTTATCAATTCCAACACCAGTTTTAGCCGAAATTGGTATTATTGTTTGATCGAGTCCATCATTTTTATTTTGAATTTCTATAAGTTGTTCTGTAGAAAGTAAATCAATTTTATTTACAACTTTGAATATTTTTTTGTTAGATGCATCAATATTAAAATCATTCAAATTTTCATCTATTGAATCATAATCAACTAAATGAATTAAAATATCAGATTTTTCTACAAGTTGAATTGCTCTTTTTATACCCTCTTCCTCAATAATGTCAGAAGACTTTCTTAAGCCCGCCGTATCAAAAAATCTAAATAAATTTCCTTCTATAAAAATTTCTTCTTTAATAACATCACGAGTTGTTCCGGGTATATCACTAACTATAGCTCTTTCGTCATTTAGAATTTTATTTAATAAACTTGATTTCCCTACATTTGGCTTTCCAATAATAAGTACATTAATTCCTTCATAAATTATCTTCCCTTTTTTATAAGTTGAAATAAGATTTGATATCATTTTAATGATATTATCAATCTTTTGGATTAGAATATGTTTATCAACAAATTCAATATCTTCCTCGACAAAGTCCAGTTCCAATTCAAGCAATCCAATTACTTCGACCAGGTAGTCTTTAATTTCCTTGATTTTATCGGACAAAATTCCGTCCAATTGTTTTCGAGCGCTTTGGACAGCAATGTCCGAACGAGATTGGATAATATCGGACACTGCTTCGGCTTGTAATAAATCAATTTTACCATTAATAAAAGCTCTCTTTGTGAACTCACCAGGCTCTGCAAGTCGAACACCATTATCAATTAAAAGCTGCAGAATTTTTCTTGTAATTAGAAAATTTCCATGGTGAGAAATTTCTATTGAATCTTCTCCAGTATAAGAATGAGGTTTTCTAAAAACAGAGACTAATACATCATCAATATTATTTATTAAACGACCATAATAAATCCTGTGAGTTGGCGAATCAGAAATTCGATGCTTACCTACGAAGATTCTATCACCAACTTCTAAAGCTTTTGGACCGCTTACTCTCACTATTGATATTGCACCTACTCCATAAGCGGTTATAACTGCACAAATTGTATCATTATTTTTTATCATACCGAATTCTAATTTAAATAATTATAATCAACTTTTGACATCAATCCATTTTACTTTAAATTGCAAATTCAAGGTTCAACAAAATTTGTTTAATTAAGACCATGACAGAAGGAAGTTTGTATTTTATAAAAGTTGAAGATATTACGGTTAGTAGTACAGTAATTGATGAGTATTTTCAATGTGATTTAGAAAAATGTAAAGGTGCTTGTTGCACAATTGAAAATGCTTACGGCGCACCGATTACTTTCGAAGAAGCAGATTTACTTGAAAAAATAAAAGATAAATTATACAAATATTTACCAGAACGACATGTAGAAATATTGAAAAAGTATGGAGCTTTTGAAGTTCATAAAGGATTATACCATACAAGAACTTTCGAAGATAAAGAATGTGTGTTTGTTTACTATGACAATAATATTGCAAAATGTGCTATCGAAAAAGCTTATCTTGAAGGTGAAATAGATTTTAGAAAACCAATTTCATGTCACCTCTTCCCAATTAGAAAAATAAGTTTTGGAGATGATGTGCTTCGAGCAGAGTTTCTTTCAATTTGCGAAGATGCTTTAACGCGCGGTCTTGATTCGAAAACACATGTTTATGAATTTTGTAAAGACGCTTTGATTAGATTGTATGGACAAAAATGGTATGAAAAATTAGAAAAAGAAATAAACAAATTGAAAAGATGAGTTATGCTTACATTAAATCAGAAACTTTCTCAGCAACTTCAGTTATTACCGCAACAAATTTTATATCAAAAATTATTACAACTTAATAACTTATCCCTTGAACAAAGAATAAAAGAAGAACTTGACCTAAACCCTGCCCTTGAAGAAATTCCAGTAGATGAATTAACCCAAAGTCAAGAAGAAATACAAAGTACTCCTGAATTAGAAAACCTTGCTCCAGAAGAACCGGACACTCAATCAGAAGAAATTGAAACTTTTACCTTAGAAGATTTCATGAATGATAATCCAGAAGCTTTCTCTCCCGATTATCAAGAAGACGATTCTGAAGTAACCGAGATTCCTGCACCTACCAAGCAAAGTTTAAATGAACAATTGATGACCCAGCTTCGGTTATTAAATCTCTCCCCTGATTTGTTCAGACTTGGAGAGGAAATAATTGGAAACATTGATGAGGATGGATATTTAGCTGTTAGTCTCGAAGATATATTGAAAGACCTTGAACTTTTCGAGCACATTTCAATTTCTTATGAAGAAGCGGAAAAACTTCTTAAACAAATACAACATTTTGAACCACTTGGAATTGCTTCAAGGACACTCCAAGAATGTCTTTTAATACAACTTGAAGAGAAAGATATTAATCCAAAAATTAAAAACATTGCAAAAAAAATTATTACCGAACATTTTGATGATTTCACATCGAAACGCTACGAAGCTCTCGAAAAAAACTTAAAAATTTCTCGTGATGAGTTGAAAGAAGCTATCAACATAATTCAACATCTAAATCCAAAACCTGGGGAAGGTACTTTAACAAATACAGATGTTCAACAAATCACACCAGATTTAATCGTCGAAAAAATAGATAACAAATTTGTGGTTTATCTAAACGATAGAAATATACCTCAACTTAGAATTAATCCAGAATACGAAATGATAATTAAAAAGAAGTATAAAAAAATTAAATCTGGGGATGAAAAAGAAATAAAAAAATTTATTAAAGAAAAGATTGATGCAGCTAAATGGTTTATTGATGCTATTAATCAAAGAAAAATAACTCTCTTAAGAGTGATGAATTTAATTGTTGAAAAACAGCGGGACTTCTTCGAATATGGTGAGAAACATCTTAAACCAATGATTTATAAAGATATTGCAGAACCGTTAAATTTAGATATTTCAACTATCAGTAGAGTTGTAAACGGCAAATATGTTCAATCTCCAGTAGGAATTCACGAACTTAAGTACTTCTTTTCTGAAGGATTAGAAACTGAAAACGGTGAAGCTGTTTCAAATAAAAATGTTAAACTTAGAATTAAAGAGATAATCGAAAACGAAGATAAGAACAAACCACTACCAGATGATGAGATAGCTAAAATATTGAACAAAGAAGGAATCAAAATTGCTCGTCGGACGGTTGCTAAATATCGTGAACAACTTGGCATTCCAGTTGCAAAACTCCGCCGAGAAATTTAAACTCTATGCAAACTCTCCTTGATGTATTTCAAATAATTCTGTTATTCTTTGCGTTTGCTTTTATTCATTCGTTGATGGCAAGTTTGAAAATTAAGAGTGCAATCAAAGAAAAATTTGGTAACAAAATTGCTTTTTATAGATTGATTTACAATTTAATTAGTTTTTTAACTTTTGGTTTGTTTCTATACTTCTCCCCTAAACCTCACCAAATTGTTTATGAAATTCCTTATCCTTATGATTTCATAATTTTTGGACTTCAAATTTTAGCTTTGTTGGGATTACTTTGGTCAATTAAATACACGAATTGGAAAGAATTTTTGGGAGTAAGTCAAATTCAAAAATATTTCAATCAAAATTATAATGAACAATGGGATGAAAATTATTCTTTAAGAAAAGATGGTCCCTATCAAATTTGCCGACATCCTATTTACTTGTTTTCAATTTTATTTATTGCTTTAAAACCTTACATGACAGTTTTTTATTTTACATTAACACTGCTCATAATTCTTTATTTCTATATTGGTTCTTATTTTGAAGAGAAAAAGCTTGAGTTACTTTTTGGCAGGGAATATCTGGAATACAAAAATCAAGTATCACGCATCTTTCCAATCAAATGGTTAGTAAAAAGGTTAATATGAAAAAACTTATAGCATTAATCACGATTTGTATAATTTTCTCAAACGAAACAATTTCAGCTCAACAAAAAGACTCTGTTCTTGTCGAGATAGGCAACAAAGTTATAACCGTAGATGAATTTGTGACTCGATTTGAATTTACTCCTTGGCCTAGAAGAAACATTCGTTTCATTGACGATGAATTAAAGTTAGAATTTCTAAAAACTCTAATTGCAGAAAAACTTCTTTCAATCTATGGGAATGAAATAAAAATAGATACAAGCTTTGATTTAAATCAGGCATTTAAAAACTTAGAGAAAATGATTGTTCGTGACGCTTTATATCGAAAAGAAATTTTAAGTAAAGTAAAAATCGATCAAAAAGAACTTAACAATGCTTTTGCGAAAAGTCAGATTACAATTTATGCTCGTTACATTTTCGATACCGATTCTTCAGAAATATTTTCTGTTTACAAAGATTTAATTAATGGTGCTAACTTCGATTCAATTTTAATTTCTAAAAAGATTAATGATGACCAATTAGCTCCAATGGAAATAACTTATGGGACATTAATCGAAGATTTTGAAAATGTAATTTATGTAACAGAACCAGGGGAATTCACAATTCCATTAAAATCCAACCTTGGATATTATATCTTCAAAGTTGATAGTTCGAGAATGAATATTGCAATGGGACCAAAAGAGCTAAATGATGCTGCTCGTAAAGCAGAAAAAATTCTGAAACAAAGAATTGAGGAAAAACTTTACAACGAGTATTTCAAAAAATTCTTCTCAAAAAAACGAGGCGAAGCAGATGGTGATGTTTTTTGGACAATGGTTGATGTTGTCACAAAGAGGTTCAAATATAAATTTGAAAACCAATCTCCTATACGAAATAATGAATATATAATTGATCCTGAAGATATCAGACAAATTGAAAATGATTTAGGTGATAAGAAAGATTTAATTTTAATAAAAATGGACAAAAGAAATGTTCCTATTAAAGAATTTCTAAGAGCAATTCTATTCAAAGGATTTACTGTAACTGACTCGAGTGAGCGACACATTGCTTCTAAACTTAATAGAGCAATAAAAAATTTCCTTGAAGATGAATATTTAGCAGAAGAAGGTTACAGACAAGGTTTACATCTCAAACCTGAAGTTAAAAAAGACATTGAAATGTGGCGTGATTTTTATTATTCGACATGGTATGCTCTAAGTCTAAGAAATAACATCGAAGTTACAGATGAGGAAATAGAAAAGTACATCAAAGAAAGAGGGATTAAATCTGAAGAAGTAATACTTGTAAACATTCAGGAAATTTTAGTTGATAGTTTAGAAAAAGTTGAAATGATTTTGAGTAGATTAAGAGATGGAGAAGACTTTGGACAATTAGCAAGAGAATTTTCTAAAAGAAAATGGGCAGCAGAGAAAAATGGTGAATTCGGTTACTTCCCAAGTTATATGTATGGAGAAATTGGAAGAACTGCAGAACGACTAAACATTGGTGAAATCTTCGCACCAATTGAAACACAAGATGGCTATTCAATTATCAAACTTCTTGATAAAAAAATAGAACGACCCGATACAAGTAATATTCAAGACTTAGGCGAATTAAAAGAAAAAATTAGAACCGAACTAAAACAAAAAAAATTTGATCAACAAAGAGATCGGTTAGTCGCTCAACTTGCTCAGAAGTACGTAAAGAACATTAATATTGATTTATTAAAATCAATAAAGGTAAGTAACTTGAATATGTTTGTTTATCGCTACATGGGATTTGGTGGTAAAATGACAGCAGTTCCTATCATATCACCTTATGTTTCTTGGTACGAAGAATGGAAAAAAATTAACAAAAGTTTGCCATAGGAGATATTATGGAAAAAATAAGAGCAACAACAATCTTAGGTTTAGTTCATAACGGTAAAGTTGCTATGGGCGGAGATGGACAGGTAACTTTGGGTCAAACCGTTATGAAACATAATGCGAGAAAGGTAAGAAAACTTTACAATAATACCGTACTCGCTGGATTTGCTGGAGCTTCAGCAGATGCATTTACACTTCTTGAAAGATTCGAAGATAAACTTGAACAATACAAAGGAAATTTATCCCGTGCTGCAGTAGAACTTGCAAAAGACTGGAGAACTGACAAATATTTAAGAAGACTTGAAGCACTTCTTGCTGTTGTTTCGAAAGATAAAGCTTTGATTATTTCAGGAAATGGTGATGTAATTGAACCAGATGATAATATTGTCGCAATTGGTTCTGGAGGTAGTTATGCTCTTGCTGCTGCAAGAATGCTCGTAAAACATAGCAACTTATCGGCTAAAGAAATTGTTGAAGAATCTTTAAAAGCCGCAGCTGAAATATGTATTTACACTAATGATAATATCATCATCGAGGAGCTATGAGATGAGAGGAAAGAAAATTCAATCAGATAAAAATCAGAATAACAAATTTGAAATCAAGAGTCTAACTCCATCAGAAATTGTTAGAGAATTAAATAAATACATTGTTGGCCAAGATGCTGCAAAGAAGGCAGTGGCAATTGCACTAAGAAATAGATGGAGAAGACAAAAGGTAAAAGAAAATCTTCGTGAAGAAATTTTGCCAAATAATATCATTTTAATTGGTCCAACAGGAGTAGGTAAAACAGAGATTGCACGCCGATTAGCAAGACTTGCAAATGCACCTTTTCTAAAAGTTGAAGCTTCAAAATATACTGAAGTAGGATATGTTGGAAGAGATGTTGAGTCAATGATTCGAGAAATTACAGATATTGCAGTGAATATGGTCAAAGCAGAAAAGATGGAAGAGGTTCGAGAAAAAGCACAACAACTTGCCGATGAAAGGATTCTTGACATACTTCTTGAACCAATTAAACGAGTTCGAGAACCTTTACCAATTCCAAGTGAAGTTGAGACTCAAATTGATACATCCAAAGAGCAACCGAAAAAATCAGCACGAGAATTCTACAGAGAAAAATTGATAAAAGGTGAATTGGACGATACAATCATTGAATTTGAAGTCCAAGCAGATTCAAGTGGCCCAGTGATGCAGATACTTGGTCCTTTCGGTCCTGATGATTTAGGTGTTAATCTTCAAGAAATCTTGGGTAATGTTCTTCCAAAGAAAACAAAGAAACGCAAGATGACTATCAAAGAAGCTCGCAATTATTTCAGAGAAGAAGAATCGAAAAAACTTATTGATATGGACGCTATAATCAAAGAAGCTATTTTCAGGGTCGAAAACACAGGCATAATATTTATTGATGAAATTGATAAGATAGCAGGACCACCTTCAAAAGTCGGACCTGATGTTTCTCGTGAAGGAGTTCAAAGAGATTTGCTTCCAATCGTTGAGGGTTCAACTGTAAACACGAAATATGGACCCGTTAGGAGTGACCACATTTTATTTATAGCTTCTGGAGCATTTCATGTTTCAAAACCATCTGATTTAATTCCAGAACTTCAAGGAAGATTTCCTATTCGTGTTGAATTACACAGTTTGACTGAAGAAGATTTTGTAAAAATTCTTACTCTTCCAGAAAATGCTTTAATTAAACAATATACTGCTCTTCTAAAAAGTGAAGGTGTTGAAATAGAGTTTGAGGAAGATGCAATTAGAGAAATTGCTAAAACCGCTGCTGAAGTAAATGAACAAGTTGAAAATATAGGCGCACGGAGACTTCATACAATTCTTACCATACTTCTTGAAGATATACTCTATGGCGTACCTGATCAAATTTCAGAAAAACAGATTAGAATAACCAAGGAAATGGTTCAACAGAAACTTAGTTCAATAGTGAAGAATAGAGATTTAAGTAAATACATCTTGTGATTGGAGAATTCCAAATTTGAATCTTCTTCACTTTTTCTTAGAAATATTAAATCAATATATCTTCAAGTGGTTTGGGTTCTTTTAATAGATACTTCTTTAATTTTAAAATTTTGTTAGAAGATTGTTGAGTTATCTTTTAAAATCTATAAACCAATCAGTAAAAATTGTGAACTCGCTTATAAATTATTGATACCTTATTGAAGTCTCAGCAATTCATCATAACAAAGAAAAATAAAGAGACGTTACTAATTAAATATTTCTAAAAGCTCACTACCTTAACTTGACTTAAGAAAAGAGTTTTATTCTTAAAAGTTAATAAGATTAGTGACAGTGTAAGAAAAAACAATGCCCTATTATTTAAGTCATTCAATGAATTGTCAACTTAAATAATAGGGCAAGTTTTTATGTAAAATGAAAAACTATTGTAATTCGATTAAAAGTTTTATTTGTTTTTAATTTCATTCAAAAGTTTTCGGGCTTCAGCTCTGTATTCATCATCATCTTCATCGAGCTTTGGAAGATTTTGAATTGCGTAAAGATGTTCTTTTGCTTTTTGAAAGTTTTCCATTGCAATATAATTCTTTGCAGCTTCCAAACGATACATAATAAAATTAGGTCTCATTTTTATTGCTCTTTCAAAAAGTTTAGCGGCTTCTTCTCTATCTCCCCAACCAAGTCCGATTATAGATCGAGCAAACTTTGGTCTTTCACAAACCTTAGAATGAGCTCTTGCAAGAACATAAAGTGCAACACTTTGTTGGATATCTCCGCCATTATTTAATTGAATTGCTTTTTCGCAATCAGCTTTGACAGAATTAACAAGACTAATTGATTGGAAAACTCCTTTGAATAGTGCAACTCTACCATTTGCAATTGCTCTTCGAATGTAACCAATTGAAGAATTGGGATTAACTTTAATTGCTTTCTCAGCAAACTCAACAGCTTTTTCGTACATTTTCAATTGTTGTTCTTTCTCCTGATCAGTTTTTGAAGGAAGATGTTCTGCGTAATCAACATAAGCACGAGACATTCTCCAAAGAACTTCAAAATTATTTGGATCAAGTTTATATGCTTGTTCTATTGTTTTAAGTGCATTTACATTATCAAACTTTTCTTCAATATATTCATCACATTTTTTAATTAAATCCTGAACGGATTGCGAATAAATTGTTGCAACGAAAAGTAGAACTAAAACAATTATTAAGTTAACTTTTTTCATGTTGAAGTTACTCCCTTTTTGTTTTTAATATTATTCTTCTGCTTTGATTTCAATTTCAATAACTTTATGTCCTTTTATAATTTCCTTTAATGCGAATAGAATACCTATTCCAACTGAAATCATTCCTGAAATAAATGAAATCATCATCAACACTGTTCCTGATTTAATATCAAAAATTAAATCCAAACCAATTAAAAAAGAAGTCAACACAAAAAGAAAAATTCCAGTTGAGTAAAACACAACACAATTTTTAACATATCCAAGTCGACAAAATAATTGTTCAAGTTGTTTCTTTAAACTCGCCAAACGGTTTGATTCAAGGTAATCTAATTCTTTTCCATCTTTGATTTTTAAGATTAGTCTTCGCCTCTCGTCATTCAATAGTCTTATACGGTTAGCAATAGAAGAATAGCGGTTATTAATTCCCAAGAGCAGCAAACCACATGCAGAAATCATCACGGCTGGAGCGAGCATAAACTGAATCATTTTGACAATGAATTCAGAGTTTAGTTGCATAGGCATCTTTCCGTTTTTTAACTAAAACAAAGATATGAAATTAGAATAAATGTTCTTTATTAAATTCAGAAGAAAAAAAATCCCCGGCTCAATACCGGGGATTCTACAATAATGATATTTTAAAATATGCTTATTTCAATTCAGCTAATTTCTTTGCAAGGTCAACTACTCTACAGCTATAACCCCATTCGTTATCGTACCAGCCAAAGACTTTCACCATGTTTCCTTCCATAACCATTGTAGATTTTGCGTCAAATATACAAGAAGCTGGATGATGAACAATATCAGCAGAAACAATTTCGTCTTCGGTGTATTCAAGAATTCCTTTCAAATAAGTATCAGCAGCTTGTTTAAATGCTGCATTAACTTCTTCAACGGTAACTGTTTTTTCAACTTCGCATACAAAATCTGTGATTGAACCATCCGGCGTAGGCACTCGAAGTGCAATACCATCAAGTTTACCTTTTAACTCAGGAATAATTTTACCAATTGTACGAGCAGCTCCTGTAGTAGTTGGAATAATTGACATCGCAGCTGCTCTTGCTCTTCTCAAATCTTTGTGAGGTAAATCAAGAAGATTTTGATCATTAGTATATGAATGAACTGTTGTCATCAATCCATATTTTACTTTGAAGTTATCATGAAGTACTTTAACCATAGGAGCAAGACAATTTGTAGTACAAGATGCATTAGAAATTAATCTCATCTCTGGTGTTAAAACATGCTCATTTACACCGAGCACAACAGTTGCATCCATTTTTTCTTCTTTTTCATCGGCAGGGACTGTTAAAATTACTTTCTTTGCTCCGTTGTTTAAATGGACTTTAAGTTGTTCTGGTTTTCTGAATTTTCCTGTTGATTCAATTAAGATATCAACATCATCCCACTTCAAATTTGCTGGATCTTTTTCTGCAAAAACTTTAAGTCTATCTCCGTTTACAATTAAATCATTACCATCAACTTCAACAGTTCCATTAAAACGACCATGAATTGAATCGTACTTTAAGAGATGAGCTAAAGTTTTTGCATCTGTTAAATCATTAATAGCTACGAAGTCGAATCCACCGACTTCTAAAGCTCTTCGGAAAACTAATCTTCCAATTCTTCCGAAGCCATTTATTGCTACTCTAATAGCCATAGTTTTATACCTCCATAATCATTTTGTTTTTAATTTTATTTTGCTGCGTATTTCCACCAATAGAAATATTTTGTTTCAAGTTCATCAGCTGATGGCATTGGATAGAAGACCATTTCTTCTCCATCAACAAACCAGAAACCATGACGAATTAAAGAAAATGAAATATCTTTCAAAACTGAACCAAGACTAATTGTCTTAGTTAGTTTTTCAGGATGTGCTTTTAACTCTTCAATACACTCTTTAACTCTATATGGATTTACACTTGGAATATCACAAGAGATAATTGCTTTACCTTTATTTTCTTCAAAAAACTTATCAATATTAAAATCAATTTGAGTGAATAGTATTTTTGGTGCTCCTTTTGACTTTGTTCCTCTTGTTATCCATTTACCAAACTCTCTTTGGTCAAGTGTAGAAGCAACTAATGTTTCAAGTGGACAAATCTCTTGATAGATTCTAATTAATCCAGGTTGGTTAATTGCAGTATACTCTCCTTTAGAAAGCGGAAGCACTTTACCATTTGGATGAACTAAATAAAGATCTTTAAGAACATTTAGAGGAACATGCTCAATAACTGCATACGAACTGATAAATTTAGTTCTCTTAGGTCTACCAGTAACTGGATCTGCTTTTGTTTCTTCGAGATACTTATCAATTTCAAAGTAAGGATCTCTGAAATTTATATCCAACTCAACAAAAATAACCTTCCCACTATAATGCTTTGTGCTTCCAACTGCATAGTGCATTCCAAAATCTTCTGGATTTAGTTGAGAAGCAACTAATGCATTGATTGGAAACACAATCATATATAAATGTTTTGGATAATCTGGCATATACTACCTCTACTAACTTATTATATTTCTTAAATTGTTTTACAAAGTTATCAATAATATTTTCTTATATCAATTAACATTTGGCACCCTTTCTATTACTTCAATTATTCTTTTTTTAATCTTTTAAACAGATTTAAAACCAGTAGTAGCAACAAGGGTGTGAAATAGTGGATAACTCATTAAGTCTATAAATACAAAAGAATTTTTCACTTTTCTTTTTAACATACTTATGTGAATTGGAAAAAGAATTCAACATTTTTTAATTATGAATAAAGGATTGAAAAGTTATAAACTCTTTATCAACATAAATCCACAGAAATAAAACAACAAAAACACTTATTTATCCACATCTTGGAATGAAAAAATGAATTAAATTTGTACAAATAACTATAGAACATTCATAATGAATAAATTAAAATACTCAAAATTGCTTTTGAGGGGATTTTAAACAATAAAAAACAAAGAGGTAACAAATATGGAATACAGAATTGAAACTGACAGTATGGGCGAAATGAAAGTCCCAACTGATAAATATTATGGAGCACAAACTGCAAGGTCTTTAATGAATTTTAAAATCGGTGGTGAAAAATTTCCACCAGAATTTATAAGAGCACTTGCAATTGTAAAAAAAGCTGCTGCATTGACAAACAAAGAACTTGGTGTTTTATCACCAGAAAAAGCTGATTTAATTGTAAAAGCAGCAGATGAAGTAATAGAAGGTAAATTGAATGATCACTTTCCACTTGTTATTTGGCAAACTGGTAGTGGAACTCAAACTAATATGAATGTTAATGAAGTAATTGCTAATCGAGCAATTGAGTTAGCTGGTGGAGTTGTGGGAAGTAAGAAACCAATTCATCCAAATGATGATGTAAATAAATCTCAGTCAACTAACGATGCATTTCCTACTGCAATGCATATATCAGCTGTTGAAGAAATACATAGAAGATTAATTCCAATGGTGAAAAAATTAAGAGACTCTCTACAACAGAAAGCTGAGGAATTTAAAGATATAATTAAGATTGGAAGAACGCATTTGATGGATGCAACTCCATTAACACTTGGACAAGAATTTTCTGGTTATGCTCAACAATTGACAAATGGATTAGAAAGAATTGAAGCATGTTTACCACATCTTTATGAAATTCCACTTGGTGGAACAGCAGTTGGGACAGGTTTGAATTCACATCCACAATACGCAGAAAAAGTTGCACAGAAAATTGCAGAGATTACAGGAAAACCATTTAAGACTGCTCGAAACAAATTTGAAGCTATGGCTGGAAAAGATGCAATGGTAGAACTTCACGGTGTATTGAAAACACTCGCTGCTTCATTAATGAAAATTGCAAATGATATCAGATGGCTTGCATCAGGACCGAGATGTGGAATAGGTGAAATAAACATTCCTGAAAATGAACCTGGAAGTTCTATTATGCCTGGCAAAGTTAATCCAACTCAATCGGAAGCAATGACAATGGTATGCGCTCAAGTATTTGGTAATGATGTGACAGTAAACTTTGCAGGTGCAAGTGGAAATTTTGAATTGAATGTCTTCATGCCAGTTATTATTTACAATGTTCTTCAATCTATTAGGTTACTTGCCGATGCATGTGAAAGTTTTAATGATAATTGTGTAGTTGGTATTACACCAAACTATGAAAGAATAAAGATGCATCTTAATAATTCCTTGATGCTTGTAACTGCTTTAAATCCTGTTATCGGTTATGATAACGCAGCAAAAGTTGCTAAGAAAGCTCATAAAGAAAATAAAACTTTGAAAGAAGCTGCTGTTGAACTCGGACTGTTAACACCAGAAAAGTTTGATGAAGTAGTTAAACCAGAGAAAATGATTGGTCCAAATTTAGAATGATTATATTGATTATTTTTAGCGAAGATTGAGATTGATTAGATGTTGTAAAGATTTAAAAATTTAATCCCCGCAACATTGCGGGGATTTTTTTTGTGCACCCTGCGAGACTCGAACTCGCGACCCACTGATTAAGAGTCAGTTGCTCTACCAACTGAGCTAAGGGTGCGATGCAAATTTAAGGAATTGAAAAATTTTTAAAAAACATTAAAATGATTTCAGAAAAAATATTTATTAAGAAGTAATAAATTGTGAATAAAAATATTTGAAAAAATTATTCTAAAATTTTTGAAGCAATGAATTGAGACAACAGAATTTTTGTTTCTGTATTTTAGAACTAACTTAAATCAATTAGTATGAATTAATATGCTAAGTTCATTGAAAATTTTTTTATGAAAGTTTATTAACTAAAAAAATGCCTTTATTAAATTTAATAATAACGATGAGTTAAATATGAAGTCCTTAATAACTACTATTTTGATAATTCTAAATTCGATTAATTTAATTAATGCACAAAATCAGAATGAATTTAAAAAAACAAATCCGCCAATTTACATTGCTTTTCTCTGGCACATGCATCAACCTATTTATTGGCCCTATGAGAGTATTATTCAAACAGAGCAGAACAATCGTTATCCTTTTTCTGTAGTTGATATTCATAATCAAAGAACAGGACCATATACATCATGGCCAAGGAATGCCGTTCAAAAAGGTATTAATGCTAACATGCCTCATTTTGGTGCTCAAGTTAGTTTTTCTGGTTCGTTAATAGAAAATCTTAATGTCCTTGAACAAGCAGGAAATCAAAATTTTCAAAATTGGAAATCTCATTGGAACTACATAAAAAATCAAACAACATCTCTTGGAAATCCAAGAATTGATTTAGTCGGATTCGGTTATTTTCATCCATTGATGCCTTTAATTGACTACAATGACATTCGAAGACAAATACAAAAGCATAAACAAATTTTCAGTCAAAATTTTCCTGGTCAATATTCGAAAGGAATTTTTCCGCCCGAAAACGCTTTCTCTACAAGAATAATTCCAGCTTTAGTTGATGAAGGATTGAAGTGGGTTTTGGTAGATAATATTCATTTTGATAGAGCTTGTGTTGGATACCCTTATTCAACAGCAGGTAATTTAGTAGAACCAAACAGAGCCGATGTGCGAAATCCTAATCCAAACGATTGGATACAATTAACAGGGCTTTGGGCACCAACAAGAAATTCAGCTCGATGGGGAAGGCAACCACATTATGTTGAATATGTAAATCCATCAACGGGTGAAAAGAAAAGAATTATTGCAGTTCCAGCTGATCGTTATATGGGAAATGAAGATGGTAGAGGTGGATTTGGTGCATTGAATTATGAGCAAGTTATGAGTCAACTTGAAGCTTATAATACAGATCCACAACATCCAATATTAATAGTGCTTCATCATGATGGTGATAACTATGGTGGAGGCAGTGAATCTTATTACAATCACAATTTCCAAAATTTTGTAAATTGGTTGCAAGCGAATCCCACTCGTTTTGTTTGTACTACAATCGAAGATTATCTTGAAATGTTTCCTCCAGATACTAATGATGTGATTCATGTTGAAGATGGAAGTTGGAGTGGTGCCGATAACGGAGATCCTGAATTCAAAAAATGGCTTGGTGATCCTGATGCAACAGGTTACAGTCCTGATAGAAATAGTTGGGCAGTATTAACAGCAGCAAAAAATTTTGTTGAAACAGCTTATTCAATTGCCCCGAACGACCAAAGAACACAATCAGCATTAAATTATTTGATGGTTGCACAGTCAAGCGATTACTGGTACTGGGATGGCTCTTTAAATGGAATATGGGATTCACATCCAACTCGAGCTGCTAACCAAGCAATAAATTTGGCAAGACAAATTACAGGTCCTGACAATACTCCACCAACCATTTTTTCCCCACAGAGAGATCCATACAATCCAGGAGGAACTGAATTTGGAATTCAACAACCAAATAATTTTAAAGTGTGGACTTATGTTTTCGATAAGAGCGGTTTGAAGTCAGTTAAATTGAAATATCGAATTGATTATGATGGAGTAAACTCGCCAAACTCCATTCACAACGAAACATATATCGGTGGAAGTGAGGTGAGCGAATGGTTTGAAATTGATATGGTAGGAATTTCTCAACCTTCACAAACAAACCCTCAACCATTATTTAAAGCAAAAGAATACTCAGCAGAGATAACAGGATTTACAAACAAACTTATTGGATATTATGTAGAAGCAGTTGATAGTTTTAATAATGTTTCTAAGTCTGAAATAAAAGAAGTTTGGGTTGGAAGCAGTTCTACAGGAACGCAAAATAGAGTTAGTTGGACTCCACAAAACCCAACAAGAAATGATACAATTACAATTACAGTTTTAAATTCCAATATTGGTGCAAAATTACATTGGGGAGTTAACAACTCAGGAAAGCAATGGCAAACACCAAATCAAGTTTATTGGACACCTGGCACTGTTCTTTATAATGGAACTGGTCCAGCAGTAGAGTCTCCAATGAGTGGTCCCGATACAAATAAAATATTGAGAATCAAAATTGGTCCTTTTAATAAACCAGAGCAGTTTGTCAATCGAGTTGCATTTGTAATACATTTTAATGACAACACTTGGGATAATAACAATGGTCAAGATTATCAAATTGTTTTTGATGGAGGAACTCAAACACATCAATTTATAATGGATGGGAAAGTTGATACTACAGCGAGAAAAGTTGCTTCAAATCAAAATATTGATTTGTATGTTGATTGGAATGGAAGTGAGTTGTATGTAGCAACGCAATCAGCGCAGAGTCAAGGAAGAGATATTTTTATATTCATTGCAGATTCGCTTAGAAATTTGAGAAGCTCGCCTTGGGCAAAAACTGGAAAGGTTATGCAGTGGGATGCATTTCTTGGGAATGAGTCGACAAATAATTGGTCAGGTTGGTTTGATACACAAGGAATTGTTAAGAATGCATCAGGACAATTTTTAGAAGGAGCAATTAATTTGCAAAGTGAACTTGGTTACATTCCTAAACGTGTTTACATTGCAATTGGAGCATATCAAACTCAAGATGGTGGAGCTTTGCAAGCACAATGTCCAAGTGGAAATGGTAACGGCGACCTTGAAGCAAACGAATTTTACTTGTACAACTTACCTTTAACTCAAATCAAAGATGAACATATTCCAATTTTAAGTTTTGAACTAAGGCAAAATTATCCTAATCCTTTCAATGCAAAGACAAATATCATCTTTTCGATTCCAGAAGATGATTATGTTGCTTTGAAAGTTTATAACTTACTCGGACAAGAAGTTCAAACAATTGTTCAACGAAAACTTTCAAAAGGAACTTATTCTTTTGAGTTTGATGGTAATAAATTGCCCTCTGGAGTTTATTACTATTCTCTTCAAGCACAGAATTTCAGAGAAACAAAAAAGATGATACTTCTTAAGTAATGTGGTGATGTTCTTGCGAGTTTAATGTTTTCCCGACATTAGCGTGACCATAAATAGTCACGATGAACGAAGAAATCTCGCTCAATTGGGATGATTTTTTTGAAACAGTTTTGTTTTCTGTTTCAATAGTTGTTTATGTTTTCACATTAATGTTTTACCGACAGTAGCTTTACTATAAATATTTACGCAGTTCAAAAAATCCCACTCAAGCGGGATTGAACTAAAAACAATTTGCTTATTTGATATTCACTTCAAATTATTTCAATCGAATCAATATCATTCACAAAATTTTTTGACTACTTATTTTAATTTTAATTTTGCACTACGATTACAATTAATATTATTCATCCCATTAGAAAATGACTCGGAAGATATTTTATTCTGTATTAGTAATTGGATTAATTATTCGATTAATCATATCATTTTCGATTGAGTTCTCAATCACACATGGAATTTCTTCTGACGATAGTTACTATTATTTCAGAATTGCTCAGAACATTGCAAATGGTTATGGTTCTACTTTTGACCAAATAAATCCTACTAATGGATATCAACCGCTTGTACTTTGGTTTCTTGTTTTGAATTACAAAATTTTCGCTTATGATATTTTTACACCAATTATAATAAGTCAAATAATCCTTTCATTAATCTCAACTTTCGCAGCTTATCTTACATTTAATTTTGTTAAGCGACTTTCTGGTGATGATTTTGCTGCTTTGTTATCAACAACTTTCATTTTTCTAAATCCAGTATTGATTGCGATAAACTTCAAAAGTCTTGAGACAAATTTCTATTGGTTATTTTTAATTATTTCATTTTTATTCTATGATATTTACTTAAAAAATTTCAGTGATGAAAAAGACATAAAAAAATACTTCCTCTTTGGTTTAATAATTTCATTAGCTGCACTATCGAGACTTGATGGTGGGTTTTACATTCTTGCTTTTGCAATTTATTTATTGTCCAAAAAAGAAATTTCAATCATAAGTAAATTTAAAAAAGTCTTTTCAGCTGGAATTGGATTTTCTTTGTTATTTATACCTTATTTGATTTACAATTACATTAACTTCAAAAATCCTGTGCCAATAAGTGGGAGAGCAAAAGTATTTCATAATCATAGAGCAGTTTTAAGTCAAGTTGGTGACTATTTTACCATAGATTTTATTTTGTATGAAATAAGAAGATTTATTTTTCCGTTCAATTTCGATTTATTTGCAAATCGTGGATTTGGTTTAGTTGAACAAATTGCCGTTTATGTAGTAATTGTTACGGTGATAATTTTAGTTGTTTTATTTCTCAAGTCTGGTTACATCAAAGTTTCTCTAAAACAATGGAAAGGTTTTGGTTTTATTCCTCTTTATTTGCTCTTTCACTATTCATTTTATACACTCTATTTTTGGGAATATCGTTTCTATTACTTTTTACCTGAATTTATAATTCTCACAATTTTTCTTTTAATGGCATTGAACAATTGGTTGAATTCGAAATTCCTTTCTGTTCTCCAAAAAGTTAAAATCTTTGTTCTTAGTTTAATCATGTTGATTTTTATACTTGGGGGAATTAAAATTTTCACTGCTCAGCACGAACAGACTTTAGCGTACAAAACAGCACAATGGATAAAAGAAAATTTACCTAAAGAAAAAATTTATGCATCTGCTAATACAGGCATACTATCTTATTTTACTCAATTTCGTTTCATTAACTTAGATGGAATGGTTAACAACGATGAACTTCTTGAAGTTTATAAAAAAGGCGAAAAAGAATATCTTCAATATTTGAAGAGAAAAAAGATTGATTATTTAGTTGATTATTTTTTAAGTGATAAACCAGAAAATAAATATTACTTTCCAAAGATATTAAACAACAAGTATGAAGTAGTCAAAGTTTTTACTGACAAAAGATTGAAATATCAAAAATTAAATCACATGCTCGTGATAAAATTAAAAATATGAAGAAGAGAATAATCTTAGTTGGACCAGCTTATCCATATCGTGGTGGCAATGCATTGTTTGTTGCTCACCTGTATGAAGCACTTTCAAAAGCTTTTGAAATTGAAGTTGTTAACTTCTCTCGCCTTTATCCACAGTTGCTTTTTCCAGGAAGTCGTCAGGAAGATGTGAGCAAAGTCCCAATTAAAAAGCATCCATCTACAAGGTTAATTGATTCAATTAATCCAATAAGTTGGATTAAAACAATTAATTATATTAAAGCAAAGAAACCTGATTTAATTGCTTTCATTTGGTATCAACCATTTTTTGGTTTTTCAATTGGTACAATTGCAAGAGCACTTCACAAGAAATTCAAAAACAAAATACTTTTTATAACAGAAAACATCGTCTCACATGAATCAATGTTTTATGATAAGATATTAACAAAGTATGCTCTTGCTTCGGCTGATAAATTTCTTGTTCTCTCTGATGTAGTTGAAAAAGGAATTCGTTCGATGTATCCTGATAAAAAAGTTTTTCGTTCTACTTTACCGATTTATGATTGTTATGGTTTTGATTCGAAACTCTCAAAATCTGACGCTAGAAAAAAACTTGGAATTGGTGATGAGAAAAAAGTCTTGCTCTTTTTTGGTTACATAAGAGCTTACAAAGGATTAATGAATTTAATCGAAGCAATGCCTATTCTTCTTGAAAAAGATGAAAATTATTTTTTGCTTATCGTAGGCGAGTTTTATGAATCTAAAGAAAAATACTTCGATAGAATTAAAGAATTAGAAATATCAAAAAATGTTTTAGTAATTGATGAATTTGTTCCAAACGAAGAGGTTGGGATTTATTATTCAGCAGCAGATGTGGTTGTTCTTCCATACAATTCTGCAACTCAAAGTGGAATATTGAATATTGCTTATGGATTTAAAAAACCAGTAGTCGTTACAAATGTTGGTGGACTCCCCGAATTAGTTGAAGATGGTAAAACTGGTTTTATTGTAGAACCAAGAAATCCGAAAGCTTTGGCAGAAGGAATCGAAAAATGTATAAATGCATCAAATTTTGAGGATTTTCAAAGTAATATTGAAACCTTTATAAAGAAAAATAGTTTTATGTCCATCGAATGGGTTTTTAATGAAATAATAAATTCTGATTAAGAAAATAAAGACTACCAAAATTTTCAAAAAATTTTCGAAATATAAATGACTGAACTCATTTGGTCTTTAAGATTTTGAGTTTTAATATATTAGTGATAGAGAAGCGTTATGGTTAACATAGAACTCACTGAAAGAGAAAAACAAATATTAAAATGTATAGTTCAGAATTTTATTTTGACAGCAAATCCAGTTGGTTCAAGGGTTATTAGCAAAAAATATCAACTGGGTTTGAGCCCTGCTTCGATTCGTAATGTAATGGCTGATTTGGAAGAGATGGGATTGATTTATCATCCGCACACTTCAGCAGGGAGAATTCCAACTGATTTAGGATATAGAATTTATGTAGATTTATTAATGGAAGAGCCACATTTAGCTCCTCAGGTGAAAAGAAAAATTGATAGAGAAATAAATCCTGAATTAATTGAAGATGAAGAAGAACTATTAAAAATTGCGTCAAAAATTTTAGGCAAGATTTCTTCTCAACTTGCTCTTGTTTCTTATCCACAAATAATGAAAGCTGTTCTTGAAAGAATTCAGCTTGTTGTTCTCCCGCATAAGATTTTGTTGGTAGTTCTTTCCCTTCGTGGTGGAATTATCAAAACGATTGATTTAGAAATTCCAATTGAAATTGAACAAGATAAAGTTGATACAATTCAGAGTTTATTGAATGAAAGAATAGCTGGTCTTACACTTGAAGAAATTAGAAATACATTTGTTGATCGAGTAGCTGACCTTAAAGATGAAAAAACAGGTATTGTTCGATTATTTATCGATTCGATTGATAAAATTTTCTCAGAAGAAAAAGAGATAGAAAAAGTTCATATCTCAGGTGTAAAGAATATTCTTCAAGTTCCAGAGTTTTCTGATACAGAGCATATTCAGGCAGTAATTGAATTAATTGAAGATAAAGAAGTAATTCTTCATATCTTCGAAAGAACAAGCAAACTCGAAAACGATAAAATTTTGGTGTCCATTGGTCGTGAAAATGTTTTTGAGAAATTAAGTGAGTTCAGTGTCGTTACTACCAAATATAAATTTGGTGATGCTGATGGTGTAATTGGAATGATTGGTCCTCGAAGAATGGACTATCCTAAAATAATTGCAATTGTTGGTTACATGTCAAAATTGCTTACTAATATCTTAAGCAAAAAATTAAATGAATGAGAAGGAGGTGATGATATGGAAGACAAAGAAAAAGTAAATCAAACCGAACAAAATAATTTATCATCAAATAACGAAAGTGATATTAATCAAGAAGAAAAAACTAATCAGGAAAATCTTGAATTGAATCAAACTGAAGAAATTAATAAAGAAATTTCTGAACAAGTTCCTTCCGATGAAACAACTGAAAAGAAAGGAGATGAAGAAGTAAACGAGATGGAAAAATTGCAGAATGAAATTAATCAATTAAGAGACGAAGTGAATCAGTGGAAAGATAAATTCCTTCGTAAAATGGCAGAATTTGATAATTACAAAAAACGAGTTGAGCAGGACCAAATTCAACTTATTAAATATGCTAACGAAAAATTAATTAAAGATTTGTTACCGATTATTGATGATTTTGAAAGAACTTTAACTTTCAGTAAAGAAGAATTAAAAAACAACACAATTCTTCAAGGCGTCGAAATGGTGTATAATAAATTAATGAAAGTTTTGTCAGACTATGGTCTCAAGAAAATTGATGCATTAAATCAACCATTTGATTTCAATTATCACGAGGCATTGCTTCAAGTACCAAAGGAGAATGTCGAACCAATGACAGTAGTCGAAGAAGTTGAAAAAGGTTATCTTTTGCATGACAAAGTAATTCGACATTCAAAAGTAATTGTCTCAAGTGAGATGAATATTGAATCAGCTTCTTCGGAGAATCAAAACAATAATAATGAGGAGGTGAAATAATTGGCTACTAAAAGAGATTACTACGAAGTGCTTGGGGTACCTCGTAACGCTACTCAAGAAGAGATAAAGAAAGCATATCGAAAATTGGCAATGCAATATCATCCCGATCGAAATCCTGGTGATAAGGAAGCAGAAGAAAAATTTAAAGAAGCAGCTGAAGCTTATGAAGTGTTAAGCGACCCTGAGAAAAGACGACGCTATGATCAATTTGGTCATGAAGGAATGAGAGGCACTGATTTTCGTGAATGGACAGATATCAACGATATCTTTGAACACTTCAGAGATATTTTCAGTGGAACTGGATTCGGCGGAAGTATTTTTGATGATTTCTTTGGAGGCTCTACATCTTCTCGATCACGAACAAGAGGCACTGCAGTTCAGAGAGGAAGTGATTTAAGAGTAAAAATGAAACTTACTCTTGAAGAAATTGCCACTGGTGTTTCAAAGAAAATAAAAATTAAACGATACAAAAAATGTTCAGCTTGCAACGGTAATGGTGCCGAAGGAAGTAGCGGATATCGAACATGTCCAACTTGTAATGGTACTGGCGAAATAAGGCAAGTAAGCCGCTCTATTTTTGGTCAATTTGTTAACATAACGACTTGCAATACTTGCAACGGTGAAGGAAGAATAATTTCAAATCCATGTAAAATTTGTAATGGTGAAGGTCGAGTTCAAGAAGAAGCAACGGTTACAGTTGATATTCCCGCAGGTGTTTCAAATGGAAATTACTTAACACTTCGGGGTGAAGGAAATGCTGGTAGACGAGGCGGTCCCAATGGAGATTTAATTGTTGTTATAGAAGAAGTTCCACACGAAATTTTCCAAAGACAAGGTGATGATATTATTTATGAATTAAATCTCTCAATACCAGAAGCTGTTTTAGGTGGAGAAGTTGAAGTCCCAACATTAACAGGAAGAGCTAAAATAAAACTTGAACCAGGTCTTTCACCAGGTAAGATATTAAGAATGAAAGGAAAAGGAATTCCTAACATTAACACAAAAAGAAATGGAGACCAATTAATTGTTGTGAATATTTATGTACCTACCAAAATCTCACAACAAGAAAAAGAAATCATGCAAACTTTGTTGAATAGTCCAAACTTCAAACCAAAAGAAAGAACAAAGAAGACAAAAAATATTTTTGAGCATTTCAAAGATATTTGGAATTAATGAGCTTGTTAAAAAAATTTCATCTTAAAAATTACTTTACGAAGGAAGAGATTTCAGTCATTCTCTTCCTTATTTTTTTTACTTTGCTTGGTATTGGAATAAAAACTTATTACTCTTTAAACAAAAAAGAGCAAGATAATAGTCAATTTGAAAAAACTAATATAGATAGTATATTAGTCGCAGTTTTTAGCGAAGAAAAAGTTGAAAAATCTGAAATAATATCAACTAAGAAAAAGGAAGAACCGCTTAAGAAAAAGAGTATTAATCTCAACACTGCCACAGTTGAAGAGCTTACAAAACTTCCTGGAATTGGTGAAAAAACTGCACAGAAAATTGTTGAGTATAGAAAGAATTACGGTGGTTTTAAGAAAATAGAAGATATAATGAAAATTGAAAGAATTGGTCCAAAATTATTTGAAAAAATAAAGGATTATATAATAACTAAATAGCTATTGGAGGTAAGATGTCATCAACTCACAAATCCGAACCTGCATATATTCATATAATTTTAATTTTGATTATTGTTGGATTAACCTATTTATTAATACAAGTTGCAATACTCGAACCACAAAGAATACTTGAACAAGAAAGATATTGGAAAGAAGAATCCAGACTCAGAATGACTAACATCAAACAATTAGAAATTCTTTATAAAGAAAAATTTGGTAAGTACACCGATAACTTTGATTCTTTGTTTAATTTATTTAGAAAGAATCCAGAATTACAAGCAAAAGCAGATTCTTTATTCAAGCCACTTAAGCATGGACAATTTGTCCTCGATTCGTTGCGTTGGTCACCAAAATCTCATACTCAATATATTCTTAAAATTGATACAACCGTAACTGCTGACTCTGTATTCACTAAATCAGGTAGATTCTTGAGAATAGATACAAGTGTTGTAATTGGACAGACATACTATCTTGAATGCCCAGATGGATACGGTTTTATTGGTGATATAAACAATCCAGCCAAAGTTAATCAAACCAGCTGGGGTGAGAAATAATTTTTGAAATGGAAGGAGATCGAGTTAACTCAGTAGGGTTTTTCATTGGTCGAGAAAGCCTCTACTGGGTTATACTCGAATCTCAATCCGATGGAAAAATTGAAGTCAAATCCTTAGAAAAATTTCCCTACATATCTCCATTAGATTTTAAGAACTATCTAACCCAAGAAAATAGAAACAAGATTCTCACAATTCTCTCGAAAGCTGCAAATCAAGGACTTTTCGCAGATAGAAAAATAAATTTAGCAATTGACTCAATTCTTACTTATATAATTAAAATTCCAATCGAACCAACCTTACATCCACTTGAATTAAAAGATCAGCTGATTTGGGAATTCAAACAGCATTTTATTTTAGAAAAGCCAGATGATTATACTCTATCATATCATCCTATTAATCCAAGAAATGATGGTACCTTTGATGAAATTATTTTTTTAGCAATTCAAAAAGTAATTCTGAATTTCTTCAAACACATCTTCGAAGATTTGAACCTTAAAATAAAAGTCACAGATGTTGACCATTTTTCAACTGAAACAATTTGTAAAGCTGTTTATCCTGAATTCAATGAGTCAAATAATTTTTTAATTTCTTTCAAAGAAAATTGTTTTGATTTAAGTTTAATACAAAATGGTTCTGTTGTTAGTTATAGAAAAGTAACTTTCAAAAATAATGAGGAGATATTAACTTACTTCGAAAAAGAATTGGTTCCGTTAATTAAGAGTATGAAAAATAAAATCGGAAAAATTTTTGCATGGGGTGAGAAAGTTAGTAAAAGATTTATTGATGAATTGGATTCTATAACTCCGATAGAAATAATTCTTATTAATCCATTCAGATATTTCATCATAAATAAAAATGTCTTGAATTCTCCTGTCTACGAAAATCTTCACGAGTTTGCACCTGCTTGTGGAATTGCTTTAAGGAAATAATAAATGCGAATTATTTCTGGTGAATTAAAAAACAGAAAAATTAAGACAATAAAAACTCCTGAACTTCGACCAGCAACGGATAGATATCGTGAAACACTTTTTAATATTTTAAGACATTACATAGATTTTGAAGGAATAACTGCATGCGACCTTTACGCTGGAACTGGAGCAGTTGGTTTTGAAGCAATAAGTCGTGGTGCTAAAGTTTGTACTTTTGTTGAAAGAGATTTTAATGTCTATAAATTGATAATCGAAAATGCGAAACAACTTGGAATTGAAGATAAAATTAGAGTCGTGAAAGATAGCGCCGAAAATTATACTCGCAAAACACAAGAAAAATTTGATTTAATTTTTGCAGACCCACCATATAATTCAGATTCAATTTACGAAGTATATCGAAATATAATTTCAAGAAAATTGATTTCGGAGAATGGAGTTCTTGTTATTCAACGAAGTAGAAACACAATAAAAGAAGACACAGAAAATTTTATGTTAGAACCATATCGAAAAGTGGGCGGTGATGTTATTTATCTTAAAGTTATAGGAGAAAATTAAAATGAAGAAATTGGCAATTTATCCTGGAACATTCGACCCAATAACCTTTGGTCATTTAGATGTTATTCAAAGAGCATCTGAACTTTTTGATGTTGTTATTGTCGCTGTTCTTGAAAATGCTTCTAAGAAACCTCTTTTTAGCAAAGAAGAAAGAGTGGATATGATTAGAAATTCAATTCAAGGAATTAAGAATGTTGAAGTGGATGTCTTTGACGGTTTACTCGTTGAATACGCAAAACAGAAAGGAGCGATTGCAATCATCAGAGGACTTCGCGCTGTGAGTGATTTTGAGTACGAATTTCAAATGGCATTGATGAATAGAAAAATTTCAAACGGAATTACGACGGTCTTTCTTATGCCTCACGAAAAATATACATATTTGAATTCGAGCATTGTGCGTGAATTGGCTCGATTAAAAGCAAATGTAAGCGATTTTGTCCCACCCTATGTTGCTGAAAAATTGAAAGAAAAGTTTCAGTAATAAATCAAGTGCCTGTATTTTTTTTCACTACATCAAATCTATTTGGCACACCAAGTCGTTTAGTTACATAAATATAATCTTCAAATGTGTTCATGTTGTAAAACAAATCTTCGTTATAAAATGGTAGTTTTGTTGCGTCAATTATCTCTGCACCGATTTTTTCAATAGCTGAATGTATCGAAATATCTTTTGATGAAAGACCGTATTGAAGATTTAAGTTTAAGATTACTTCTATATCATCCACAACTTCTTTGTTATAAATCCCAAAAGTTGGTTCAATGTAATCGCCAGCTTTACAAACAACAATTTTTTTATCGCTTTTGTAATTGCAAATAAAATCAATCATCTCAATAGACATCAATGGTAAATCACAAGAGATTACAAAATTTTTTTCTGTATCAGATTCCAAAAGTCCAGCATGAATACCACCGAGAGGACCAACATTTTTATAAAAATCTTCAACCATTTGTATTCTTAGGAAAGCAAAACTTTCTGGAGTGTTTGTGCTCAAAATAATTTTTTGGAAGCGAGTTTTCAGCTTTTCGATCAAAACATCAATGATTGTTTTTTCGCCAATGTGGAGTAAAGCTTTTTCTTTGCCCATTCGTTTGCTTTTTCCACCAGCTAAAACGATTGCTGTGATATCTTTGTACATTTTTTCTCCCCTCAATTCGATTACAAAAAAATAGTTCAATAAAACAAAAATCTTTTTATGACAATGAAAGAGAAATAATTAGCTCTACTCTCTGGAAATATTTATTAAATCCAATTCTTTCAAAAGTAAATTTAAAAAATCTTTAAAAAATTTTTTCGAAGTATTGATTAAACTTTTTGTACTATTCAAAAATCTTTTTATCAAATCGCCTGCGATTAATTTTTTTAGTTATACTTGAGTTCTTCAATTTGTGATTTCAATAAGGTTAATGAGTTAGAAAATATTTACGAATGTTTTCGATAAACACAAAAATAGAAAACCAATTAAAAATAGATTCCATACCAAATTGTAGAAGGAGAGATTCTAACAGCTGGTGCGGGTAAATGGAAGTTGTCAATTAAATCAAGTACTTCTCTTAAGAAGTTTGATTTTGGTTTGATTAATTTTACAAGTGAGTAATCTAATGTAATATACCACTCTCGATCTCCAAGTGGTCTATCGGCACTGTTCCAAATGTTTTTTCCAAGTTTAACTTTTTCAACTCCATAAGCAACGGCAACATTTAACCAACTGGGCCAGAAGTTATCAATTGGTTTTGGAAGGATTGAATGAACATCAAAAGTCAAATAATAAGTAAATCCTTCATAGTCTTTAATCCAGTGCTCATACCAACCTTTTTTATAAGCAGGTGAAGGATGGTAGCTCCATTTAAGGTTAATTGCTTTTAATGGTTTAACAGCATTTTGAAGATGCGGATATATTGCACCTAATACATTACCACCAAAATCCCACCAACTCCATCCCCATTTTTTGTAGTAAGCGTCATGAATTTCAATTTGTGTTTGAAAGAAAATGCTCGATAGAGTCGAAAAAATAATAGACTGTTTTTCAGGTACATTAGTGGCTTTGAAAATTTTGTAGGAAGCTTTTGTTAATAAAATACCAGAATAAATATGACCGAGTTTATCAATATTCATATCAGCATTATTCCAGTCGTTGAATGTATGAAATTTAGTTCTTTCTTCATTCCAGTAAGCATCTTTGAAGATATAATAAATTGATGCATTAGCGATTAAAACTCCTCCCAAGAAAGGACCGAGATATTCCCATTTAATTCTTGTTGAGTCTTGCGGTTGTTTTTTAGTCTGGCTTTTTGTTTGATTATTTGAAAAGCTAAAATCTAAATTTTGAAAATTTTGATTTGATATTAGATAAAATATTCTATTGCGATGAAGTTCTGAAAATATATTTTCATCTCCTAAAGCAATTTTATTTTGGGAAGCATTTATTTGATTTTGGATAATGAAAATTAAAAGGAATAAATAAAACAAAAAATTTTTCATAAGATTTATTTTTGACTTTACAAATTTTAATTGAGAGTGGTGGAGCCAAGTGAGTTATTGACTCCACCAAAACTTCCTAACTCGTATAAAAAATTTTTTAGAGATTTATACCAGCGTTCAAAAGTTTTTCAACTTTTTCAAGAGTATCAGCTTCTGAATAAAATCTTAAGATAGGTTCAGTTCCAGAAGCCCTTATTAACAGCCATCCATTCTCAACAAAGAATTTGTATCCATCAAGATCAGATACTTTTATAACATCATAACCATTAAGAGATTTAATATTTCCGCTTTTGCATTTGTTTAGAATTTCTTGTTTTCGTTCTTCAGTTGTGTGAATATCAATTCGTTTGTACTTGTGTGGACCGAATTCATCTTCTAATGATTGAACAAGTTCGCTTAATGGTTTTTTGTAATCAATTAATAGTTCAATTAGTAAGAGCGAAAGGAAAATACCATCTCTTTCAGGTAAATGAATTTTAACTCCAATTCCTCCACTCTCTTCTCCACCAATCAACACATCTTTTTCTAACATCAATTTGCAAACATGTTTAAATCCAACAGGAGTAACTGTTATATCAAGTCCATATTTTTGACACATTTTATTAAGCATTTCTGTCGTGGAAAAAGTTTTAACCACCATTCCACGAAGATTTTTCTTTTCGTAAAGATATTTCAGCAATAAAGAAAAGATTTTGTGGGAGTCTACAAATTTTCCTTTTTCATCCATTGCACCAATACGATCTGCGTCACCATCGACAGCTAAACCAATGTCATAATTTTTGTTTACAACTGTTTGCGAAAGCTCAACTAAATTTTCTTCAAGTGGTTCTGGATTAACTTTACCAAAAAGTGGGTTGTGTTCGTCGTGAAGTTCATCAATGCCCAATAATTCTTTCATAAATCCCTGGCCTGAACCATACATTGAATCGTAAATAATTTTTAATCCTGAGTTTTTAATTTTATCTATATCGAATTTATTGACTATATAGTCTTTGTAATACTTTCTTAAGTCTGTAAGAACGATTAATCCTTTATCAATCAAAGTTTGAAAATCTTCTGGTTCAAAATTCTTCTCTACATTGTTTAACTCTTTTTCAACTTCTGCAACCATCTCAGGATGAGCAGAGCCTCCGAAATCTCCTTTGATTTTAAATCCATTATATTTTGGAGGATTATGTGAAGCTGTAATCATTACACCGCCAGCAAGATTCATATTTTTTGCAGCAAGCGAAACCATTGGAGAAGTAACCATTTTATCGGCGAGTATGACTTTAATTCCTTTTGATGCTAAGACACGAGCTACAAGTTTTCCATATTCATCAGATAAAAACCTTGCATCGTATCCAACAACAATTCCATTTTGAATCTTTGGATGAGTTGAAAAATATTTAGCAGTTGCTAAAGAAACTGTTATTAAATTTTCAAAAGTAAAATCGTCTGAGATTACGCCACGCCAACCATCAGTTCCAAATTTTATTTTCATAAAAACACCTTTCTTTTGTTATTGATTTTTCTGTTAATCGTAAACAAAAATAAGTAAATCAAAAAATGTTTTTTAGTTTGTAAAAAAACAGATTTCAATTACTCAAAACAAATTGAGCTAAGTGATTGTTTTAATTTTTTCTAAAATAATTTATTTTGTTTGCGTGAGAAAGATAATCTTAATATTAATTTTAATAATTACTGCTCAATTATATCCTCAATCGGTTACGATAAGTGGAGTAATCCGTGATAAACAAACTGGAAGTGGACTTGACTCTGCGTATCTAATTTTAATTAATAAAAATAATCTTGCACAAAGAGATACATTTTTTGCAAATCAATCAGGTTTCTTTTCTTTCATTTTAGCATCTCAGAATGAAGGTCAACCAATAAAAGATTTTTACATTTCCAATCCTTATCCAAATCCTTTTAATCCATCTGTTAATATTGAAGTTTATCTACCATCATCAGATGCAGTAACTGTTGAAGTATATAACTTGTTAGGGAAATTGATTGACCAGAAAACCTTCATTTTATCTCAAGGTCGTCATAGAATTTCTTATGATGGAAAAGGAAGTGCAGGAATCTATTTTATTGTGATTAAGTACAAGGGAAAAACTTCTGTAAAAAAAATTGTTCAACTGGATTATGTTGATGGTAGTGGATTGAAAATATTTTCAAATCAAAATTTTACAACAAAGATTTATAAGAACACAATTACTTCATTTTATCTCATAGCTTCAAGATTTCTATATGTACATGATACAATTGAGATTGACAATTCCCAAAATCATCAATTAATATTTAATCTTGAGACGGTTCATTCTTATGTCACATTAATTGATTTACACAACGATGTTTTAGAAAAAGTTGTCCAGGGATATGACATTGGAATTTTGAATTCGATTAATCATTCTGATTTGCCAAGATTTTATAAAGGTGGAGTTGATGTTCAGTTCATGGCTTTGTGGGTTAGTCCAACTTCATATCCTAATAATCCATTTCAACAAACTTTGAAAATGATAGATTCATTTAAAGTTCAATTGAATAAATACAATTCGATTTTTGCTCAGGCGAGGAGTTCAAGAGAAATTGATAGTCTTACCAAGATTAGAAAATTTGCAGCTGTTTTATGTGTTGAAGGTGGACATGCAATAGAAGATAATCTTCAAAAGTTGGATTCACTTTATAATTTAGGTGTAAGATATTTAACAATCACATGGAATAATTCCACAAGTTGGGCAACATCAGCACAAGACCCTCAGGCATCTACGAAAGGATTATCCGAGTTTGGTAGACAAGTTATTCGTCGTATGGATTCCCTTGGAATGATAATAGATGTCTCTCATGTTGGACCAAAAACAATAGATGATATTTTAGAAACTACGAATAATCCAATCATTGCAAGTCATTCTGGAGCAAGGACACTTCGTAATCATTACCGAAATTTAACTGATCAACAAATAATTAAAATTGCACAGAAAGGTGGGGTTATTGGAGTTATTTTTTATCCTCCTTATTTAACATCAGCCTCAACTGCGAATATTAGTCATGTAATTGCTCATATTGAGCATATAAAAAATTTAGTTGGGATTGATTACATAGCTCTTGGTTCCGATTTTGATGGTATTGAGAGAGTAGTGGTTGGTTTGGAAGATGTTTCCAAATTTCCAAATCTTACAGAAGCGCTTTTAAGAAGAGGATATTCAATTTCGGATATTCGAAAAATTTATGGCGAAAATTTCTTGAGAGTTTTTAGGCAGGTTTGCAAGTAGAGTTTTTCTAAAATTCAAATGGTTTTATTGTCGTTCAAATAATAATTAAATAAATAGTTTTTATCTCTTACTCACAATAATCCAAACTAATAAAAATTTCATTTAGATAGATAAAGCAATAATAATTCACAAATTGAAGGAACAACTTCGAAAAATTTACACGGGTTATTGTTTGACTTTTATTAAATATCTTAACTATTATTGTAGGTAAAAAAATTATGGAGGATAAATGAAAAAACTTCTAACAATTGCTCTCCTTATTCTCACCCATACTTTAATTAATGCAGGCGGATTTCAAGTGAACGAACATGGTTCACGAGCGATGGGTATGGGTGGTGCGTTCATCGCAGTTGCAAACGACCCCTCAGCTATTTACTTCAACCCAGCAGGATTAACACAGTTAAGGGGTTTTAATGTAATGTTGGGTGCAACTTTCATAGCACCAAGAACTTCTTTTAGAGGTCCAGCACCAAGTGTTGCTGAGTCAAAAATGGTTCGTCAAATATTTTATCCAATAAACCTATATGCGAGTTATCAATTAACTAAAGATTTAACAGTAGGTTTTGGATTAAATAATCCTTTTGGTCTTGGTACCAAATGGCCTGAAGATTGGGTAGGAAGATACATTGCAACTGAAACAAGATTAAGAACTTTCTTCTTTACTCCAACAATTTCTTACAAAATAACAGAAGATATTTCTGTAGGCTGGGGTTTAGATTTTGTCTACGGACAAGTTTTACTTAAAAGAAAAGTTGATATCTCTCCATTTGCAGGCGAAGCAAATGTAAAACTTGAAGGTAATGGTAATGGCTTTGGATATCGTTTTGGTGTCCTTGCTAAACCATTAAAAGATTTATCAATTGGCTTCTCTTATCGAGGTGATGTAAAACTTTCATTTAATGGTACAGCCGAAACAACTGGTCCAGCCCAATTGCAATCACAACTTCCACAAGGCGATGTTAAAACTGAAGTTACTACACCTCAAAACTTCAATTTTGGAGTTGCATATCGTGTAATGCCTGAATTATTACTTGCAGCTTCTCTGCAATATGTAACTTGGTCTTCATATAAAGATTTAAAAGTTGATTTTGTTGATCCAAAATATCCTGATATTAGTACACCAAAGAATTGGTTTGATTCTTACATCCTTCGATTTGGCGGTGAATACAGTCTCCTCTCTAATTTAGATTTAAGAGCAGGAATGCTCTTTGACAAAAACCCAATAAGAGATGAATATGTTGATCCAACACTACCAGATTCAGATAGATTAGGTTTTACCTTAGGTGCGGGCTATAAGATGAAAAATATTAAGATTGATGTATCATATATGTTTTTAAGAGTTGCTGAAAGAACCATTTCAAACTCAAAAGTATATTACGCTGGAAATTCTCCATTCAATGGAACCTATAATACAACTACACATCTCTTTGGATTTAATGTAAGTTATAATTTTTAATTAGAGAAAGGAGATGAAAATGAAAAAAGTTTTAAGCATATTTTTAGTAATTATAGCATTACTCGCAATAGGTTGCGAAGACCGAAGCGAGCTTGCTCCACCAGCACCACCATCAACTGGCTCAGTTGACTTTTCAAGCTTTGTAACTCTTGGAAATAGTTTAACAGCTGGTTATCAGAATGGTGCATTGTATGAATCAGCTCAAATTTATTCTTATGGAAAATTAATTGCTAATCAAGTTGGTGTCCCATTTGAACAGCCGATTGTTTCTGACCCAGGAACTGGTGGAAGACTTGAGGTTCAAGCATTAACTGCTACAGGAATTCAATTGTACACGAATACAAATCAAGGTCAACCAAAGAATACTGGATTAAATCGCCCATATAACAATCTCGCAGTACCAGGTGCATTCTTGTATGATATTGCAAATGCTACAAGCAGTACAACTTGTTATTCGTATGTATTTGGTGGTCAAGCGAATCCTTTGTTTGATTTAGTTTTGCGTGGTCAGGGTACAATGCTTAATCAAGCGAAAGCTTTGAATCCGAAATTAATCACTTTATGGATAGGAAATAATGATATCTTAGGTCATGCAACAAGTGGTGGAACGGTTCCATTTACACCAGTTGCAAATTTCACAGCTTTGTATAATGCATTAGCAAATGAATTAGCAAATACAGGTGCAAAAGTTGTAGTTGCAAATATTCCTGATGTAACTTCAATTCCATTCTTTACAACAGTTGGTCAAACTCTTAGAGCTCAAGGAATTACAGCAGTTTGGATTGAAAGAGGTACTGGAGATGTAGTTCCTGCGAGCTTAGAGACAAATTATCTAACACTAAGAGCGATTGATTTGATTAATCAAGGAAGAGGAACATCGCGAACTAATCCTCTCCCAAATAATGTCGTTTTAGATTCCGCTGAGGCAGTTACTGTTAGAAGCATCATTAACCAGTACAATTCTGTAATTTCGAGCGTTGCAAGTTCAAAAGGTTTTGGACTTGTTGATGCAAATGCATTACTGAATAGCGCAAGAACAGGAATTACAGTTAATGGAATAAGATTTACAACCCAATTTGTTACGGGTGGACTTTTCAGTCTTGATGGTGTTCATCCAACAAGTCGTGGTTATGCAATTATTGCGAATGAATTTATAAAAGTGATTAACCAGAAATGGGGTGCAAATATTCCTTATATAAATGTTTCGACAATACCTGGAAGTTTAATTTTAAGAAAATATGACCCCTCGAAATTGCCTCAAATTCCAAAAGGTGCATTGGATAATTTGCTTTTTTAGTTTAGCCTAATTAACCCTCCTTTGACGACCTGTGTCTTTTATTAAGGCGCAGGTCGTTCTTTTGTTATAACAAATCATCATGAATATCTTTGTATTGAATTTCAAATCTATTTAGAGACACAATCTCAAACAGTTCATTTTAAATCATTTAAAATTGGAGATAAAATGCAAATTGGAATAGTCGGTTTACCACTTTCTGGCAAAACAACTTTATTTCAAACTTTAACAAAAACACACATTGACCCTAATTCAGCATCAAGAGGAGAAACACATCAAGCAGTGATTAAAGTACCTGACGAAAGATTAGATAAACTAAATGAAATTTTTAAACCAAAAAGAAAAGTGAACGCTACAATTGAAATAGTTGATGTTGTAGGACTTCAGAAAGGGGAAACTGGTTCG
The DNA here is from genome assembly GCA_026415235.1 of Ignavibacteria bacterium. GTDB lineage: Bacteria > Bacteroidota > Ignavibacteria > Ch128b > Ch128b > Ch128b. The sequence continues at coordinate 26,143 of JAOAHM010000037.1, read as the reverse complement.
GCGCAATTTACGAATAACTTTTTAGCAAAAGTTAGAACGAATGATGCATTAGTTCAAGTTGTTCGTTTGTTTGAAAATGAATTTGCTCCCCATCCATATGGTTCGATTGATATGATGCGAGATATTAATACATTCGAAACGGAGTTTATAATTTCAGATTTATCTGTAATAGAGAATCGACTTGAGAAAATCAAAAAACAGATTCAAAAAACGCAGGACGAAAATTTAAAAAAGGAAATTCCTGTTCTTGAAAAATGCTTAGATTATTTGAATAAAGAAATTCCACTTCGTGATGCTGATTTATCAAAAGATGAAATTAAACTTCTTCGAGCTTATCAACTTTTGTCGCTTAAACCAATGTTAATTGCTTTGAACTTAGATGAAAAATACATTAACAAAGAAGACCAATTCTTTGACATACTGATTAAGAAAAAAATTTCGAAGAACACAAGAGCACTTGCTTTCTACGGAAAAATCGAAATGGAGCTTTCAGAACTCTCTGATGAAGAAGCAAAGGCTTTTATGGAAGAATATGGTATTAAAGAATCGGCACTAACAAAATTAATTAGAGAATCTTACGATTTGCTTGGACTCCAATCATTTTTCACAGTTGGCGAAGATGAAGTTCGTGCTTGGACAATTCGTAAAGGTATGAATGCACAAGAGGCAGCTGGAGAAATTCATACTGATTTTTACAATAAGTTCATTCGAGCTGAAGTTGTTCATTATGACGATTTTATTAAATATGGTTCTTTCGCAAAAGCCAAAGAACACGGAGCATGGCGATTGGAAGGAAAAGAATATATTGTCAAGGATGGTGATATATTATCAATCAGACACAATTGATTTTTTAATTCCGTATGGTGTAAAAGCTATTTGAGAATTTTTCACTTGCTCAAAGAGGAGAAGATTTTCTTCTCTTCTATCTTGCAACTTGTGATATAGATGATATTGAATTGCTATGTTGTTTAAAGATTTAATCTTTACACCGTTCAACTCGAGTCGAAATTGTAAATCGCTATCTTCTCCAATTGAAGGATAAATATATCTTTCATCAAATCCGTTTACTTCAATAATATCTTTTTTGTGGATTGAAAAATTACATCCAAGAAGCCCACGATTTTTTTTATTTACAAAATTTCTAAACAAAGTCGATTTGAGATAAATGCTTTTTTCAAAATCAACAGTCTCACCAAATATGCTGTCAAAAAAAAGTAAAAGAGAGTTTCTTTCCAAAAATTTATTCTTAATAAGTTCTTCAGTGAGTTTATCGGTTATTTTTTTTGATAGATTAACTCTTCGACCAGTTAAGCAAATTTTTTCTTCACGATTGAAGAAATGTTCTTTCAAAAACTCAGAATGAGGAATACAATCACCATCAATGAAGACAAGATAGTCAGTTTCGCTTGTAAGAATTGCTTTATTTAAAATTTTATTTTTTCTGAATCCTTTATCTTCCTGCCAAATGTGTTTTACAGGGAAATTTAATTTTTTGATTAGGCTTTGTAATTGATTAACGACATTTTCATTTGAACCATCGTCTGCAATTATCACCTCAAAGTCTGAGAAGGTTTGAATTTCCAAACCAGCAAAAACAAGCTTTAGATAATCAATACGATTATAAAACGAGATAATGAGTGAAAGTTTCGCCATAAAAATCTAATCAGAATATTAAATAAATTTGTTTGTAAAATTAATCATAATGATTTCATAATGAAAAGCAGTAAAAAATTTTTAGTCTTATTGTTGATATTCGCCGCTTCGGTAATTGTTGTTATTGCAATTTTTTTATCTGGTAAGAAAGAAGAAATCGAAGAAAAATTCGACGAGGTGGATTATACTCGCAACATTCTTAAAAACTCAAATTTTGAAAGGGGAGATTTTTCTTATTGGAAAGTTGATTTCAATAATCAATCAAAATATTTTTCACTTATAGATGATTTGGTAAAATTTGAAGGCAATTTCAGCGCAAACATTACATCTGAGATTGACACTTTGAGTTTATCTTTTTCTCAAACCATTTCAAATTTTCCCAAAGAAAAGAAATTGATATTGAATGGTAGAATTAGAACAGAAAGTGTAAAAGCAGTTTATCTAAGTATAGAGTTGTATTCGAAAAATGATAGTCTTTTAGCGATAGCAGCAAGTGATACGCTGAAAGGTACGAACGATTGGTCACATTTAACTACTTGGGTAAGAACAATAAATCCTGAGCTTAAATATTTAATTATAAAATGTAATCTTATTGGTAAGGGTCGAGCATGGTTTGATAATCTCGAACTTTATCCAGTCGATTTAGAACAGAAATCCTTTATTCCCATTCAAAGGTGAGAGCAATTCGCATAATTTTTCATAATATAATTTGAAAAACTCAATTTTAAATTGTTTTTCAAAACCTCAAGTAATATATTTGAAGGCTAAATTTTCTCATATAAAGAGTGGATTGCTATGAAAAAATATAGATTTAAAATCATCTTAATTTTAGCTTTAATCGGTTTGGGAATTTATTTTTTATATCCCACAATTCAAGATTATTTCAATACAAAAGAAATTCAACAAATTCTTGCTGAAAGAAAAGCAGCATATCTAAAAGAGCATCCTAATGCAAAACCAACAGAAGTAGATAAGTATTTAACACAAGTAGAAGACAGCATTCGAAATGCTGATCCTTCAATTAAAAAAGCCAGAGAAAAAAGAATAAAGCTTGGCTTAGACCTTCAGGGCGGTATGTACATCGTTCTTGAAGTAAACACTTTAAAGCTTCTTGAGAAACTCGCAAAAAATCCGGATGAGAACTTTTACGAAATGCTCCGTGCAACAGAAAGTATTGTTAAAGTTAGTGAAGAACCAGTTGTTCAAGTTTTTGCTCAGGAAGCAAAAAAGAGAGGAATCAGATTAAGCCGATATTTTGGTGAAATTCGAGACGATGATGATAAAATAATTAGCATGTTAGAAAAGCAAGCAGAGGATGCAGTCACTCGTGCGCAGGAGATAATTAGAAATCGTGTTGATCAATATGGTGTATCTGAGCCGAGCATTCATCTTTCTGGTTCGAGAAGAATTATTGTCGAGTTACCTGGTGTTGCAAGAAAAGAAGAAGCTCGTCAATTACTTCAAGGAACTGCATTACTCGAATTTAATCTTGTAAAAGATCCTGAATTTACTTTTGCTCTATTAGAAAAGATTAATAAAGTTCTTGCTGGCAAACCAATCGAAGATACAACCGCTAAAGATACGACAAAAGCCGATACGACTAAGAAATCACCAGACCAAATGTCTCAAGAGGAATTTGCTAAAGAATATCCTTTGTTCACTGTAGCAGTTCCTAATCCACAATCACAAACTGCAGATTTGTTCGTTCGAGAAAATGATAAAAGTAAAGTTGAATTGATGTTAAGTAGACCTGAAGTTCAAAATGTTATTCCAAAAGATGTAAAATTTGTTTGGAGTGCTAAACCAGAATTTTATGCCGAAGGTCAAGGAATTTATAGACTTTATTGTGTTAAAGCTACTCCAGAATTAACAGGTGGAGTTATTGTTGATGCAAGAGCGACTTTAGACCCACAGACAAGTTCTCCAATTGTTACAATGGAGATGAATGCTGAAGGAGCAAGAGATTGGGCGAGAATTACTGGAAATAATATTGATAAGAGAATTGCAATAATATTAGATGGAGTTGTCTTTTCAGCACCAACAGTTAGAAGTAAAATAACAGGTGGTCGCTCTCAAATTGAAAATATTGGAACACTTGAAGAAGCAAAACTTTTGGAAATAGTTTTGAAAGCTGGTGCATTACCCGCACCTGTTGAGATTATTGAAGAGAGAGTAATCGGTCCTTCCCTCGGTCAAGATTCAATTCAAAAAGGATTGACATCAGCTTTACTTGGTGGATTACTTGTAATTATTTTCATGGCCTTTTGGTATAGAACTGCAGGAACCATTGCTGATTTTGCAGTTCTGTTGAATGTCTTCTTTATTCTTTCTGTTTTGGCAGGTTTTGGAGCTACGCTAACTCTTCCAGGTATCGCTGGTATTATTTTAACTATAGGTATGGCAGTAGATGCAAATGTTCTTGTAAATGAAAGAGTAAGGGAAGAATTAAAAACCGGAAAAACAATAAAAGCAGCAATTGATGCAGGTTATTCAAAAGCTTTTTCAGCTATATTCGATGGTAATATTACTACATTCTTTACAGGATTAATACTTTATCAATTTGGTAGTGGTCCAATTCAAGGATTTGCTCTTACATTAATGATTGGTATTGCTGCAACATTATTCACTCAACTCTTTATCACAAGATTAATATTTGATGTTTTAGTTGAACAAGGAAAGAAACCAAACTTCGGTTAGAATTCAGGAGAAAATATGAGATTATTTGAAAACATAAATATAGATTTTCTCGGTAAACGAAATATTTTCTACATCATTTCAATTTCGTTCATTGTCTTTGGGTTATTGACTGTTGCCATTAAAGGTCTTGAATATGGAATTGATTTCAAAGGTGGAACTGAGGTAGTAGTTAGTTTCAATAAACCAGTTAATTTAAGTGATGTAAGAGCTTCGGCAAGTAATATTGGTATTGGAAATGTTGAAGTTAAAACCTTTGGAGCTACTTCTGAGAATGTTTTGATAAGAACTCCACTTCAAGATATTTCAACAGAACAATTCGATAAAATTGTTTCTACTCTTAGAAAAACAATTGAAACCATAGTTCCTGATACATTATATCAAATCAAAGAAAAAACTGCTAATGCAATTGTAGTTACTTTGCCTTCTCCAGATACAGCAGCTTTAGTTACAGAATATCTTTTATCTAATGGTTTCCAAGCAGGACTTTATTCTCAAGAAGAGAATAACAGAGATGTAATCATCAGAGTAGGTATTTCTGATTTAATTAGAGAAGGACTAAAGGAAAAGTTCACTAATTACAAATTTGAAATAATCAAAGAAGATAAAGTTGGACCAAAGATTGGAAAAGAATTGAGAAGAGATGCGGTTATTGCAATTTTGTTATCATTGATTGTGATTTTGATTTACTTGGGATTTAGGTTCAAGTTTGTTTTTGGTGTTGGTGCAGTGCTGGCTCTTTTCCACGATGTTTTGGTTACCCTTGGTTTTGTTTCTTTGTTTAACGGTTTAATACCAGGATTGAATTTGGAAATTACGCAATCAGTTATTGCTGCTTTCTTGACCTTAGTCGGTTTTTCAGTTAATGATACTGTGGTTGTGTTTGATAGAATTCGTGAAAATCTAAAAATTCATAAAACCATGGATTTGAAAAGTCTTTTTAATATGAGTATTAACAGAACTTTATCGAGAACAATTTTAACTTCTGGAACGGTATTCCTTGTCATTTTAGCATTGCTTCTTTTTGGTGGTGAAGTAAATCGCGGATTTGCTTTTACATTCATGATTGGAATTATTACTGGTACTTACTCGTCAATTTATGTTGCATCGGCGATTGTTTACGACTGGACTATGAAAAGGAAAAAAGGAAAAATTGAATTTTAATTTTAATATAAATTGATTTTTCTTTTTGTATGTATTCTATTCAATAAATATTTTTGAAAAAAAGGAAACATTTATGAAAATTAAACAAAAAGAAGCTTACAATGCTGTAATTCTCGAATTACACGGCAATGTTATGGGCGGACCAGACGCTGCCGAATTAAACACATTACTTCACAAACTCCTGGATGAAGGGAAGAAAAATGTTGTGATTGATCTATCAAATGTAAAGTTCATCAACAGCTCTGGTCTTGGAATTTTGATTAGTGCATTAACAACTATGCGAAATGGTGGTGGTGATTTGAAACTTGCTAATGTAACTGAGAAGATTCAATCTCTCCTTATGATTACTAAGTTAATTACAATTTTCGAACATTACGATTCTGTTGAAGAAGCAGTTAAAAGCTATCAAACACAACAATAAAAATAATTTTTTATTAGTAATTTGTGTCCGTATTAGTCTTTGTACTAATACGGATTTTTTTTTGAAAAGATGGAGATAAAAATGAATGTAATTGTTGTAATTGGTTCGCAATGGGGCGATGAGGGTAAGGGTAAAATAGTTGATTTGTTAAGTGAAAATGTTGATATCGTAGTTCGTTATCAAGGTGGTGCTAACGCGGGTCATACAATTTTTGTAAATGGAAAAAAGTTTGTCTTACATCTAATACCTTCAGGAATAATTCGAAATGATATTTTGTGCGTTATTGGAAATGGAGTTGTGTTAGATCCACACGCTTTCTTAAATGAAATATCCTTATTGAATGAAAATGGTATTAATACAAACAACAGAATTAAAATTTTACCAAATACCCACATCGTTCTCAATTATCATAAAATCATAGACACTCTTAACGAAGAACAAAATAAAATTGGAACCACAGGAAAAGGAATTGGTCCTACTTATACCGATAAATACGCAAGAATAGGAATCAGAGCAATTGATTTATTTAATGATGAATATCTCCGTTCAATGATTAGCAAAAACATACAAACTAAAAATGCTTTAACAAAAAATCTTCACACCGATTCGTTATTCGATTATAATCAAATCTTAGAAGAATTGTTTTTAGTTAGAGAAAAACTCAAACCTTATATCGTTAAAAATGCTGCTTATGTTGCCGAGTTAGTAAGAATTGGTAAAAATATTTTACTTGAAGGTGCTCAAGGTACATTATTGGATGTTGACTATGGTACTTATCCGTATGTAACTTCTTCCAATCCTACTATTGGTGGTGCTGTAACTGGTTCTGGAATTTCATCAAGATATATTTCTCAAATAATTGGAGTTGCAAAAGCTTACACTACTCGGGTTGGTGAAGGACCTTTTCCAACTGAATTAAAAAATGAAATTGGTGAAAAATTAAGAACAGAAGGTAATGAATTTGGTGCAACTACTGGAAGACCTCGAAGATGCGGTTGGCTTGATTTAGTTGCTTTGAAATATTCGACTTTAATAAATGGATTTAAATCTTTGTCGTTAACAAAACTTGATGTTCTAAGTTCGTTTGATGAAATCAAAGTGTGTACACATTACAAGATTGATGGTGAATTAATTGATTATTTCCCAATTGATATACCTACATTAAATAAAGTTGAACCGATTTACAAAACTTTTAAGGGCTGGCGTAAGTCAATTCGTGGAATCAAAAATTTTGAAAATTTACCTAATGAAGCCATTGAATATATTAGATTTATTGAAGACTATCTCTCTGTAAATATTAATATTATTTCAACTGGGTATGAAAGAGATGATACAATCATCGTATAAATCGTTTGTAATAACTCTCGTTTCTTTGCTCTTAAGCCTGATAAATTTTTCCGAGCTGCAAAGTCAAGGTGAATCTAAATCAAAAATTACAATAATCTATCCAAAACCTAATCAGATTATTTCACCTCAAGATGGTTATGCTTTGATATTGGGAAATGTTAGTAATGATGTTAAGGAACTTCTTATCAATTCAGAAAAAGTTAATTTCGATAAAGATGGTTCTTTTTTATACTACTCTAAAATTATTCTTCCGTCTTTAACCGATTCAATTTATTTAGCAAAAGAAAAATACCTCAACGGATATTTTCAGATTGAAGTTATAACTGACAAATCGAGGGATACTTTTCTTTTACCAGTAAAAGTAAACAAACCGTTAAAAACTCTTGCAGAAGATAAAATTATTATTGATGAAAATTTTCAGATAGAACCGTCTGAAGATTTAGTTTTAAATCCAGGTGAAATTTTAGATATAAAATTTAAAGCTACACCGAATTGTAAAGGTTATTTTCTTATCGATGGAGAGAAAGAAAAATATCCTCTTGTTGAGAATTTAATAACAAATGAATTTTATCTTGGCGAAGCAGTATTTGGAAGTGGTTTTAAGTTATCTAAAGATACAATTAAAGGAATTTACGAAGGACATCTAATAATCCCATCAAAAGATTGGAAAGACAAAAAATTAAAAATTGTTCTTGAACATTCTAAACTTGGTAAAAAAGAATTTTTATTCCCTTCTAAAATCACAGTTAATACCAATCTTCAATATCGAGTGGTTCGCATCTTAAAAGAACAAAATTTGGTTGTTGGTAGAACTGGACCAATGTTGGGATACAGATTGTTTTTACCTGAAGGTGTGAAAGCGATTTGTGACGGTGAACGAAAAGATTTTTTGAGATTAAGACTTTCTTCAAATCAATCAGTATTCGTTCCAAAAAATTCTGCAGAATTTTTACCAGAAGGTACTTTACCTCCGAAAAGCACAATTGAAGTAATTCGCACAAAAGATGCTGGCAATTTTGTACGAGTTGAGATTGGTTTACACGAAAAGCTTCCCTATGAAATAAAACATGTTCAAAATAATAACTTGATATCTTTAAAAATTTTTAACGCTGTTTCAAATATTGATTGGGTTTTCTTCGATCGAAATCAAAATTTAATTACTGATGTAAATTGGTCTCAAATCAATAACGATGAACTTGAAATAAAAATCAAGCTTAATCAAAAAAACCTGTGGGGTTATTTTATTGATTATGAAGACAATATTCTTGTATTAAAAATTAAAAAGTCTCCTTCTATTAAAAAACGATTTTTATTTTTTGGTAGTCCTTTGGAAGGAAGGACTATAGTATTAGATCCGGGTCATAATGCAGATGATGGTGCAGTTGGACCCTCAGGATTGAAAGAGAAAGATATCAATCTTGTACTTGCAAAAATTACAAAGGAAGTTTTGGAGAAAGAGGGTGCAAAAGTTTATTTAACAAGAGAAGATAATCCTCTTCCATTAAGAGAACGAAAAGCAAAAGTAATATCGTTCAATCCAGATTTTTCGATTAGTATTCACAACAACGCTGTTCCAGATGGTGTTAATCCAATTAAGCATAATGGATTTAGTGTCTATTATTACAACGAAAACGCAAGAGAGTTTGCCTTTATTTTGCATCAGAAACTAAAAGAAAAACTTGACTTACCAGATTTTGGATTGTACTGGGATAACTTATACATGTGTAGAATTCCTGAAACAATTGCCGTATTGGTTGAGCCAACATTCATAATTCATCCCCATCAAGAGAAACTTCTTAAGGATAAAGAGTTTCAATTAAAAGTGGCAAATGCAATCAAAGATGCATTAATAGAATTTTTGGATAGGGTACGAGAATGATAAAATTCAGAAGAGAATTTCCCCTTTATATTAAATTCATTCTTCTCGCAATTGCTATAATTATTGCAGCTGCAACACTTATCTACACAAATTATGTTGTAAAACAACTTCAAGAAAGGGAAAAGCGAATTGCAACTTTATTCGCTAAGGGACTTGAATATGTTGCAAATTCTAATGAACCTGAGAAAGATTACACATTCATTTTTGAAAATATCATCCAAGAGATAGATTTCCCTTTAATATTAACAGATCCTGAAAACAACTTTGACCCTGATAACCACACTCAAATCAGAAACATAGATATTGATACAAGCTTGACACGTGAACAAAAAATTAAGTTTATTTCTGATTTGATAAAGAAAATGGATGAAACACATCCACCAATTCTTGTAACTTATGCCGATACGATTGTTTTGAGTAAAATACATTATGGTGATTCAAAATTAGTTGAGCAGTTGAAATATTATCCATATGTGCAGTTATCAATTGCTGCAGCATTTATTCTTTTAGCATATATCGGTTTTAGTTATGTGAAAAGAAATGAGAATAGCAAAATATGGGTAGGTTTATCAAAAGAAACTGCACATCAATTAGGAACACCTCTTTCAAGTTTGATGGGTTGGGTTGAGTTGCTCAAGATAAATTATACAGATCCTGACAAGGTAAATGATATAATTTCTGAAATAGAAAATGACCTTGAAAGACTTAGAAAAGTCGCTGAAAGATTCTCTAAAATTGGTTCTGTCCCTGAGATGAAAAATGAAAATGTTGTAAAAGTAATTGAACGAGTAATAAGTTATTTTGAAAGAAGGATTCCCCAAAGTGGAAAGAACATAGAACTTTCGATAGAAGTATTAAATGGGCAAAAATCAGATAAACAACAATTTATTACAAAAATCAATCCTGAATTATTTGAATGGGTTTTAGAAAATCTAACGAAGAATTCAATCGATGCCATTGAAGAGAAATCAGGTAAGATTAATTATCAAATTTCATCGGACAATAAAAATATTTTTATTGATGTGATTGATACAGGTAAAGGAATTGATTTAAAATTTAGAAAAGAAATCTTTAGACCAGGTTTTAGTACTAAAAAACGAGGTTGGGGCTTAGGACTTAGTCTTGCTAAAAGAATAATTGAAGAGTATCACAAAGGTAAAATTTTTGTTAAATACAGCTCGCCAGGAAAAGGTAGTGTAATGCGAATAGTTCTCAAAAAATCACAATCAGATTAACTGAGGTCAAGCATTCTTTTAATTGGGATGTAAGCTTTTTCAATTAATTCTTCTGACAAAATAATTTCAGGTTGAAGTTCAACCATACACAAGTATAATTTTTCAAGTGTATTCTTTTTCATATGTGGACATTCATTACAAGCACATGTTGAGTCTTCAGGTGGAGCTGGAATAAAAATTTTATCAGGACAAAATTTTTTCATTTGATGGATAATCCCTACTTCAGTTGCAACGATGAATTTCCTCGCATCACTTTCTCTGACAAATTTCAATAGTTGACTTGTCGAACCAATGAAATCGGAAATATCAAGAACTTTTTCTTCACATTCTGGATGAGAAATTAAAAGTGCATCAGGATTGTCTGCTTTAAGTTTTATAATCTTTTCCTGAACAAATTGTTCATGAACCATACAAGTTCCATCCCAAAGTATCATTTCACGACCAGTTTTATTGATAAGATATCTTCCGAGATTTCTGTCAGGTGAAAATAGAATTTTCTTATCTTCAGGAATTGAACGAATTATTTTTTCCGCATTTGATGATGTGCAAATTATATCACTTAGAGCTTTTACTGCTGCGCTACTATTAATATAAGTTACAGCAACATAATCTGGATGTTCTTCTCTAAATTTTTTAAATAATGGAGCTGGGCAACTATCGGACAGTGAGCATCCAGCCGTTAAATCAGGGATCAAAACCTTTTTCATTGGATTAAGAATTTTTGCAGTTTCTGCCATGAAGTGAACGCCTGCAAAAACAATAATCTCAGCATTTGTTCGAGCAGCTTGCTTTGATAATTCGAGACTATCTCCAACAAAATCAGCTAAATCTTGAATGTCAGACTCTTGATAATAATGAGCAAGAATAACAGCATTCAAATCCTTTTTCAATCTTTTAATTTCGTTTTTGATGTCGATTTCTTCAGTTACATACATATAAAAATCTCCATAATCAAATGCAAAAGTAATTTTAACTCTTTAAGAAAACAAAATTTAAGTTGAAATAATTTGAAAATTTTCAGAAATTTGTATACGAATTTGAGAAGAAAAACCTCCTCCTTAGACCTCCTTAAATTCGTAATTCTCCTACTGCCAGAGTTCCCCTCCTCTCTGGCAGTCTTTTTTTTAAATCTCTTAATCTACAGAAAATAGGAAATAAAAATCTTTCCAAAACTATGTATGAATTCCTTCCTTCTATTTAATAAAAAATATTTTTCAGTTTTTTAAGTAATTACAATTTTTTTTGAAAACATTGCTTTAAATTATTTTTATAATTTCAATAATTTTAATGAGTTAATGACTTGACAAGGAATAATTTTTTTTACAAATTATGACCAAAATAGGAATTCAATAATGAATAGAAATCTATTTTCCGTCAAAACTTTAATCGCTTTTGGTTTCCTAATTTTAATTTTTGAAAATTTGTCTGTTGCTCAAAACATTGTTGAGTTGAGGTCAAAGTACAATTCCTTAGAAAAATTCTGGGTAGGTACTTTTGAAGGTGGGATTACTTATCCATTCTCAGATTTTCAATCGTCAAGGATTGGTTATACGGCACGTGCTGGAATTGAATATTACTTTCCATCTAAGATGTTTCTCACTCCTGGTTTGCGATTGCATGGTTATTATGGTGAATTAAATGGAGAGTCGACAACAGGTCGCCTTAGCGGTGATGGAAGTTTAATTAGAATGATAAAAAAGTTTAACACTCCTTTTGTATTGTTAGAACCTTCAATTGCGATTGCCTTAGGCAAAGGTAAATTTATTCCCTACTTTTCGTTAGGAGCGAGTTATTTTATTGCCTTTATTCCACTTGAGAGAAATGGTTATTCGTTGTTTACGAATAGTAAGAGGGATCCTTTTTTAACATATTCAGGAGAATTTGGTTTTAGATTATTTATTCACAGAGATTTCAGTTATAATTTTTCTCTTAAGTATTTTAAAGGTGGTATTGATGAATTAGATGGATTTGTTTCAAGAAAAAATGATTCATTTATAATTTTGTCAACAGGCATTTCAATTCATCTATTTAGAAAAGAGAGGATAAGATGAAAAAAATATTATTCATAATAATTTTTCTTTTTCCCGTATTCGCCATTTCACAATACAGAGAATATCCTAATCCTCTCAGTAATTCGTTTTGGTTAAGTGTGGGTGGTGGAGCTAATTATTATCGAGGGGATTTTTCAAAATCAAAATTTGGTTTTTATGGACGAGGAGAGTTTGAATATTTATTTGAGGCTTATTCAAAGAGTTTATTTGGTTTACAAATATTTAGCGGTTATGGCACTGTATTAGGTCAAAGCTCTTACAATTTGATGATTGGAAATCCACCAAGATTATCTTCCGAATTTTTGACTTATTTTCTTGATGGAGGAGTGGGATTAAAATTTATAATAAATTACAATTCATTTATTCCTTACATAAGTGCTGGAGGGTATTCTACTTATTGGTATAAAGTTTTAGATCAAAATAGGTCAAATGTTTATGATATAAAGAGGAATGTTGCATTGGGATTTTATAGTGAGGGAGGTTTCAAAATTAGACTAACTGAAGGACTCACTTTAAATTTTGCTGGCATTTTGAATTATCCGAATAGTGATGAAATAGATGGGATGGTTAATTCTAAAAAAGATTTGTTTTATTCTATAATTGGAGGTTTTTCAATTTATTTTGGTGATTTAATGGATACAGATAAAGATGGTGTACCTAATAGATATGATATGTGTAAAAATACACCTATTGGAATCAAAGTCGATGAATTTGGATGTCCAGTTTCAAAGATTAAGGATTCTGATTTAGATGGAATAGAAGATCGTTTTGACAAATGTCCTGATACACCAAATGGAGTGGTTGTAGATAAAAATGGTTGTCCTTTGGATAGTGATAACGATGGTGTCCCTGATTATTTGGATAGATGTCCTGGGACTCCTTCTGGATTTGCAGTTGACGAAAAAGGTTGTCCATTAGATTCTGATAATGACGGTGTATTAGATAGTTTTGATGAATGCCCAAATACTCCACAGAATATAATTGTTGATGATAAGGGATGCCCGAAAGACTCTGATAAAGATGGAGTTCCTGATAATGTAGATAAATGTCAAGATACACCATTAGGAGTTAGTGTGAATTCTGAAGGATGTCCAGAGCAAAAAGAGAATGAACCATCGGAGGAACAAATTTTTGTTTTACAAGGTATGACAACTTTCGAAGCAGGAAAATCTGTATTAACTGAATCAGCTAAAATTGAACTTAAACGATTAGCTGAAATAATGAAAAAATATCCGAATTCGAAGTGGAGAATAGAAGGTCACACGGATAGTCAAGGTTCATCAACGTCAAATAAAAAACTTTCTCAAGAAAGAGCAGATGCAGTGAAAAAATATTTGATTAGTTTAGGAATTCCAGCTAATTCGTTAATTTCTGAAGGGATGGGTGAAGATTATCCGATTGCGGATAATAAGACCGAAGTTGGAAGACAAAAAAATAGAAGGGTTGTTATTACAAAAATTAAATAAATTTATTATATTAAAAATAAAAATTGGAGGATTAAAATGATTAAGAAAATATTTTTTCCAATAATTGTGCTAATGATTGTTTTTAATTTAAACTTAATAGCACAAGAAAAAGAAAGTAGCCCACTAAGCGGTTGGTTCGGAGCAACAATTGATGGTGGTTTTAACATATCACTTGTTGATCCAGGGAATAAACTGAATTTCCCAACCTTAAGAGGCGGTTTTGAATATTTCTTCTCAACATCGAGCGAACATGCTTTTGGGTTGAGACTATTGGCAGGTTATAATTTTCTAAAATTTAAAGATATGCCTGCGATTGCTAATACAAATAGAAATTTTGTTTATGATGGAAAATTTGGTTTAATGTATGCTTATGGTAAATCAAATCTTCTGCCTTATTTAGGTGCAGGATTGAACTATACTTTTTACCACACCAAAAAGATTGCGGATGATAACAAAGCATTAGGTTTTTATGGTGAGTTGGGATTAAAATATTTACTTACTCATAACTTTAGTTTAAATCTTAGTGGTGCATACAACTTTGGAGGCCAAGATTATTTTGAAGGAATTAAGAGTGGAAATTCAAATGATGGATATGCAACCGTAACTTTAGGTTTAAGTTACGCATTCGTCAGTGATGTTGACTCAGATGGTGATGGAGTTATTGACAAATATGATCAGTGTCCAAATACTCCAAAGGGAGTTAAAGTTGATAAGTTTGGTTGTCCAATTGATAGCGACGGAGATGGTGTACCAGATTATTTAGACAAATGCCCAAATACACCTAAGGGTGTAAAGGTTGATAAAGATGGTTGTCCAGTTGATAGCGATGGAGATGGTGTACCAGATTACTTAGATAAATGTCCAAATACTCCTGCTGGTGTACAAGTAGATAAGAATGGTTGCCCAGTTGATAGTGATGGAGATGGAGTACCAGATTACTTAGATAAATGCCCAGATACTCCTGCTGGTGTGAAAGTTGACAAAGATGGTTGCCCAGTTAAAGAAGAAGCTTATCAAGTTACAATTTACTTTGGATTTGATAGATATGATTTAAGAAAAGAAGAGAAAGCAAAACTTGATGAAGCTGTGAAGTTTATGAAAGAAAATCCAGATGTAATGTTCTCAATTGAAGGTCATGCATGTCCAATTGGTCCAGCTGCATATAACATGAAGCTTTCTGAAAGGAGAGCAAATACAGTTTACAAGTACTTAGTAAGTCAAGGTATTGATAAGAATAGATTTATGACCAAGTGGTTTGGTGAAGAAAGACCTGTTACTAAAGTTAGAAAAGAATACTGGAAGAATAGAAGAGTACTTGTAATCGAAATGCTTGAGAAATAAGAGAAAGGTGTGTGATTATTAAAAAGCCGTCCTTCTGGACGGCTTTTTTGTTTTAAATTAATCAAATAACATATCATTTCTTTTGAATCAAAAACTGTAATTGAGTGTGTGAAGAAATACGGGTGAGATAATTAATCCTTCTTTATTGATGAAGCAATACATGCTTTTATAAAATTGAATTGTTTTTTTACTTCGATAGGATAAAATTCTTCAGTGATTTTTAGTGAAATGAATTTTAATTGATTGATAAACTAATTGAATAAGGTAGATAAAGTTTTGATTTAAAGTAGTGTTACAATTGCTATTTAGAGATTAATCAAATGATTGGTAAAGCTTTTTTAATGTTTGGAGAACACTGAATTAATCATATTAAAAATATAGAGCAGAGAAATGAACTAACAAATAAGTAATGCTTGCAAATAGCGCACTTAGTGGAATAGTCAGCAACCAAGCTAAGAAAATATTTTTAGCCACACCCCATTTTACAGCAGAGAAATTTTGTATTGAACCTACACCAATTATCGAACCAGTAATTGTATGAGTTGTACTAACTGGAATTCCAAACGACGATGCACCAAACAAAGTTAGTGCTGCAGAAAATTCTGCACTAAAACCATGAAAAGGTCTTAGCTTTGTAACTCTCATTCCAAGCGTTCTGATAACTTTCCAACCACCAGCAAGTGTTCCTAAAGCAATTGCAATATGGCAGGAAATTACAACCCAGAACGGAACATAAAATTCTTTGATTAATCCATTTGAAAACAACAATACTGCAATTATTCCCATTGTCTTTTGTGCATCATTAGTGCCGTGACCCATTGAATACGCTGCAGCTGAAACTAATTGTAGAGTTCTAAATGTCTTGTCTACTTTACGAGGAGGTTTATTTTTTACAATCCATAGAGTAATCAAACTTATTATTAAACCAAGAATAAATCCGATCAATGGTGAAAGAAAAATAAAAGTCACTACTTTTATTATACCATCGATTTTAAGCGCACTGAAGCCAGCCTTGGTGACTGCTGCACCTGAAAAACCACCAATGATAGCGTGAGAAACACTTATTGGTAAACCGTTATGAGTTGCTGCTGCTGTGAGAAATATTGCACCAAGTAGAGAAGAGAATATAATTTGATTGTCAACAATATTGGGATCTACTATCCCTTTTCCAATTGTATTAGCAACATGTACTCCAAAAATAAATGCACTTATGAAATTGAAAAATGCAGCCCATGCAACTCCTTGTAATGGTGATAATACTTTTGTAGAAACAACCGTTGCAATTGAATTTGCTGCATCGTTCATTCCATTATAAAAATCAAACACTAAAGCTATAAAAATTAGAATAATAACTATTGTCATAATTTCAACTATGCATTTTTTATAACAATTGACTCAATAATTCGAGCAACGGATTGACAATTATCAGATGCTTTCTCAATTACATCTAAAATTTCTTTTTTCTTGATCAGAGTAATTGCATCTTTTTCGGTTTCAAATAAACTTGTCAAAGCTTTGTGATAAATCTCATCTGCTTCAGATTCAAGTCGTTTTACCTTGTCACATTCATCGAGAATGTCTTGATTGTTTTTTAAGTTGTGTATTGCATGATTAATAACTTTGGTTTGATTTTTCACAATCCTTGCAATTTCGTCGGCAAAATCAATTTTATCATGGATTTTAAAGATTTGAAATCGAGATGCAGCTACAAGTAAGATATCAGCAATATCATCCATTCGTTTGACAAGTTGAAGAATATCTTCTCTATCAAAAGGGGTTACAAAAGTATGATTTAATTGTTGTCTAACTAATGAAGTTATTTTATCACATTTATGTTCTTTGTCTTTAAGATTAGAAACAATCTCTTCTGTATTTTTAACTTCTGAATATAGCTTATCTACTCCTGAAGCTATATCTTCAAGAAGAGAAGCTAATTCATTGAAATAATCAAAATACTTTTCTTCTTTTGGAATTAATTTTTTTAACACTTTTTTCTCCAAAAATTATCTTACAAATTTACGAAACTTGAAACCAAAAATTGTTATTTGATAATCATTTGAATTTTCAAAATTATTTAGTTTTGGGTGATAATAATTCAAGTGTGTTGGATAGACTATTGGAGTTAGCTGAGTCAGATGTTTAAAGAAAAATGATAATTGATTGAATTCTAAAAGTAGTTATGTTAAAATCTATTTTTACCTATTAACTTGATTGTGATTTTACTTTTGGTCTTTACTGTTCAATTACAAATTCTTTCAAACAATTTTCTTTTGACCATTCAATATGAGTTATGAATTCAGATTGTCTTATGTTGCAGTCCTTCTTTGAACAGTAAGGACAATAAGAAGGTTTGCATGGGTCAAAATGTATCATTGTTTGCAAATCATTTCCAATTTCATTTCGTAGAGATAATGTTATTAATCGTTGAATAGAATGGGATTCTTCAATTGTGTAATAAGAAGGAATAATTAAATGGAAATCAACATAATGAAAATTACCTGCACTCCAAGCTCTTAGTTTATGAATTTCAATAAAATCATCTTGACGAATTTTTTGAAGAGCTGGAATAATTTTTTGAATCAATGCTTCATCTTTCTCTTGCATTAATCCCTTAAATGATTGACGAACTAATTTATATCCAGTGAAAGTAATGTTTAGTCCAACAAGAATTGCAATAATTGGATCAATAATTTTTATCCCTGTAATCATTACAATAATTATTGATACCAAAACAGCTATTGAAGTAACAGAGTCAGTTAAAATGTGTTTTCCATCTGCTTCTAAAATCAAAGAATTTGTTTTTCTACCTATGTTGATTAAAAATAAACCTAAACCAAGATTTATCATTGAAGCCGCAAAAATCAAATAAGCACCTATGTCAAGCTTTTGTAATTCAACTCCAAAAATCAAATCTTCAACAGCAAAGAATATTATTGAAGCAGCTGCAATGATGATTAGACCACCTTCGAATCCTGCAGAGAAATATTCAATTTTTCCGTGACCGTATGGATGAGTTTCATCTGGTGGACGTAAAGAAATTATTAAGCTTATAAATGCTATTGATGTTGCAAAAATGTGAACAATCGATTCAATTGCATCAGAAAGAATTGCAGATGAACCAGTTATGATAAAAGCGAATATTTTGAGAAAAAACATTAGAAAACCAATGGCAAGAGAAAGATATGCTGCTCGTTTCTTTTCATTTTGATTTTGGAGGGAAGAATTCCGTTCCATTAGTAATTCCTCAAACTAATTTGAATTAATTTACTTTTTCAATTTAAATATAATTTAATAACCAGCGCTAAATGATTTAACCATTGCAAAAAATACTGGTTGAAATTTTTTGAATTCAACTTCATTCGGTGCTGTAAGTTTAATTAAAAAATCTGCTTTGAAAGAACCAGTGCGAATATACACTGTTTGAGTTACTTGTTCGTAAATTTTTTGTGGGTTTGAAATGTAATATACCACTTTGTTGTAAGTAAAAGATGAGTCATACAATCTCGGATTGAACAAATTTTTTTGAGTGTTCACCTGAATTAAAACTGAAATTCTTCTATCATAATTCGAATTTTCACCAGGAAAGAAAATCACTCCATCAATTATATCTTTAACTTTATTATCTAAATAAGTCCAGCCAATTGGATAAAGTATTGAAACCTGTAATGTATTTTCTTCATAACGATTGATTATTTCGGTTGTATCGATCTCAAAACCAGCGAAGTGAGGTTTTTCTGCTTTCAGTAGAGAAGTATCCTTAGAGGATACACCGTCAATTAAAATTGGTGGGTTTGGCTCTTGAATTTCTTTTAATTCAACAGCAAACTGTCTGATTTTTTTTATTTTGATTCTTTGAGGTTGATTGAAGTCAATTTGGAGTAATATTTGAATAATCACAACTAAAATTACATGTAATAATGATGAATAAATAATTCCTTTCTTTAATCCTTCGAACCAAGATATTCTTTGAAACTTTAATTTTTTTTGAAAATCAATTTCTATCATAAATTATACTTTTGAATCAATCGAGCGATTCTGAAATGCAATATCAAATCTATAAAATCTTTTCGTTGAATAGGATCATCATGAAAATAAAACAGATGAGAAGAACATTTGCAATCGCTGGAACCAAAATTTTTAACAAAACCATCAGAAATAATTTTTAATTCATTTGCAAGTTCACATTCAATTTTATCAGAACTTCTTATTTCAAGAGTTTTATGAATTTTTGTTTTGGTTAATAAATAATCTATATGCCAATGAAGTTTCTTGAGTTTTCTTTTATGTCTTTCGACTCTTTTTTTTAAGTGTTGCACTGCACTTCCCACATAACAATAATAACCTTTCTTGAATTCTAATTCTCCCAAATTCCCAATTTTGATTAATTGATTTTGGTTATTATAAAGTACAATAATGTATGAGCCCGAATCGTTTGCTTCTTTTTCTAAGATGTGAAATGGCACTTTAAGTTTTTTAATTTCATTAGAAATTAAACTTAAATCTGAACGCCAATTTAATGCATAAGCAGATATTTTGAGTTTATCTTTTAATTGCAAAAATGTTTGAGCAAATTTCAAATCTGTATGAAATTCAGGTAAAAAATATTCTACATCATAGTTATGAACTAAAAACAAAACACCACCATAAACATTCGTATTTAAAATATTTGATAATTCCAATAAATGTTTTGAGCCTCTCTCGGTAATTGCATCAGGGAACATAGCGATTTTATCTTTGAACAATGTGCATGATTTAACCTCAAGGAATAATTCCTCTTTACCGTTTGAGAGATGAAAATCAATTCGACTTTCATTCAGTTGTTTTTCTCGACTTACTATTTCAAAATCTCTAAGCTCTTCTATTAAACGATTTTTTAATAACCATTCTGCAACAGAATTATTTTCAGTTGTATGCAAAAGGATTGGATTTTTATCTTTATAAACCGCAGCTACAGTGAATTTAAAACTTCGATTAAGAGTATTGTTTTCATAAAGTAAAATTTTAGAATTCTTAAATAACAATTCCCACAATCTTCCTGGATTTGGTAGATGAGCAAAATGTTTTTTACCGTTAATCGAGCATTCAACAACAAAACGATTTAGTCTTCGAAGAAAAACACCTTCTATTAATTTTTTCTCCGTTAGTCTAAAAGTTGAGTTATATTGTGTTTCATCCATAGTTACAAATTAAAATTTTTAATTAATCAGATAAAATTTGCTTTGAAAAATAAATCAAAAACATAAATCTTTTCTCAGCACTTAAGTTCTAAATTAAAATTTGTTCTAATGTTTAGACATCAAGAGATATAACATTTAATTGTTTGTATACTTTTATGTTTCGAAATTTTCGTCTGAACGGATTCAAATTTCATAAATGAATTAAAGTGACCTCTTCGTTCGAACTAATTTTTTTCAATTTGTAGTGGAAAGATTTGAATCATTTCAAATTAATTGAAAGGGAATTAGAGAGAAATAAAAAGCACTTAATCACTCAAAGATATGAAAGCAAAAAAATTAAACTTGAACAAAAAAATTAATTACAGTAGAGTTCGAGTTCGACTAATTCACAAATTATATGTTCAATTGTTAAGTGTCCTTCTTGAATTCGCTGTGTGCTTTCGGAAGGGACTTTAATAATTACATCGCACATGTTACTCATTTTACCACCAGTTAGACCAGTTAAACCAAGAACGAACATTTTTTTGCTTCTTGCAACTTCAATGGCTTTAATAATATTTGGTGAATTACCACTTGTGGAAATTGCCCAAAGAACATCGCCTTCGTTACCAAGTCCTTCTACATTTCGAGCAAAAACATTTTCATAACCAATGTCATTACCACCTGCCGTCAAGTTTGATGTATCGGTAGTAAGTGCAATTGCTGGAAGGGCTGGTCTTTTTATATGATGATTGAGTCTTATCATCAATTCCGTTGCGATATGCTGACAATCGGCAGCGCTTCCACCATTTCCGACAAGCAAAAGTTTTTTCCCTGATTTGTATGTGTTTACTAACAAATCAACAGCACGCAAAATATCTTGTTCACAATGTTCAATGATTAATTTTTTAAGATTGGAACTTTCATTTAATGATTCTCTGATAAACTTTGATTTGTCCATTTCAAACCTCTGATAATCTATTCAATTTATAATGAACTGCTGATGTAAATTTTTCTAATTCACTAAAGTTTTCGTGATTGTCAAAGTGATTACCCACGACAATAATTTTTGCACCAGCTTCAACTTTTTTTCTTGCAACTTCGGGTGACCTTATTCCTCCTCCGACGATTATTGGAACTGAACACATCTTACTAACTACATAAATCATCTCTTCGGGAACTGAAAGTTCTGCACCACTTCCAGCTTCAAGATAAATAAGTTTCATACCGAGATATTCTGCAGCGAGTGCATGAGCAGCTGCAAGATCTGGTTTATGCCTTGGAATTGGTTTACTATTACTAAGAAATTCGGCAGTTGTTGTTTTTCCAGACTCAACCAGAATGTATGCAGTGGAAATTGGTTCGAGATTAATTCTTTTTATAAGTGGTGCTGCAATTACATGTTTTCCAATTAAGTTCTCTGGATTTCTTCCACTAATGATTGATAGGAAAAGAATTGCATCTGCATAAGGTGAAACTTGTTCAACTCCACCTGGAAAAATCACAACTGGAATTTTTGTTTTTGATTTGATTGTCTTTACAAAATCATTAAAATCCGAGTCTAAAATTAAACTGCCACCAATCAAAAGAGCATCTACATCAGCTGATTCGATGTGCGTGATTAAATCATCAATTTTATCAGCACTTGTTTTATCAGGATCGAGTAGAAGGAAAAATAGTGCTCCCTTCTTTTCTATTCCTTCTAAAATATACTGATAAGTTTTACCGTGTATCAATTTAATTTTTTGTTTTAGTTTTGAATAGTTTTTTTGATAATTAACTCAAATTGATTTAGTGCTTCGTTGAGTTTTGAAATATCTTTACCACCAGCAGTTGCAAGATGTGGACGCCCACCACCACCACCGCCGACTAATTTTGCAACTTCTCCAACAATTTTTCCTGCATTTAATTTCTTTTCTTTGATAAGATTATCCGTTACTACACAAACGAAAGAAACTTTATTATCAAAAGTTGATGCCAGTAATCCTACTCCATTTCTTAATTTTTCTCGAAGAACATCGCCTAATTCTTTCAGTTGATCCATATTATCAACCTGAACGATACCAGAAACAATAACAAATCCATCAATTTGTTTTTTGTTAGCCAAGAAAGTATCAAGTTCTTTTATTTTCTCTTGAAGTTTTAAGGTTGCAATTTCTTTCTCGAGTTTAAGTTTTTCTTCGAGAAGTTGTTCATATTTTTCAGAAAGCTCGTTTAACTTCTGTAGTTGTTCATCAATAAATTTTTCAACTCCTTCTCCAGTTACTGCTTCAATTCTTCTTATTCCACTGCTGATTGAACCTTCGGAAGTAATTTTTAATAAACCTATTTCAGAAGTATTTGAGACATGTGTTCCACCACAAAATTCCATTGAGTAATCTCCAAACTGAACGACATTAACTCTATCGCCATACTTGTCGCCAAAGAACATCAATGCACCCATCTTTTTTGCTTCTTCAAAAGGAATATTACGATGATGAATTAATGGCAGTGATTCTCTAATCTTTTCGTTAACTAAATGTTCAATTGCTTCAATTTCTTCTTTTGAAAGTTTTTTGTAATGAGTGAAGTCGAATCTTAACCTTGATGGTTCAACAAGAGAACCTGCTTGTTTTACATGAGTACCAAGAATTTCTCGTAATGCTTTGTGAATGAGATGAGTTGCCGAATGATTGCGCATTATCGCTTTTCTTCTCAATTTATCAACAACGGCTTTGACTGTCTTATCCATCAAGTCAAAATCAATTTTATCAACTTTATGAATAATCAAATCACCTTCTCTTTGAGTATCAACTACATCAATTAAATAATTATCGTAAATAATTTTTCCAGTGTCTCCAACTTGACCTCCAGCTTCTCCATAGAATGGAGTTTGGTCTAACACAATCAAATCATTCTCTTGAGCAACAACTTTGCCTTCAGCATCGAGTTTGTCGTAACCTAAGAATTCAACTTTTTTAAGATTTGATGTATCAATTTTACCAACGATAGCAGGAGCGCCAAAGAATTTTTTCGTTTCTCTTGAACGAGTTCGTTGCTCTTCCATTAACTCTTCAAATCTTTGCTTATCAACAGTAAAACCAATCTCTCTTGCCATCAATTCAGTTAAGTCGAGTGGAAATCCATAGGTATCATAAAGCTTAAAAGCATCTTCACCAGAAATTACTTTTGAATTCTCAGCTTTTAATTTTTCAATGATACTATCAAAAATTTCAAGACCTCTATCTAAAGTTTCGCTGAATGATTCTTCTTCGGCTTTAATTACTTCCTCAACTTGTTTTTGATTTTGTTTTATTTCTGGAAAAACATCGCCCATTGTTTCTACTAAAGTAGGAACGATTTTGTAAATGATTGGTTCGTGAATTTCCAATTTTCTTGCAAAGCGAGATGCTCGTCGAAGAATTCTTCGTAAAACATAACCACGACCTTCATTTGAAGGAAGAGCACCATCAGCAATTGCAAATGTTAAAGTCCTGATATGGTCAGCAATAACTCTCATTGCAATTTGGTTTGTTTCGGAGTCGTATTTTTTACCAGTAATCTCTTCAATTTTTCTAATCAATGGTGTAAAAATATCTGTATCGTAATTTGAGTTTTTGTTTTGGAGAACAGCACAAATTCTTTCAAAGCCCATTCCAGTATCAACAAATTTATCTTTCAATTGTTCAAGGGAACCATCGGGCAAACGATTGTATTGAATAAAAACCAAATTCCAAATTTCGATGCAAAGCGGAGAACCAGCATTGACTAATGATGCATCATCAGGATTATCAGAAAGATTTATATGAATTTCTGAACAAGGACCACATGGACCAGTATCTCCCATTTCCCAGAAATTATCTTTCTCACCAAATCTTAAAATATGTTCTGGATTGATATCGGTTAAAGTTTTCCAGCAATTGAATGCTTCATCATCAGTTTGATAAACAGTTGCGAAGAGTCGTTCCTTTGGTAATTTCCAAACTTCGGTCAATAATTCCCACGCCCATTGAATAGCTTCTTTCTTATAATAATCTCCGAAAGACCAATTGCCCAACATCTCGAAAAATGTATGATGATATGTATCGAAACCAACTTCTTCTAAATCGTTATGTTTTCCAGAAACTCGAATGCATTTTTGAGTATTTGCTGCTCTTTTGTATTCTCTTGTGCCAAGTCCTAAGAATACATCTTTAAATTGGTTCATTCCTGCATTTGTAAAAAGAAGAGTTGGGTCATCAAATGGAATAACAGGAGAACTTGGTACGATTGTGTGTCCTTTACTTTTGAAAAAATCTAAAAACTGTTGTCTAATTTCTCTTGAGCTTAACATAGCGTCCAATCTTTTTGTTCATAATTGTGAATTAGTAATCAAATATAAGTTTATGATGAGTTTTATTCAATTAATTGAAGTTGATAATCTAATTTCAATTGAAAATTTTTTTAAAGCCAAATGAAAAAATTATGAATTTAGAATGGCAAAATTATTACCAAAAATTAAACTCAATTATTCATATAATATTCAAACCAAGTGCGATTAAATTGGTGATTATTTCTTAATGATATTTTTTATCTATCTAAAATGATAATGTTGATTAAAGTTTTTCTAATCTGAACACTAAAAATCTAACGAAAATAAAACATAAAAGCTCTGTTACTTAATTAAAGCAACAGAGCTAAAGTCTGGAAAGATTTTTGTTCAAAATTTATTCAAACAATTCTTGCAAGGCTTCATATCTGGAATGCATCTCTTCAACAGCTTTTGACATATCTTTGTTTTTAGCTTTGCATACTTTATCAACAGATTTAACAAGCTCCTGTGCTAATTTTTTGTATTCTTCTGACTTTGCTTCTAATCTCTTAGGCAATGTTGCTTCCAAAACTTTTTTAGATTTTTCTTTCAAAGAGTTGCATTCATTTTTGATTTCTTTCCATTTTTTATCGGGAAGATATTTGTGGTAAATCACATAAAGAACTTTATGAAATTCATCCAATTCTTTCAAAATTGGACGAATAATTCGAACTAAGTTTTCGTATTTAGTGTGAAGTTCTTCTGCTGCATTTAATAATGCTTGATCATCTGAACCTTTTGCAGCTTCGTTATATTTATTTACAGCTTCTCTGAATTCATCAACACCTTTTTTCCATTTCGCTTCTTTCTCTCGAAGAATTCCAGGTAGTTTTGCATTAAAAATTTTTTCAGCTTTTTTGTTTACTTCATCCACATAACTTTTAAGCGCTTCAATATCTTTGGAAGGATAAGCCGTATGCCAGATTGGATACATTATATCGTGAAATTCTACAAGAGCTGGAATGTTTGTGCTTGTTTCATCCGCACATTCTTCTTCTTGAGAGAATGAAATTTGATAAAAAGGTATGATTAGGATTAAAAAGATGATCAATAGTTTACTTTTCATTTTTGACCTCCAATAAATTTTTTGATTTAGTTATAAAAAACTATGACCTAACTAAATGTAATTTAACGATTTGCAATGCACCCTTCAATTAAACAAAAAATTAAAACATGGTCATTTTCAAGACTTAAACAATTTCAACCATTTCTCATCTACTCTTTTGATAATTTCTTCATCCATTTTAAGTGGTTTTGGATAACCCTCTTTCCAAGTTGCATCAATTCCCATTACACCTTTGTAAATTGGACTAATACCAACTAAATATTGTTCACTAAAAACAATATCTCGCTCGGCATCAAATCTTGTGAATATTCCCCAAATAGTTTTTTCTTGACTGAATATA
>JAOAHM010000016.1 GCA_026415235.1 Ignavibacteria bacterium | reverse complement strand
TCAGAACAAAAAATTCGTGAAATCACTATTGAGGTCTTAAAAGAATTTGGTGATAATATTTCTCCTGAAAAACTCAGGGAAGAAGTTTATAAGAGAATCGAACAACAAGTTGAAAAACCTTCCATTCAACAAAACACAATGGATAGTGGAAGAGTAATTATCACTTCTTATGGAATAAACAAACCTGGTGTGGTTAGTAAAATCTCAACCATACTTGCTCAAAATAATTGTGATATTCAAGATATCACACAAAAAATTCTTCAAGAATTCTTTACAATGATTATGATTGTAGATATTTCCTCCTCTCCACTTTCTTTCAAAGAACTTCACGATTTACTCGCAAAAGCTGCTGAAGAATTAAATATTAAAATTATGATTCAGCACGAAGATGTCTTTCGTAGTATGCACAGAATTTAATTAAAAGAGAGTAGAACCATGCCATACGAATTTGAAGAAATACTTGAAACTATTCGAATGACTCAAGTTGAGCATTTCGATATTCGAACAGTCACACTTGGAATAAATCTTCGTGATTGTGCAGATAGAGATGTGAATGTAATCTGTCAAAAAATTTACGATAAGATTACTCGTGTTGCTAAAAATCATGTTCAAATTGCAAACGAAATTGAACAAAGATTTGGAATCGCTATTGCAAATAAAAGAATTGCTGTTACACCTGTTTCTATACCATTTGATAATTTGAAAAAAGATGAATTTATCAAAGTTGCTGAAACAATGGATCGTGCTGCTGAAGCAGTTGGAGTAGATTACATTGGTGGATTTGGTGCTCTTGTTCAAAAAGGATTTACAAATGGTGAAAAAGAGTTAATTCTTGCAATTCCAGAGGCTCTTGCAAGTACCAAAAGAGTTTGTTCTTCTGTAAATGTTGCATCCACAAAAGCTGGAATTAACATGGATGCAATAAACTTAATGAGTCATCAAATTAAAGAGACAGCACGACTTACTGCAAAAGATGGTTCGATTGGTTGTGCTAAGTTAGTTGTCTTTTGTAATGTACCTGAAGATAATCCATTTGTTGCAGGTGCATTTCACGGAGTTTCTGAAGCTGAAGCTTCGATTAATGTTGGAATTAGTGGACCTGGAGTTGTACTTCAAGCAATTAGAGAAGCTGGTAGAGTTGATTTAGGTCAACTTGCTGAGATTATCAAAAAGACTGCATTCAAAATTACTCGTGCTGGTGAACTCATTGGAAGAAAAGTTGCTGAAATGCTCGGTGTTCAATTTGGAATAGTTGACATTTCCCTTGCACCAACTCCAGCTGAAGGTGATTCAGTTGCAGATATACTTGAAGCGATGGGACTTGAATCAGTTGGTGCGCCTGGAACAACTGCTGCACTTGCAATGCTTAACGATTCGGTGAAGAAAGGTGGACTGATGGCAAGCTCTTATGTTGGTGGATTAAGTGGTGCCTTTATTCCTGTTAGCGAAGATGCTGGAATGATTCGAGCCGTTCAAAAAGGTCATCTTTCAATTGAGAAACTCGAAGCAATGACAAGCGTGTGTTCAGTTGGTTTGGATATGATTGCAGTTCCAGGTGATACATCAGAAGAAACAATCGCAGGAATAATTGCAGATGAATGTGCAATTGGTGTGATAAATGACAAAACAACTGCAGTACGAATAATTCCTGTGTATGGGAAAAAAGTTGGTGATATGGTTGAGTATGGTGGACTCTTAGGTTCCGCACCTGTTATGCCAGTTAGAAATATTTCTTCAAAAGAATTTGTACTTCGTGGGGGTAGAATTCCTGCACCAATGAGAAGTCTAACAAACTAATAAGTAAAATATTTTTAATAATAAAAAATCGGTGATTGAATTTTCAAATTCAAACAATACTCAATCACCGATTTTTTGTTGGTAATTCGTTACAATCTGATTAATAATCTTTTTTATAAACTATCTTTCCATTCACCACGGTCATCATAACATTTGTACGCAATATTTCTTCTGGTAGAATGTTATATAAATCTTTATCAACAATTGAAAAATCTGCCCATTTACCAATTTCAATTGTTCCTTTTTTATTTTCTTCAAAGACTGCATAAGCAGCCCACTTGGTAAAACATTTTATCGCTTCGTCAATAGTTAGTTTTTGATCGGGGTACCAGCCATTTTCGAAACTAACAGGATTTTTAATTCCTTCTTTTGAAAGAACCCATTTTTTATTCTTCACAAGTTCCAAAACATCTTGCGCATTTTTTGGATGTCCATTCTTGTCTTGTCGAGTAATTGCTGCATATATGCCTTCCAGAACACTTGGATTTTCAACTGGGAAATCAGAACCACCTGCAATGATTTTACTTTCATTTAGAACCATTCGTAAAGCATAAGACCATTTAACTCTCTCAGGTCCAAGACGTGCTTCTGCCCAATACATATCCGAAGTTGCATGAACTGGTTGCATGCTCGGAATAACTTTCAAATCGGCAAGTCTTTTTGCATCATTTGGATTAATTACTTGTACATGCTCAATTCTAAATCTATGTTCTTTTGGTTTTAATTCTTTGAAAGCTCTTTCATAAGCGTTAAGCACTAAGAAATTTCCTGAATCACCAATTGCGTGAGTTGCAACTTGCAATCCCTTATTCAACGCATCTTTAGCTACTTTATAAATTTCATCTTCACTTAAAAGTAGAAGTCCATAGTTTCCAGGGTCATCATGATATGGTTCTGACATCAATGCGCCTCTCGAACCCATTGCACCATCAACAAACAACTTAATACCGTCAACATTCACAAAGTTATTTGCATAACCAACGAGTTTTCCTTCATTCAAATATTTTTTCCAAGTTTCTCCAATTCCATCAACATAAACATGAATGCGAAGAGGAAGTTTTCCTTCATCTGCAAGTTTTTTATAAACTTGAATTGTCCTTTCACCAACTCCCATATCATGAACTGATGTAATCCCATATTCAACTAATTTGTTTGTTGAGGTTAGAACTGTTTTTATTAAATCTTCTTCAGTTGGAGGAGGGATAACTTTATAAACAAGATTCATTGCATTATCTATTAATAAACCTGTTGGATTACCATAATTATCCTTTTTGATTTCACCACCTTCGGGATTTGGTGTTTCCTTAGTAATTCCAGCGAGTTCAAGTGCTCGTTTATTGACCCACAAAGCATGACCATCAATTCGAGTTAACGCAACTGGATTTTTCGGTGCTGCTTGATCTAATATTTTATGATTAGGCCAAGATTTGTCTTCCCAATCATTTTGATCCCAACCAACACCTAAAATCCATTCACCTTCTTTGAGTTCTTTTGATTTTTGTCTTACAAGTTCTGCAATTTGTTTTTGTGAAGTAGTTCCAACTAAATCGATTTGAAGTAAATTTTCCCCATAACCAGTGATGTGACCATGAGCATCAATAAAACCAGGAAAAACAAAATTTCCTTTCAAATCGATTCGTTCGGCATTCGGATATTTATTCAATAAATCTTGACTTGAACCTAAATCGAAAATTAATCCATTCTTTACTGCGACTGCTTCATAAATTGAATTCTTCTCATCAAGAGAATAAATTTTTCCGTTATAGAAAATTTTATCGGGCATGTTTTTACTACAAGCTGTTAATGTTATTGTAATTAAAATTAGAATGATTGAACAAAAAATTCTTTTCATATTTATAACTCTCCTTAAGTTTTTTCGTAATGTAATTTAAGAGATTTATCATTTTCTAATTCAAATAGTTTTGAACGAGTTTTACAATTCTTTCTGTTGCACCGATATTTGCTTCAACAAAATTGCGAGCATTGTTTCCAATTTTTTTTCTATATGTTTCATCAGAAAATAACTTTCTCAATAGGCGATAAATTTCAAATTTATTTTTAACTGAAAATCCACCTTTATTTTCTATTAACCTAAAAGCTTCTTGGCTGTTTGAAAATTTTGGACCAAATAGAACAGGTATTCCATAAACTGCTGGTTCAAGAACATTGTGAATGTTGGATTTGAATCCTCCACCAACAAATGCAACATCTGCATAAGCGTAAAGTGTGAGCAATATACCAATTGAGTCTACTATGATTATTTTCTCTTGATTGTATTGATTTAACATTGAAAATCTAATTGATGATACATGAGGTTTAAGTTCAAATTCAATTTGTTCAAGACTTTGAATGGAAGGCTCGTGTGGAACGATTATGGAAATTAAATTTTGTTCAAACTTGTGAAGTTTAACAAGTGCAGGGAAAAGTTCCTTCTCATCTTCACTCCATGTGCTTCCAGCGACAAAAATTTTTTTGTCCTGAATGATATTTTCATTTAATATTTTTTGCTTAAGTGCAGTTTGACTTTTTTGGTGAACTCTATCGTATCTTGTGTCACCTGCTACGACAACTTTATTTTCATCAATACCAATTTCGAGAAACCCTTTTTTATCGTTTTCTGAAATGGTAATTATTTTTTCAAATTTATTGTAGAGTAAGCGATGAAAATTTTTTATTACAGGAAATTTTCGTGGAGAGTTTTTTTTCATCGTTGCATCTACTAAAAATATTGGAATGTTTCTTTTTGAAAGTTCGAATACGGAGTTAGGCCAGATATCATATCTCATGTAAATGAGAAATTTTGGATTGATCATTTCGATAAATCGAGTAATGTTTTTTCGAGTGTCAAAAGGATAATAAGTGATTATATCCGCACCTTCATATCGTTTTGCTGCATAGTATCCACTTGGTGAAAGAAAAGATGCTAAAATATTGTATTCTTTTTTTGAATTGATTTTTTCTATGATTGGTTTTGCTTGCTCAAATTCACCTACTGAGGATGAATGAAACCACAATATCGGTTTAGTTTTATCTATTTTATCGAGTTGAGTTTTAAGTTCATCAAAAAGTTTTTCCCGATCTTCCAAAGCTTTTTTTATTTTTTTATTAAATAAGGATGCAATCTTCACTCCAATTCCAAATAATGGAATGATGAAATAATTATACACCGAAGGCCAAAAACTCATGTTTAATTCTTCTCTCCAATTAGTTCTTGTATCTTGTTGAATATAATATCTGGTTCAATTTCATTCATGCACTTAAAATGTTCTTTTGGACATTTCGAAAGTCCAATGTGAGAACAAGGTCTGCATGAAAGATTATTATTCTCAACGATAATTGATTTTTCATAGATAGGATAAAAACCAAATTCTTTTACAGTTGATCCAAATATTGCAACTGTTGGAATTTTTAGTAGAGAAGCAAGATGCATTAATCCCGAATCGTTTGTCACAAGTGCTGAACATCTTTTCATTAATGCTGCAGTTTCAATTAAATCATTATTATTCTGAAGATTTTTTACTGATGAATGAATTTCCAGTTCTTTGCAAATTTCTTCATCATCTTTCCCACCAAAGATAAAAACTGAATAATCCTGTTCAATAAATTTTTTGATGAGGAACTTAAATTTTTCAACTGGATATCTTTTTGTGAAATGTTTTGAGCCTGGGCATATTCCAACAATTTTTTTGTTCAAAAATTCAGAAGGAATTTTTTGTAAAGCCTCATTTTCTTTTTCATCTGGAATATGAAAATAAAGTTCAAGCTTTTGTTCTTTAAATTCTGGGAATATTGTCCTTATGTAATGAATTGCAATTGAAGGATTATTCTTTAGGAAGTTTATTTTAAACTTTACAAGTAGGAATTTTTTAACTGAAGGTTTTTTGAAACGATAAATTTTTGATTTAAGATTGAATTGATAGAGATTGTGACTTCTGAAATTATTCTGTAAATCAATAACAATATCGTATGAGTTTTGTTTAATTATTTTTTTTAATTCTTTGAGCTCATTCTTCTTGAAAACAAGAACTTTGTCAACAAAAGGATTGAATTTTATTGCATCTAAAAACTGCTCCTTAACAACAAAGTGAATATTTGAATTAGGAATTTTTTGTTTTAATAAACTTAAAAGTGGATAGGTAAGTAGAATATCACCAAGTGAGCTTAATCGAATGATTAATATTTTATTACCTTCTTTCATCTAAGCGAAATTAAGAAAAAGTTTACAAGCAATAATTTGATATTAATTTTTTTCAATATTTCTCTGCGAGAATTCTGTTCCATTCATTTGCAGCATTGATGATTGCTTCTCTTGTTGATTTTTTTCCGAGGCAAGCATTTTGAATCGCTTCATCAAAAATATCACGCAATTCATCAAACTTTGGATGTTGAAGATATGTTCGAAGTCTTGTTGCATTTTGTAAATCTTTTGCACATGTGATTCTTGCTTTCGATTCAATTGTTCCATCAAATTTTGTGAAAAAACTATCTTTTAATGCTTCTTTAACTGAAGGAAAGGTAACAGTAAGTTTGCTAAATTTTAATTGATTTTCGGCGTTTGTTAAGTAGAAAATGAAATCACTTGCTTCTTTTTTATGCTCACTTGATGCAAGTACTGATAGAGACATTGCTGCAAGTTCATGTTTTCCAGTTTTACCTGTTATAACTGAAGCCACATCAGTATGTTTATAAATTTCGGGCGAATTAATTTTTATTCTTTTTATAAATACAGGACCAGTAAAAACCATTGCTACATCACCAGATTGATATGGTTCAATAATTTTTGTTCCACTTGCAATAATTGATTCGCGCGGTAGAAATCCATCGCGATAAAGTTCAACCCATTTATCAATCAAAGAAATTGCTTCTTCTGAATCGAACAAAGCTTGAGTTAAGTCATCATTAATCATTTTAATTCCTTCAGACTCAAGCATGATAGGAAGGTAACTATCTTTACCAATATTCCAGAAAAAAGCATACTTGCCAGTTCTTTTTTTGTATTCTTTCATAAATTCAACTAACTCAGAAAAATTTTTTGGTAACTCAGTTAAATCAAAATTTGCATCACGAATTAATTTTTTATTATAAATCAACACATAAGTATTCAAGTACCAAGGTAGAGCAACTATTTTTTTATTAATTGTGCAATTTTCAAGTGCATTGGGCAGAAAAATTTTGAAAGTATCTTCAGGATAGAGTGTTCTTAAATCTACAAGTGCATTTATGTCTTCGAATTTGTAAAGGAAATCGCTTGAAAGATTTATTACATCAGGTGGGTTACCTGCAATTATTGCTGAAAGAAGTTTTTGAATTGCCACATCGTAGGGGATATCAACCCATTTAATTTTGATATGAGGATTTTTCTTTTCGTATTCGTTGATTAATTCGTTAAAATAATTATCAAAGGTTGGACTAAGTTGAAGCGTCCAAAATTCTATTTCAATAAATTTTTTTTGCTCGGTACAGGAGAATAATGTTAGTGCAAAAAGAATCAGGATAAATCTTTTCACATTTCATTAAAGATTTTATTGATAGTTTCAAAACGATAATCAAAAATTTCGTTCAATCGTTTTCTAATTATGAAAGCATGAGCTAATTCGCCAAAAATTAAAAATGGCAATTTGTAATAAACTCGATCTGTCATTTTGATTGTGTTTTTATCAATCTCTTCGAAAAAGTGAAGATGATGCCAGAATTTATAAGGACCAAAAATTTGTTCATCAACAAAAAGTTTTTTGGGAATTACATGTTTGATTTCTGTTACCCAATTAAATTTAATTCCACCGAAAGGGGAAACTTTATATTGAATGATTAAACCAGGATAAATTTCATCAGGTAAATCTTTGGTTAATATTTCGAAGTTCATGTCTGGTGGAGTGATATCATTTAAATTTTCTGGACGAGAGAAAAATTTCCAAACGCTTTCAATATCTGATTTGATTATTTGAATTCTTTCGAGTTTGTGAAGTTTCATAGTTCGTTTTAATTATTTAATAGAATGACGAATTTTAGTGAGATGTCATTTAAGAAATTTTGGTGTTTTTGATTGCTTCAATTATTTGTTTATATCCAGTACATCTGCAAAGATTACCTGCAATGGCTTCTTTAATTTGTTCTTCATCAGGATTAGGAAATTTTTTCAAAAGAGCATAAGCTGACAAAATCATTCCAGGAATACAAAATCCACACTGCACTGCACCATATTTAAGAAAATTTTCCTGCAAAGGATGTAACTCACCATCATTTGAGATTCCTTCGATTGTGATAATTTCAGAACCGTTAATTTCACCTGCCAAAACCAAACAAGAGTTAACAGCTTTTCCATTCATGATAACAGTACAAGCACCACATTCACCAATCGAGCAACCTTCCTTTGTGCCAGTTAAGTTCAAATCATTTCTCAATAAATCAATCAATCTTTTATTTGGTAATGTTTCAAGTTCTATTTCTTTTCCGTTCAAAATAAATTTTAATTTTATCATCGAAGTGTTTTTAGTTTTCATCACTATTTATCCTCTCGAGTAATTGATAGAAAGTTTGCTGAAGGACTGGAAGTTTGTATTCCGAAGACCATCTAAGTCCAGTAATCTCTAAAACTAATCGACCCATCTGAATGGCAAGTTCTTTATAAGTTTCTGAATTTGCTTGCTTACCTTTTGCAAATCTTTCTAAATCATAAAGTCGTGTACCAATTGGAGTTACTGCTCCACTGGCAATTCGAATTTCATCAATCAAATCGTTTTTCTTTTTCATAAGCACCGCAAGAGAGATGCGGCTTATAGCAACTGCTCGTCTTCGACCAAGTTTGTAAAAATCGCCTTTCAAATCTGGGTCGGGTTTAGGAATTATTATTTTAGTTACGATTTCATTTTTCTTGAGAGCAGTTGTGTATGGTTTGATTAAAAATTTTTGGAGATCAATTTGTCTTTTCTTAGTTAGAGATTGGATTTCAATTTTAGCATTATAAACTAAAAGTGGTGGAACTGAATCGGCGCAAGGCGCATTGTTAACAAAATTTCCAACAACAGTTGCTCTATTTCTAATTTGGACGCTTCCAACTGTTTCAGCAGCTTTAGCGAGAAGAGGGAAATATTGCTTAATGATATCGCTTTCAGTTATTTGAGAAAAAGTTACACATGCACCAATCTCAACATAATCTTTCTTCTCTTTAATTTCGTTTAATCCTGGAATTTTTTTGATATCAATTAGCAATTCAGTATCAATAAATCTTTTTGATTCGATGTGAAAGCCTGGAATGATATCCGTTCCACCAGCTAAAATTTTCGAATTAGTTTTTTTATCTGATAAAAATTTTAAAGCACTTCGAAGATTATTTGGTGCAACATAATTGAATTTTGAAATCATAAACTTCCTCTCTTCAAATCTTCTGGTCTTGGTTTTCGCTTGAGCAGAATTTCTTCTAAGTTAATTGGTAGATTGAAATATCTTTCACCAACAGCGTTTCTTATTGCGTTATTAATTGCAGCAGAGGTTAGTTCAAGAGTTGGTTCACCGAGAGATTTTGCACCCCAAGGTCCGTATTCATCTTTACCTTCAACAAAAATTGGAATGATTTCGCCCACATCTTTACTTGTTGGAATTATATATTGGTCGAAGTTTAATTCACGAGGTTTACCATTGTGTTTATCAAGTTCTTCGAAAATTGCATAACCAACACCTTGTGTAACTCCACCGTAAACTTGTCCCATTGCACCAAGGATATTTATAATTTTACCTGCATCATGAACCGCAGTAATTCTATCAACATAAACTTCACCAGTGATTATATTAACTCTAACTTCTGCAACTTGGCATCCATAAACATAAGTGAAGTAAGCAGAACCATGACCAGTTTCTTCTTCCCAATGAATTTTTGGTCCCTGGTACCAACCTATTGAAGCAAGACAAATTCCATTTTTGTAAGCTAAGTTAGAAAATTCTGAAAATGAAAGATTAATTTCTTCTTTCCCTTTTACGAACACAGAACCATTTTCAAAAATGATTAAATCATCGTCTGATAACTTCCAATATTCTCTAAGAAAGTTTTCAAATCTTTTTCTTAGAACTTCTGCTGCATTTTTAACAGCACCACCTCCCATGATTGTTGACCTTGAAGCTACCGTCGGTCCACTATCTGGAATATGGGAAGTATTCATTTCGAGATAATAAATGTTTTCAACAGGAATGCCAAGCACTTCTGAAACGATTATTGAATATGTTGTTCTCATTCCTTGACCGTTTTCAGCAAGTCCACAAAGTAAATATGCTGTTCCATCATTTTGGATTGATAGATAAGCAGCAGCTGCATCAATACCTTCTGCGCCGAGAGAACTTCCTCTGAAACTAACAGCAAGTCCAATTCCCTTTTTCCATATTTCATTTGGTTCAACAAATTCTTCTTTACTTAAAATTAATTTTCGATTTCTGATTTTTTCGTCAAATTCAATTGTAGGAATTCGGCGATTTTGATGTTTTTGATTTTCAAGCCATTTCTCTTTGAAATTAGTTTTTTCACAAGCAATGTCGAGAACTTTTATCAAATTAACTTCATGATTTTCTAATCGTTGTCCACTTGCTGTTATTGAACCTTGACGAAAACCGTTTATCCGACGAACTTCATCAGGAGTTATTCCAAGATGAATTGCAATTTCATCCATCAAAGATTCTTGAGCGAAAATTATTTGAGGTGAACCAAATCCACGCATTGCACCAGTGTATGGATTGTTAGTATAAACACCACGAATATCTGTCCAAACATTTTCAATTTCATAAGGACCTGTTGCTTGAACAACTGATCGCCAAGTTACGAATGGAGTCATTGAACAATAAGCACCACCATCAGCCAAGATATCAATTTTCATTGCTTTAATTTTTCCATCTTTTGTATAACCAACCTTGTAATGCATTCGATAAGGATGGCGCTTGTATGATTCTAAAATTGATTCTTCACGAGAATATTTAATCTTAACAGGTCTATTTGTTTTTAATGCAGCTACTGCAGCTCTTGCAGAAAGAATACACATGGTATCATCTTTTCCACCAAAAGAACCACCAAGTTCGGCTTGTTCAACTTTAACTTTGTTCAATGGAAAATTTATTACTTCAGCTACTATTCGTCTTGCTGTAAATGGATTTTGAATACTTCCAATAATGTGAATGCCTTTATCACCAAGTGGAATTGCAATTACACATTCTGGTTCAATGTATGCATGTTCGATGTGTGGAGTTGTGTAAGTTTGTTCTAATATAAAATCTGAATCGGCAAAACCTTTTTCAATATCTCCTTTTCTTAATGGATGGTGAATGATAAGATTAGTACCAAATTCAGGATGAATTAAAGGAGCATTCTCATCAAGTGCTTTTTCAGGATCAGTAAGCACTGGTAATTCTTCAAGCTCAATTTTAACTTTTCTTGCTAAAGTTCGGAGTTCATCTTCATTTTCGCCAACTAACATTGCAACTACATCACCAGGAGTAACAATTTTTTCAAATGCAAAAACAGGTTGGTCTTTTCGAATTAATCCAGTTTTTTTCAGCCCCTTAATATCATTTGCATCCACAATTGTAATTATGTTTTTATCGTTTGCAATTGAAGAGTAATCAATCTTTTTGATTAAGGCATGAGTCGAATTTGTTCTTACCATTACTCCAAATAACATGTTTGGGAATTTGTAATCGTCAGCAAACTTAGCTTGACCAGTAACTTTCGCTCTTCCATCTTGTCGAATAACTGGTTTACCTACAACATTAAATTTTTCTTTCATAATAAGCCTCAAAGATTGTCATGTTGATTAAAAATTTTTTGAAATTAAAATCATTAGTTTGCTTCAAATTTATTTTTCAGTCTAATTCCTTGCTTCACTATTTCTTTTTCAATTGAATGTGTATCGAATTGCAATAGAAAATCTTTCATTAAGAATTTTCCGTTTTGAATTACTGATTTTGGTTTCCGTTCAGTGATAGCGTAAATGAAATGTCCCCAAAAATTTTCTTTAGTTAGTTGATTAACAGGAACATAATTCCAAATAACAAGGTCAGCTCGTTCGTTTGGATTTAATGTTGTGAAATCTTCGAAGTAATTTTTAATGAAATGAATTTGGTCAAAGTAAATTTTTTGAATGAAGTTGAATGTATCAGCAAAACTATTTCCGTGATGGCGATAGATTAAGAAGAGTTGTTTTAATGTTTTGGCAATGTTTGAGTGCATACCATCAGTTCCAGGGAGAAGTCGGAGCGTTTCAGGAAGTTTTTTGAATTTTGGAAGTCCAACGGAGTTGTTCATGTTAGAGTCTGGATTTAAGGCAATAGCTGCATTGAGTTCTGCAATTTTTTTGTATTCTTTTTTCTTGAGATGAATTCCATGAGCAAGGATTGACTTTGGATTGATAAGATTGAAATTGATTAATCTTTCAAGTGGAGAAGCGTCAAATTTTTTCTCACTAATTTCTCGATCAACTTTATCTTCACAGAGATGAATATGAATCCCTGTATCAAAATTTTTCAATGATTCAGAAATA
>JAOAHM010000084.1 GCA_026415235.1 Ignavibacteria bacterium | reverse complement strand
GGAATATTGTTATGAGGTAAGGTATTTTTGACTTCATGATTTCCTCAAATTTTAATTTCATTATAACCAAAAGAAAACTGATTTTCATCAATTAGAAATTTTTTTATCGAAGGATGAATTCAAATTCAATTTTCAAATAATTTTATGTAAGCACCTGCATTGGGAAACATTTCTTTTGATTATTAATTTAAAGCAATAAAAATGGGGGTAAAATGAAACAGCCAATCAAAATTCATCGCAGAAATTTTCTAAAATCATTGGGAGTTTTAGCACTAACTCCATTCATTCAATCTTGTGAAAGTTCTGTTTCAAGTTTTTGGGGTGATGAACAAACCGGTTCTAATCGTGAACGACAAAATCCACCGAATGTAGATATACTACTCGAAGGAACAGAAGAACAAATTGCAAAAGCAGTCCAAAATAAACATTCAGTCCTTCAAGATTTATACAATAATCCGGGCAAAGAACTATCAATTGGATTTCTCCAAGATAGAACATACAATACATTAAAAATTTCTTTTGCTAAAACTGATATTGTTTCCTATCCTCACTTAAGAATTGTTAATACTCGTACAAGTGAAATTGCAAATGTGATTTGGGGAATTGATGGTATTTATCCTTCGATAAAATTTGTTGATAACTCTGGAAAAACAATTATTAAAAATGGTAAACCACTTGAGTTTGCTCTTAACATTCCATCAAAATTGAATAAAACAAATTCACCTGCCGATTGGATTAAGATTGGAATAAAAATTTTTGGTATCGCTTTATTACTTTGGATTGGCGCATCAATCGTGAAATATGTTGCAGCAGCAATAGCCTTTATTGCTTTTAATGCAATGGCAATTGGATTAGTAATTGCTGGTGCAGCACTGGTTATACAAGTTCTAAGATGGATTTTAGATAGAACAGGTATAACGCTAAATGATATTGTTGCGTTTTTCGTTCTTGCGATAAATAGTATTGTAATATTGTTGATTGATGTGATGAATTATATTATTAGCTACTTTGGTGGTTAAGCTAATTGAAAAATCACTAATTCAATTTGAAAAAATTTTTCCTAATTAAGAGAGCTGAGATTACTTCAAAATTTAATTTTTGAATAATGAAGTTTCTGATTTTACAATTCAAAGTAGAGGTTGAATTTTAAATTTTCTACTAAAACTCAAATTCAAGTTGATGATTGAAATCTGTTTTACGATTGATTTATTTCACCAATTTTGAGATTTGTTTGAATTCATCGGAGCGACATTCTTCTAATAACTCAAACAAAACTGATTCGGTAGATGTGATGATTGCACCTTCGTTACTAAAACGCATTAGTGCAGCATTATAGTCCATCTCCTTCCTTGATGAAATTGCATCGATTGGGACATTAACTTGGAAACCGTTTGCAAGTAAATCCAAAACTGTTTGCATTACACATACATGAGATTCAATTCCGCACACAACAATTTGATCAAGTTTCTTTTCACGAAATCTTTGAAATAAATTTTCTGCACCAAAACAACTGAAAGTTAATTTTTGAATAGCTTCATCTGGTTGAAGGTTTGGTAGAATTAATTCAGTAGTTGGACCTAAACCTTTTGGATACTGTTCTGTGTAAAAAATTGGAAGATTTAAAATCTTAAATCCTTTAATGAGTTTATTGATGTTCTCAACCAATTGTTCATGATTTCGCATTACACGAAGTATTCTTTCCTGAACATCTATCATCAACAAAGCTGTTCTTTTTCTATCTAATATTTTTGGGTTTCTAATCATTCTGTTTCCTCCTATTTAAGTTTTAAAGATTTATCATTTCGATAGATAAACTTGAAAATCAAATTCAATTTTTTCTTCACAATAGAATGGTTCGCCATATTGTTTACCAATTTGAAAACCGTAAAATTCTGCTCTTGCTCGTAGATAGTTCAAAAATTCAGGTCGAGAAATGAAAGTTTCAGGTTCTTTTGATTGTGGATTATAAAATTGACTTGAGTATGCTAA
Organism: Ignavibacteria bacterium; assembly: GCA_026415235.1. Classification (GTDB taxonomy): domain Bacteria; phylum Bacteroidota; class Ignavibacteria; order Ch128b; family Ch128b; genus Ch128b. The sequence goes on along the minus strand of JAOAHM010000084.1, from coordinate 13,727 downwards.
AACCGCTTCCATCTTCATATCAAAGTATGAAGAGATATCATAAACAAAAGTTGGTTCGAAAGGATATGTCTGCATAAAGTAAAAAACTTTTTTAGGTCTATAAGGTTTTAATGATTTATTTTTTGTTGTGAAGTTTTTTAATCCTGAAAAGAAAACACTTTCTTTGATTAATTGAGCAGAGCTTTCATGGTCAGGATGACGATCAACAAAATATGGTGCAAAAACAATTTTTGGTTGAAACTTTCTAATTACCTCGACAACTCGCCTAATTGAATTTTCATTTATTTCAATGCTTCCATCTTTGAATTTCAAATTTTCACGGTAGTGTATTCCAAGAATTTTGCTTGCTTTCTCCGTTTCTTTCTTTCGAGTTTCTAAATTTCCTCGAGAGCTTAATTCACCTTGTGTTAAATCAATTATTCCAACTTTGAATCCTTTTTCAACTAAAGAAATTATTGTCCCACCCATTGATAACTCAACATCATCAGGATGAGCACCAAAAGCAATTATGTCCAATTTTTGGTTTTCCATATCAAACTCTTTTTATTTCAAGTTAAAAAATTTTTGAGAGTTTCAATTGCTATCAATAAATTTTCTTTTGTCTTTGGATGAAGTTCAGTTCCAAAATCAAAATTAATTGCAGGAATTGAAAGCGAATAAAACTCTGGTGATTTGTTGTAAAGTTCTTTAACTAAAAAAATTAAACTTTCAGGTGTGAAAATATGATTTAATGATTGGTTTGAATATTGAAAATCGAAATTAATTTTTTTTAGAGTTGGTTTATCGATTTCTTCAATAGAAGCATCAACAAAAATAATTTTATCAAATTTAGAGATTACCTCAGCCAACTCTGGTGTAAGTTGATGAACTGAGATAATCTCTACGAAAGGAAGGAAAAGATTTTCAAATTCTTTTTTGAAATGCAAAGCAACAGAATCATCAGAACGAATTTCATTACCAATGCAAATGACTAAAGTATCTTTCATCCTCTAACTTTGGATGCGATAACTTCACCATTCGAATTCACCAATTCAATTTTCATAGGCATCTGACCAAATGCGTGAGTTGAACAACTTAAACATGGGTCATAAGCTCTAATTCCAGCTTCAACTCGGTTCAGCATCGATTCAGGTATATCGAAACCATGGATATAATTTCTTGCAATCTGAAGTATTGTTCTATTCATTGCTAAGTTGTTCTGACCTGTTGCAATAATCAAATTAACAAATGTTATTAATCCGTTATCATCTACTTTGTAATGATGGAATAAAATTCCTCTTGGTGCTTCGCTACATCCAACTGCTTCTGAACGGTTAACACCAGCTCTTGCTCTTAACTTTTTCGATTTCAAATCAGGATCATCAATCATTTGATTGATTTTTTCAATGCATGCAAGGATTTCAATTAATCTTGCATAATGATAATGGAACGCAGAATTTACCGAACCACTACCAAGTTTCCTGAAATTGATTAACTCTTTATCAGCTAAATCGGTACCTATTTCTTTGCAAATATTTAATCGAGCAAGTGGACCGACACGATAAATACCAGCTGGATAACCAAGAGGCTTATAGTATGGGAATTTCAAATAAGACCATGATTCAACTGCTTCACCAATAAAGTTTTGATAGTTTTCAGGTTCTAATTTATCTGCAATAATATTTCCCATACTGTCAACAATTCTAATCCAACCATCATAGTGTTCCCAGTTCCCTTCATCATCAACTAAGCCCATGTAATAAGTTGGGAAATTTCCAAAAGTGTAAAATTCACTTTCATATTCTTTGAATTTTGATTTGTAAAGTTTGAGAGCACTTTTGATGATTTGAAGTGCTTCAGGTAGTTTTGATTTTATATATTCAATCGACTCGCTGCTTAAATTATCTCTCACACCACCAGCAACAGACCAAGCTGGATGAATTTTTTTACCGCCAATCAATTCAATAATTTCTTGACCAAATTGTCTTAGTCTTATTCCCTGCCTTGCCAACTCAGGATTTTGAGCAATTAAACCAAAAATATTTCTTTTCTCTTGAGGAGTGTCCCAACCTAAAATTAAATCAGGAGAACTTAGATGAAAGAAACTTAATGCATGTGATTGAATAATCTGACCTAAATTCATCAATCTACGAAGTTTCACTGCAGCAATAGGAATATCAACTGAAAGGATTTTATCACAAGCTTTTGAAGAAGCTAAGATGTGACTTACGGGACAAATTCCACAAATTCGTGCAGTTATACTTGGCATTTCTCTAAATGGACGACCAATACAAAACTGTTCAAATCCTCGAAATTCATTTACATGAAATCTTGCATCAATAACTTCACCAGCATCATCAAGAAAGAGAGTAATTTTTGCGTGACCTTCAACTCGAGTTACAGGTTCAATGATAATTTCTTTTTTCATATTTCCAATTCCTTGCTTGTAAATTCATTTTAACCATTCTTCAATAATTCACCCTCGAGCACGGGGTTTTCTTTATTGATTAATTTTTCTAAGAAATATTTTATTCTTTTTGCATCTGGAGGACAACCAGGCAAAAAGTAATCAATCTTTACAATCTCGTGTAATGGTTTTACTTTTTTTATTAATCGAGCAATTTTCTTGTAATCAAAATTTGGAATGTTATTCAGGGTTGCCAAACTTTTATAACTTAATTCAAGAGTTTTATCTGGTTCACCATGTAAATTTCTAAGTGCTGTTACATTACCATTTAATGCGCAATCTCCGAAAGAAACTAAAATTTTTGTTTTCTTTCTTATATCATAAAGTTGCTCTAAATGCTCTTCGTTTGCAACAGCACCTTCAATTAAGCATAAATCAACTTCATCTGGATAATGCTTAATATCTACGAATGGACTATAGACAACATCAACTTTTTGAGCTAATTCGATTAACCATTCGTCCAGGTCTAAAAATGACATATGACAACCTGAACAACCTCCAAACCATACAGTTGCGAATTTTATCTTATCCATTGTTTTTTCACCTTTGCTTGAATTAGAAATTCGAGATGACTTTTATCTTTTTGTAATTCTGCTACTGAAACTCCTCTCTTGAACAAAGCTCCTGTAGGACAAACCAGAACACATTTTCCACATGAAGTACAGCTCTCCGATTCGCCCCAGGGTTGGTTCATATCTGTGATTACAATTGCATTAGCTCCACGAAAAGCAACATCCCAAGTATGAGCACCTTCAATTTCATCACACACTCTCACACATCGAGTACAAAGAATACATCTATTGTGATCAATTCCGAATAGTTCATGTGAAATATCTACTGGATAGTTTTGATAACGGAATTCAAATCGAACATGGTCAATGCCAAGTTTTATAGCGAGATTTTGTAATTCACAATTACCATTTGCAACACAAACCGAGCATTGATGATTTCGTTCTGCAAACAAAAGTTCTAAAATTAGCTTTCGATATTCCTTTAATCTCTCAGTATTAACTTTAACTTCCATTCCTTCAATAACTTTTGTAGTGCAAGCTGGTTGAAGCTTTGGACTATTTCCAATTTCTACAACACATAAGCGACAAGCACCAACATTGGTCAATCCAGTAAAATGACATAAAGTTGGAATAAAAATTCCTGCGTCTCGTGCTGCTTCTAAAATTGTTTGACCTTCCTTCGCACTAATGATTTGTCCATCAATCGAAAAAGTTTTAACCGACATTTTTTAACCTCAATTGATTAAGTATCTTTTTTTAGTAAGCTTGTATATTCTTCTTCAAAATTCATTATTGTACTTAAAACTGGGTTTGGTGCTGACTGACCGAGACCACAAAGACTTGTATCTTTTACAACCTGACACAACAATTTCAATTTTTCAAAATCATCTTGTGTTGCTTCTCGTTCAATTATTTTAGTTAATATGTTGTGAATCTCATAAGTACCAGCCCGACATGGGATACATTTACCACAGGATTCATCTTTACTAAATTCCATAAAGAAACGAGCAACTTCTACCATATTTGTTTTATCATCCATTACAATCATTCCGCCAGAACCCATCATCGAACCAAGTGAGATTAATGATTCATAGTCAACTGGTGTATCTAATTTACTGGCAGGAATACAACCACCAGATGGTCCACCAGTTTGAACAGCTTTTATCTTTCCACCATCTGGAACACCACCACCAATTTCTTCTACAATTTCTCTCAAAGTGATTCCCATTGGAACTTCAATTAATCCTGTCTTTTTAACCTTGCCAGCTAATGCAAAGACTTTTGTACCTTTAGATTTTTCAGTTCCAATTTTTGAGAACCACTCGCTACCATTTCTTATAATTGGAACAACATTAGCAAAAGTTTCGACATTATTAATTAAAGTCGGATAACCCCACAAACCATATTCAGCAGGATATGGTGGTCTTGGATAAGGAGTTCCTCTTTTTCCTTCAATTGATTGCATTAAAGCTGTTTCTTCTCCACAAACAAATGCACCTGCACCAATTCGAATATCAATTTTGAAGTCAAAATTTGATTCAAAAATTTGAGTTCCTAACAAACCATATTTCCTTGCTTGCTTGATGGCATTTTGGAGACGACTAATTGCCAAAGGATATTCACCACGAATGTAAATGTAACCTTGCTGTGCACCAACTGCATAAGCTGCTATAATCATTCCTTCAAGAATTTTGTGAGGGTCACTTTCGAGAACACTACGATCCATGAAAGCACCTGGATCACCTTCATCAGCATTACATACAACAAACTTTTTTTCAGCTTGTGATTTTGCAACAAGTGACCACTTCAATCCAGTTGGATAACCCGCACCACCACGTCCTCTCAATCCACTTTTTGTTATTTCATCAATTACCTCTTGTGGTGTCATTTCATGGAGAACTTGATAAAGAGTAAGATAACCACCTTCTGCAATGTAAGACTCAATGCTTTCGGGATCAATCTTACCAGAATTCTCTAAGACAATATGCATCTGCTTACGATAAAATGGGTCATCAATTTTGAGTTTTTCAATTCGTGCTTTCTGACCTTGAATGTCTTTCAATACTTCAGACACATTATCTAAGTTGACATGACAGTAGAATTCATTTGTAACGCTATTTCTTAGTAATGGTCCCTTGCTGCATAATCCCATACATCCAACACCTACGACCTCAACTCGATCTTTTAAATCTGTATTAGACAACAACTCACTTAATTTATCTTTTACTGATTGTGAGTTGGAAGAAACACAGCTTGCAGCTACACAGCAATGAATTTCGATTGGTTTTTTTCTTCTTCTTTCTTTTTCGGCAATTTCGAGTAATTCTGCTAAATCCATATTACAACCATTCTTTTAATTTTTGAATTACACTTTCTTTAGTTTGATATGCTGCAACTTGATTATCATAAATTACTGCTGGTGCACTTCCGCAAGTACCGATGCATCTTGCTGTTGCGATTGAGATTTTTCCATCTTTTGTCGTTTCACCAGCTTTGATGTTCAAAAACTTCTCCATTTCAGATAATAACTCTGCTGCACCTTTAACATAACAAGCTGTTCCCATACACACAATACATGTATGCTCACCTTTTGGTTTAAGTGAAAAGAAATTATAAAAAGTTGCAACACCATATACTTTGCTTGGTGGAAGTTTAAGTTCTCTTGTAATGTATTCAAGAGTTTCTTTGCTTAAGTATCCGAATAATTCCTGAGCAGTATGAAGAATTTCAATAAGTGAATCTGGTTGATAAAGATTTCGCTTAAGAGCAGCGTTCAGGAATTTTAATCGGTTGTCTTGTTTTTGCTCGACTTTTTCTTTTTTTTCAACAGCTTCCATTTTAATTACCAGATTTTGGTTATTTCTTCTTTAATTTGAATTTAATGAAAATGATTTTTTATTATAAGGGAAATAATTTTCTCTATCGATTCTTTTAACTGTTCACTAATTCCAGTTCCATAATCAAAATTTTTTGCAAGAATTACATAAAGATATAAATCATCGGGTAAAATCTTTAAAGTCTTACCCATTTTAAGAGCTTCTACCAATCCAAAATTATGTGATGATACAAAATGAATGTTTGAAATTTTATCGAAGTCAGATGCATTTAGTTGAATAATCTTACCAACATCTTCGAATTTATTAGTATAAGCAGCGTCAATTAGAATTAATAAATCACATTTTTGAAAGTGAGATATTAATTCAACACCATCTCCATCAGATTCAAAGACATTTAAATGGGGATATTGTTTTTTTATCTCTCTTGCTACATATAGTCCTATCCCATCATCCGAGCGGAATTCATTTCCAATTCCAATTATTCTGTGGGTCATAATAATTTATGTTAATCTTCTCTTATGATTTCAAGTTTTAAGAAGTGAGTTGCACAAGAAATACAGGGATCGTAGTTTCTAATAACTTGCTCCAACTTCCATTGGAGTTCATCTTTTGAAAGGTTGATATATTTAGTAACAAACTCGTATAAATCTTTTTCGATTTGTTTTTGATTTTGTGAAGTTGGAGGAACAATTTTTGCCGATTCTACCAAACCATTTTTTCCTACTCTGTAGCGATGATATAAAATTCCTCTTGGTGCCTCAGTACATCCGTAACCAACTCCTTCTTTCATTTCAAATTCTACATAAGGTTTGGTAGACCAATCAATATTTTCAATTAATCGAATAGCTTCATCGCAAGCATAAACAGTTTCAATTGCACGAGCGATTATGCTCTTGAATGGATTTGTCACTGGTGGAATAAAACCTACTTCATGTGCTAATTCCTTTGCTAAAGGAGAAAGTTTATCAAAATTCAAATTGAAGCGAGCAAGTGGACCAACAAAGTAAGGTTCTCCTTTTCTGTTGACTGAATGTAATGCATTTGCATAAGCTACATGTTCTTCAAAGAAATTATTTTCGTAATCGCTAATATCAATATTCAAACCTTTATTTGAAATTAATCTTCCTTCATTGAATGGATACTCATCGGGATGACTTAAAGCGACAAATTCATAATCAACATCAAAATCTGGGAAAGGAAGAGAAGCAGCCCACCGCACGGTTTCTACAGCCGCATCTCGTGCCCACTTCAGGCGTTCGATTAAGAGGAGGAATTCTGATTTTGGCGGAATACTGTAGAAACCACCTACCCGCACATTTATTGGATGAATTTCTCTTCCTCCCAGAAGATTAACAATCTCATTTCCAATCTTTTTCATCTCAAGTGCTTTTTTCACAATGTTGGGATGGTCTTTCGCAATTTGAATTGCATCTTCATATCCCAAGAAATCAGGTGCATGTAAAAAGTAGATGTGAAGGACATGACTTTCAATCCATTCACCACAATAAATTAATCGTCTTAAATCTCTAATTGGTCCTTCAATTTTAATTCCGGCAATCGATTCCATCGCATGTACTGAGCTCATCTGATAAGCGATGGGGCAAATTCCACAAATTCTTGCTGTTATATCTGGAACTTCGGTGAAATGTCTTCCAACTAAAAATGCCTCAAAAAATCTTGGTGGTTCAAAAATTTTAAATTTCAAATCTTTAATCTTATTTCCTTTTATGTTCACAACAAGTGAACCTTCACCTTCAACTCTTGCTAAATAATCTACTTTGATTGTTTTACTTTTCATAAGCTTCACTCTCCTTGCGGAATGCGTCTGAAAATGCGTTGAAACCTCTAAATACTCTTACAATTCCATAATTATCTAAACCCATCTCCATAAATTGCTTTGCAAGTGATGATGTATTCGCTGCTTCTTTCGGTCCATAACATCCAAAGCAACCTCTATTGTAAGAAGGACACAAAGCGTTACATCCAGCATGAGTAACTGGTCCAATGCAAACTTTGCCTTCAGCTACCATCACACATGTTATTCCTTTGCGTTTACATTCGATGCATACACTATTATTTGGAATATTTGGTTTTCGATTATTAATGAAAGCATTCAAAACTTCAAGCAATTGGTATTTATTGATTGGACAACCTCTCAATTCATAATCTACATAAACATGATGAGAGATTGGAGTAGAATTTTGTAATGTTGAAATGAATTTTGGATTTGCATAAACAAGATTTATAAACTCGCGAACATCTTTGAAATTTCTCAAAGCTTGAATTCCACCTGAAGTTGCACATGCACCAATGGTGATTAAGATTTTCGATTGTCTTCTGATTTTATGAATTCTTTCTGCATCGTGTGGAGTTGTTATTGAACCTTCAACTAAAGAAATGTCATAAGGTCCTGGTTGAATCTCACGTGATGCTTCAGGGAAATTCGCAATTTCAACAATCTCAGTTACTTGAAGTAATTGATCTTCGCAATCGAGCAAACTTAGCTGGCATCCATCGCAGGAAGCAAATTTCCAGACCGCGAGTTTTGGTTTTTTTGCTTTTGCCATAATTAAATCTCTCTTTTTCCGAATAGATGTTCAATTTCTTTAAAACTGAATACTGGTCCATCTTTACAGATAAATTCAGTTCCATATTGGCAGTGCCCACAGAAACCAACACCACACTTCATGTTTCTTTCCATTGATACATAAATATTTTCCTTCGAAAGTCCTCTTTTCAATAATTCAACAATTGTATATCTCATCATTATCTCTGGACCGCAAATCATTGCAATTGTATTAATTGGATCAAAAGGTGCTCTTGGAATTAAAGTGGTAACAACGCCAACATTACCAGTCCAATTTTTAACTGCTCTATCTACAGTTACAATTATATCTATATCTAATCGTGATCTTAATTTTTCAAGTTCTTTTCGATAGAGAATATCTTGAGGAGTTCTTGCACCATAGAGGAGAATTATTCTTCCATAGTATTCGCGATTTGAGAGCAAGTGATAAATAACTGGTCTTAAAGGAGCCAGACCAATTCCACCAGCAACTAATAAAACATCGCTACCGATTGCTTCTTTTATAGGCCAGGGTCTTCCGAAAGGTCCACGAATTCCAACGATATCATCTTTTTTTAATTTTGCCATTTCTTTTGTGACAGTACCAACAGCTCTTGTTGTATGGACTAATATTCCTGATTTGTTCGGGTCACCACTAATTGAAATTGGAATTTCTCCAATTCCAAAAATGTAAATCATGTTAAACTGGCCTGGTTCAAAAGTAAAACCATTTTTGGTTTCAAGTGATTTTAATTCAATTGTAAATGTATCGTGAGTCTCTTTAATAAATTTCTGAACCTTGAAGGTATTTGGAACCATTACATCCATAACTAACCCTTTCGAAAGAAAATTTATTGATTACTTTTTACCATAAAGGTCTAATAACTGAATTCGCATCGCATCAAGTCTTTGTTCAAAAACATTAGCTAATCGTTTCATAAATTCATAACCAAGTGCAGGATCATTTTCGCATTTATTTCTTAAACAGGTTCCATCAAGCTCAATTACTCTTGTAAGTTCAACCGCTCTGGCATCAAATCGCCATTGATAAGGTGGGATTAACCAAGACCAGCCAAGTATATCTCCTTCACCTAAGGTTTGAATAATAATCGAACCGACTTCTGGAGAATAAACTTCTATTGCAACTTTACCAGTTCTAATAATATAGAATGAATTAGCTTGTTCATTTTCTCTGAACAAATATTTTCCTGGCTCAAAAACAACATTCTTTGCACAACCCACTATTAATTGGACATGTTCAGGTGCTAACCCTTGTACGAAGGGATGATTTACAAGAATTTTTTCTAAGGTTTCCATTTAGATTTCCTCCATTGAAGTAGTTTGAAATTCAGCAATTCGTCTGACTTTGGTTGCTTCTTCAGTTATGTCAATACCTACTGGGCACCAGGTTATGCATCGCCCACAACCAACGCAACCAGATGTACCAAATTGTTCGTGCCAGGATGCGAGTTTATGAGTTAACCATTGTCTATATCTACTTCCAGTGGTCACTCGCACACTACCACCGTGTATGTATGAATATTCAAGTGTGAAGCATGAATCCCACTTTTGAATTCTTTCTGCTTTGGTTTTGAAAAAGTCAGTGTAATCTTCCACAGTCATGCAAAAACATGTTGGACATACCATTGTACAATTTCCACAAGCTAAGCATCGCTTGGATACCTCATCATAAACAGGACTTTCTAAACTTCTTAAAAGAATATCTTTCAGGTCTTCTGTCTCTAATTGCTTAGTAATTTGTTTCTTTGTTTCTTCGATTACTTTATTTCCAAGTTCAAGACTTTCTTTATCGGGTTCTCTTGTGTTTAATTTGCTTAGAACTTCTTCACCTTTTTCGCTTCCTGAGTCTATTAAAAAGAAGTGATGACTATTATTAATTACTTCTGTAAGAACTAAATCAAATCCAGATTTGACTTCTGGTCCTGTATTCATGGAAGTACAGAAACAATTCGAATTTGCTTTTGAACAATTGACAGCTACAATAAAACAATTTTTTCTTAATCCTTTGTAACGACTGTTTTGATACTCACCACCAAAGAATATTCTATCTTGAATTTCGATTGCATTTATTTCACACGAACGAACACCAATGAAGGCATATTTTGTGGTTGGATTCTCTTCACGCTCGATTTCTAATTTGTTATTCTTGAAATAAGCTGTATATAATTTTTGGATAGCGGGATAAAGGAATTTTTTCCAAGATTGAGGTCCGACCACATAGTTAAAGTAACTTTCTTTCTTATCCTTAATTAAGCGATATCTTCCTGGTGATTGATCGTCCGTGTAGCCAATTGGTAAATCTTTGCTGGTGGTAATTTGAGAATAGATTATTGCGCCATTTTGAATTGTTGGTCCAACTACCAGATAATTCATTTCTCGTAGAAGAGAAATCAAATTATCTATTTCTTGAATGTCAATAATTTTCATTTTTAACCTTTTCTTAGGTTTTTACTTTATTAGTCAATGTTTATGCCATTTTAAAAACTTGAAAAATCTCATTTTAAGCCAGATTGAAAAAAAATTTTTTTCAAGATTGAAATTTTTATAACTGGAAATTCTAAAATTTGAAATGTATTTGATGAATGTAAATAGTCAATCAATATCATTTAGAAATTGTAAAGCACTATAAAAATTATTTTTCTACCTATTATTCGTAATGATGAAAAACTTCTTTTGTCATGATTTTATATTAAACAGAAAATCTTGAGATGAACCTGTAAAGTTTAAAAATTTTTTTAATTAGTGTTAGTAAATAAATCTGAAATCGAACCCTTGTCCAGTGTTTCTATTTTTGCTTTTGAATGTATCGTGTTATTTCAGAGGAAAAAATATTTTTCAAGTGAAGAAAGTTAAATACTTTTCATCTCCTTATATTTGTTTTTGAATTTTCAAATTACTACGGAGATAAAATTTATGGTTAAACAACAAAAGAAATCAGTTAAAGCAAAACAACAACAAAGTATTTTTACCCAATTCAATTTGAACAATTACATACCTGAGAAATATCAAGATTTTGTTTTATTGCTCATACCATTGTTTCTACTTTACATTTTTTTTGGTGAAGTATTTTTTGGTCCAAAGACTTTCACTTCTGGTGATATCACAACTTCGCTGGCAATGAAAAATTATCTTGCTTATGCAAAAGAAGTTGGTACTCAACCACTTTGGGATCCTTACATTTTTATGGGTATGCCTGCTTACATAACTTCAATTAATTTGAGAGCATTTGACTTAATACTTTACATTATTCATTTAATTGAAAGTATCTTTCAAACAATTACAAATGAATTTTCTGCTGGACCGACTTTTTACTTTTACATTCTTGCTGTTACAACTTACATTTTTTTGAGGTACAAAAAGGTTGACCGTTTAATTGCACTCTTTGCAAGCATTGCAGTTACATTTTCAACTGGAATGATAATTTTTATTCCAATTGGTCACAATACAAAGATGCTCACACTTTGTATGATTCCACTTGTCTTTCTTGCACTTGAAAGGTTGCAACATAAAATTTCATTGTTCGATTTCATTCTCTTAGTTGCAGTAATTCACATTCAATTACTTTCAGCTCACTTGCAAGAAATTTTTTACTCATTTTTTGCTGTGCTAATCTATTTTGTCTATTTTTTAGTTCGACATTTATTGAACAAAAAGACAAAAGAAGCACTTAACCTTGTGAAGGTTGGAGTTATTTTTGTCTTTGCAACTTTATTTGCTGCTGGGATGTCGATAGATCAATATTGGGCAATCTACGAATACAATCCAACTTCAATCCGTGGAACACCAAGCATTCTTGAACAAGTCAATCCATCTGAAAAACCTACTACTGGTGGACTTGATTATGAATATGCAACGAATTGGTCTTTCAGTCCTGGAGAAATGTTAACATGGATAATGCCTTCATTTTATGGATATGGCAATTCAACTTATCAAGGCGAGCTTACGCAAAATCAACCTGTTGAAGTGAACACTTACTGGGGACAAATGCCTTTTGTTGATGTGCCTCAGTACATGGGTATTCTGGTTTTCATTTTTGGATTACTTGGAATCTATTATCAAAGAAAAAATCCTTTTGTTCATTTTCTTACCATACTTGTAGTAATTTCTGTTTTGATTTCATTTGGAAGGACATTTCCAATCGTTTATGATTTGATGTTCTATTACTTTCCATTCTTTAATAAATTCCGTGTGCCAAGCATGATTTTAAATCTTGTTCAAATCTCTTTCCCAATTCTTGCTGCCATTGGAATTTATTCAATCATAAAATTCAAAGAAGGTGATGAAAAAATTAATGTTAAGATTTTGAATTACCTACTTTACTTCTTCGCTGGGTTATTTGTGATTTTCATTGTATTCAATTCACCGATTAAAGATTGGTATGTTGGATTATTAAGAGATAGTCAAAAAGTTCATCCACAACTTTACGATTATACTTTCAATATGTTTTATGAAGATAGTTTGATTTCGTTTGCAATTGCAATTGCTGGACTTGGTTTGACATTAGCTTACATTAAAGGAAAAATGAATTTTCAATTTCTCCTTTTATTGATTGTTGTTCTTACTACTTTTGATTTGTTTAGAATAAGTTCAAGAGGAATGCGAACTGTTGATGAGAAAGAAATTCAAACAAGTTTTGAAACTCCTGAGTGGGTAAAAGCCATCAAGAGAGATACATCAGTTTATCGAATTTTAAATTTGAAGAATGATGGTTCACTTGGCTCGGTTAATCATCATTCAAATTATCATGTAACTTTTCTACTTCATGATTTTTATGGATATAGTGGTGCAAAACCAAGAGCATATCAAGATTTGATTGATGTCATTGGATTGACAAATCCTACCCTATGGAGAATGTTCAATGTCAAATATCTCATAACTGAAAAACCATTGAATGACCCAAATTTCGAAACAATCTATCACGATGAAACCACTGCAGTGAATTTATTCAAACCAGCTTTGCCAAGAGCTTATTTTGTAAATCGTTTTGAAAAAATTCCACCACTTAATTTCTTAAACAAAATCAAAAACAACGAAATCGATCCACTTGATGTGGTTCAATTCAATCCCGACACTCAACTCGATTTCAACAAAATAGATCCACCCGACTCAACTGCTTATGTTAAGATTACAAAATATGTTTTTGAAAATATTGAAATGGAAGTAAATGCATCAGGAAATAATTTACTTTTCCTTGGCGACACTTATTACAACATCGGTTGGAAAGCTTTGATTGATGGTAAAGAAACAAAAATTTACAGAGCCAATCACAATGGCAGAGCTATCTTAGTTCCACCAGGAAAACACAAAGTTGAATTCAAATACGAACCATTGAGTTACTATTTAGG
>JAOAHM010000043.1 GCA_026415235.1 Ignavibacteria bacterium | reverse complement strand
GTTTTAACCACACTGAAAGATATGAATAAGTCAAATTTTGTTTGAGTGAATTACTTTTAAAGAATAAAAATTTTTCATTCCACTACTGCTCTATTACTCTAACTCAACTAAAAATCACATAACAACTTGATTTAGTCAAATTCAATGTTTACGGGAAGGAATTTATAGTTGAAGGAGACGCATTTGAGGTTGAAGGAAAGACATTTGGGTTGGTAGGAATCGCATTTAGGATGGAAGGAATCGCATTTGAAGCGGTAGGAATCAAATTCAGGGTCGTAGGAATGATATTTTTGGTGGTAGGAATCACATTTTGGGTGGTAGGAATCACATTTTAGGTCGTAGGAATGATATTTTGGGTCGTAGAAATCGCATTTAGGGTGGAAGGAATCGCATTTGAAGCGGTAGGAATTGCATTTGTAGTTGAAGGAAAGACATTTTGGCTTGAAGGAAACTTATTCTGACTTGAAGGAAAAGCAATTACAGTTGAAAAAATTTTATTCAGAAACAATAAAGTTCTTCATCGATATTTTTAGTAAGGATTGATTAATAATAAACCAATCGCTTATTTCTTAGATATTCAAATTAAGTCGGACTTTCATCGATAAAATTTTTGGTTTAATTCTGATTTTAGGAAGCTCTTAATTATTGAAGTTAATTCAAATTAGAAAAAAGTTTTTTGTCGAAAAATCAAAGTCATTCAAATGATTGAGAAAAATTATTTAGGAATTATTTCAACAATTCCAAAAAACATAAATGCTTTTTCGAAAAAGTTTTTATTTTTGAATTGCAATGTCAAGGTTCAAACTCGTAATTGAATATGAAGGTACACGCTACAGTGGATGGCAAGTTCAGAAGAACTCACGAACCATTCAAGGTGAAATTATTGGTGCCATTAAAAAAGTTTTTAATACCGATAATTTTGAATTTCAAGGTGCAGGTAGAACCGATGCAGGAGTTCATGCATTAAATCAAGTAGCTCATTTGGATATTAAAACCAATTTGCGTGAAGAACAAATCAAATTTGCTTTAAACGACAATCTCCCCACCGATATTAATATCCTTTCGGTAGAAAAAGTTCATAAAAATTTTCATGCTCGTCGTGATGCAAAATATCGTTCTTATCTTTATATCATTTCACAACGCAGGACAGCTTTTGCAAAAAAATTTGTGTGGTGGATTAAAGATGAATTGGATTTTGAAAAAATGCAATTAGCATCCCAACATTATTTAGGCTTGAAAGATTTTAGTTCATTTGCTGATATCAATCACGAAGAACAATCTCCACTTGTTAAAATAATTGATGTTCAGATGAAAAATGAACATCCTTTAATATTAATCCGAATTATAGGTTCACATTTTTTATGGAAAATGGTTAGACGGATGGTAGGAGTTTTAGTTGAAATTGGAAGGGGAAATTTAAGTGATAAAGATTTGAATGAATTCTTTAATAAAAAAACTAACTTACCAGCAAAATATACTGCACCACCTTCCGGTCTATATCTTGAAGCAATTATCTATAGCGATAAATTTAAAATTCCTGAATTGAAGTCTTGGATAATATTATAAAAAAAGAACCGTCCCACAGAAAAAATTAGTGAGACGGCTCTGTGAAGGGTGCGTATGAGCACTTAGGATAAGAAGAGATTATAATTTGAAATCAACTCCAACATGTAGATAACCAATACCATAACCAGCACTTGCAAATACTGCGATGCTTGGAGTTACAAAATATCTCATGGTTGCAGTAAATCCCCAAACAAGCCCACCTACACTTGCAGATGGTGCAGGAATACCACCTGGATTAACATTCCATTCCCACTTTGCAGATGCTACATTGTATCCAATATTAAATGAACCATAAGTATCAAAAGATGGACTTCCAAATACATCATAGTGATATGTTACCATACCTAAAATATAAATGTTAGAATAAGACCACTTACCACTATAAAATACATAGTTTACTTCCTCCGTATATCCTGAGTACATTCCAACAAAACCGACACCCAAATTTTGTGAAAGTAAATATTCACCACTTAACCCATATCCCAGAGATGCTTCGCCAACTCCACCTAAAGCGAGTCGGGGTGCAATAAACATATCACCAGCTTTTACTTGTGCAAAAGAAATTTGGGTGAAAACGAAAAGAAGAACGAGAAGTGATAATAGTTTTTTCATTTTTGAATCTCCTAATTTGTTTTTTGTTGTTAATAAATATGTGTGGTTTGAACTTAAGTGCTCACTTATGTGCTCATATTGTGCCCCCTTCGGATTTATTGAAGAACAAACTGATAAAACTTTAAGAACTTTCATTTTCTCCCGGTCGTTGATCTGGTACTAACTTAGCTTCGTATCTGGCTATTTCAATTAGTCAAATGCCGTATTTTTTCGAATGGTAGGTAAATTTCAATTTTGTTGATTTAAAGTTTTGTTATTAATGATTGTTGAAACTTTTTTTCAAATTTTTAATAAAGAAATAACATTAATGGTAAATTAGCGGAATTCGTTTATTATTCTTTTAAATCAAATCATTTCTTAGTAATTTTTAGTATGCCTACACCTTTAATGAAACAATATTATAAGATAAAGCAGAAATATCCTGATACGATTTTACTTTTTAGGATGGGAGATTTTTATGAGACTTTCGAGGATGATGCAATCATTACATCAAAAGTCTTAGGAATTACATTAACTAAAAGAGCTCATGGTGCAGCAGGTGATGTACCATTAGCAGGTTTTCCGCATCATGCACTTGATTCGTATTTACCGAAACTGGTAAGAGCTGGATACAGAGTTGCAATTTGTGAACAATTGGAAGACCCAAAATTTGCAAAAGGAATAGTTAAGCGTGATGTTATTGAAGTCGTAACGCCTGGTGTAGCTTTCTCAGAAAAATTACTTGACCATAAATCAAATAATTATTTATGTGGAATTTACTTAAAAGACGAGGTTGCAGGAATTTCTTTTGCTGATGTAACTACAGGCGAATTTTACACTACTTCAATACCATTAAAAAAATTAAAAGAAACATTGGAATCCATCACACCTGCAGAAGTTCTTGTATCTAAGCGAGAGTTGCCAAAACTTCAATCAATTTTCGAACAAATTCCATTTAAATTCACAATAACAAAAATGGATGATTGGGTCTTTTCGTATGAATATTGTTTCGAAATTTTAACAATGCATTTCAAAACAACTTCGCTTAAAGGTTTTGGTATTGATAACAATCAAACTGAAGCTATAATTGCAGCTGGAATTGTCTTTTATTATTTGCAAGAAACACAGAAAGCAAATCTCTCTCATCTGAAAAAAATTTCTCTTTACAATCCAACCGAATACATGATTTTAGATCCAGCCACGAAAAGAAATCTTGAAATACTTGCTTCGATGTCAGATGGTTCAAGGGCGGGTTCTCTTATTTCAATTTTGGATAAGACAAAAACCTCAATGGGAGGTAGACTTCTGAAAAAATGGGTTTCTCTTCCTTTACTAAAGCTTGAACATATTCAAAATCGTCTTGATGCGGTTGAAGAACTTTATTTAAATGAAAATTTAAGAAAACAAATTTCAGAAGAGTTAGAACAGATAGGCGACTTAGAAAGAATCATTTCTAAAGTATGTACTGGTAGAGCAAATCCAAGAGATGTAATTAATTTGAAACTAAGCTTGAAAAGAATTCCTGTAATTAAAGATATTTTGAGAAATGTTAAATCACTTGCATTACAAAAGATAAGAGATAATTTAATTGGTTTAACTTACATAGTTGATAAAATTGACTCCATGCTTGTTGACGATCCTCCACTTAACATTGCCGATGGAGGAGTTATAAAACAAGGATATAGTGCTGAACTTGATGAGTTAAGAAATTTATCAACTTCTGGCAAAGAATATCTTGCTCAACTTCAAGCAAGAGAAAGAGAGAGAACTCAAATTCCTTCTTTGAAAGTGGCTTACAACAAAGTATTTGGTTATTATATTGAAATATCAAATGCCCATAAGAATAAAGTACCTCAAGATTATATCAGAAAACAAACTCTTGTAAATGCTGAAAGATATATTACACCAGAATTGAAAGCGTATGAAGAAAAGATATTAAATGCTGAAGAACGTATTTATCAACTTGAGTCAGAATTTTTCAATGAATTAAGAATAACGATTTCTGATGAAGCAGAGAAGATTCAAAAGAACGCTCAATTGATAGCTGCGTTGGATTGCTTTTTAAGTTTTGCAGAGGTAGCAATAGAAAATAATTATGTTAAGCCTGAAGTTAATGAAGATGATGCAATAATAATCAAAAATGGTCGTCATCCTGTTGTAGAAAAAATTCTTCCTTATGGAGAAAAATTTACTCCTAACGATACATATTTAGATAACTCAACGCAGCAAATAATGATAATTACAGGACCAAACATGTCGGGTAAATCAGTTTATTTGAGGCAGGTTGGTTTGATTGTATTGCTTGCTCAAATTGGTTCTTTTGTTCCAGCTGAAAGTGCAAGGATAGGAATTGTAGATAAGATTTTTACTCGAGTTGGTGCATCGGATAATTTGGCTGCAGGTGAATCTACATTTCTTGTAGAGATGCACGAGACAGCGAACATAGTCAACAATGCAACTCCTAAAAGTTTAATTCTTCTTGATGAAGTAGGTCGAGGTACAAGCACATTTGATGGTTTATCTATTGCGTGGGCTTTAACAGAATATTTACATGAAAATATTAATGTATCGGCAAAGACACTTTTTGCAACTCACTATCACGAATTAAATGAATTAGCAAATATCTATCCACGAATTGTTAACTATAAAGTTGATGTGAAAGAAGTGGGTGATAAAGTGATTTTCCTTCATAAAGTTGTTCCAGGATATGCAGACCATAGTTACGGGATTCAAGTTGCCGAGATGGCAGGATTACCAGTCTCAATTACAAGGCGAGCAAAACAAATTCTAAAAAATCTTGAAAGCAAAGAACTTAGTCCCCTTGACCATCGTAAAAAGAAATCAAAAGACGAAGAAGAGGAAGAAGAATTTCAATTATCCCTTTTTGAGATAAGAGATGATTCTTTAAGAAAGGAAATTGAAGAACTTGAAATTGAAAAATTAACACCACTTGAAGCTTTGATTAAGTTAAACGAATTAAAAAACAAAACTAAAAAGAATTGAAAGGCTATGACCTTGACAAAACAAATTATAGTAGTTGGTGATAGAGTCTTAATAAGACCAGATGAAGCGCATGAAAGAACGAGTGCAGGATTGTATTTACCACCTGGAGTAAAAGAGAAAGAAAAAGTTCAGAGTGGTTATGTTGTTAAAGTTGGACCAGGATATCCAATTCCAACTCCTGATATAACCGATGATGAACCATGGAAAGAGAAGAGAGAGAAACCGAAATACTTACCACTTCAGGCAAAGGAAGGTGATTATGCAATATTTTTAAGAGATCAAGCTGTTGAATTCGAATTTGAGAACAAAAAATATTTAATTGTTCCTCACAGTGCTATTCTGGTTTTATTAAGAGAAGAATTTTTTGAAGAATAAAAAAAGCCCACAAACTTTTCGTGGGCTTTTTGTTTTGAAATTTATTTTTACAATTACATGTGGTCAACTATATTCTTACCAAATTCAGAACATTTAATTTCAGTTGCACCTTCCATCAGTCTTGCAAAATCATAAGTTACTCTTTTACTTGCTATAGCACCAGTCATACCTTTAATAATCAAGTCAGCCGCTTCAGTCCATCCCATATATCTGAACATCATTTCACCAGAAAGGATAACTGAAGAAGGATTAACTTTATCTTGACCTGCGTATTTTGGAGCGGTTCCATGAGTTGCTTCAAAGATTGCATGACCAGTTTCGTAGTTAATATTTGCACCAGGTGCAATTCCAATTCCGCCAACTTGTGCTGCCAATGCATCAGAAATGTAATCACCATTTAAGTTCATTGTTGCAATTACATCGTATTCAGCAGGTCGAGTTAAAATTTGTTGTAAAAAGTTATCAGCAATTGCATCTTTAATTAAAATTTTTCCTTCAGGAACATTTCCTTGACATTCATCCCATGTAACAACTTGTTCTCGAAATTCTCGTGTAGCAAGTGCATATCCCCAATTTCTGAAGGCACCTTCAGTGAATTTCATTATGTTTCCTTTATGGACAAGGGTTACGCTCTTTCTATTATTTTTAATTGCATAATTAATCGCTGCACGAACAAGTCTTTCTGTTCCTTCTCTTGAAATTGGTTTGATACCAATTCCACTTGTATTTGGGAAACGAATTTTCTTTACGCCCATTTCAACTTGTAAAAATTCAATTACTTTTTTTGCTTCAGGTGATTCTGCTTCCCATTCAATTCCTGCATAAATATCCTCAGTATTTTCTCGAAAGATAACCATATCAACAAGTTCAGGATGTTTAACAGGTGAAGGAACTCCAGGGAAATATTGAACAGGTCTCAGACAAACATAAAGGTCAAGAAGTTGTCTTAATGCAACATTAATCGAACGAATACCACCACCGACAGGTGTTGTCATTGGACCTTTGATTGCAATTAAGTATTCTTTAATTGCTTCTAAGGTTTCATCGGGTAACCAAGTGTTAGGACCATAAACTTCGTTTGATTTTTCGCCAGCATAAACTTCCATCCAAATAATTTTTCTTTTTCCACCGTATGCCTTCTCAACTGCTTTATCGAAAACATATTGTGCTGCTCTCCAAATATCAGGTCCTGTTCCATCTCCTTCAATAAAAGGGATTATTGGTCTGTCAGGAACATTAAGATGACCGTTTTGAATGGTAATCTTTTCGCCCTCAGTAGGCACTTTTATTTTATCGTACTTCATCACAGAATTCCTCTTTTTGTTTTTACAAATTTAGAAAAAATCATAGGGTTTCGAGAGGAAAGTCCTTCACTTAAAAATTTTATGATTCTAAACTCGTACTATTTATTTTGATAAGTCAAAAAGTTATTTATGGTTTAAATCCAACAATTGTGGCTGAATATATTCCCTGAAAAGATTTGTAAAGTTCAGCTAAACTTTCTGGAGTAGGAAAATTTTTTAAGAGCACATTATCGGGAATATCAATTTTTTTCAGTTGTTTGATTTCCGTGTTTACAAAACCAACTCTATTTATTATTTCAACATATTCATTCAAATTGATTGCTCCAGTGATGCATGCTGCGTATAGTTCAACATCCTTTCTTAAAACATCGGGAATGTTTCCCATAACCATTATATCAGAAACACAAAAGTGTCCACCACTTTTCAAAATTCTAAATATCTCTTTGTATGCTTTGTATTTATCAGGTAATAAATTCAAAACGCAATTGCTTATTACAACATCAACGGAATTATCTTCGAGTGAAGTATTTTCAATATCACTTAATATGAACTCAACATTTTTGTAACCAAGTTTTAAGTTGTTAGCTTTTGCTTTTTGAATCATCTCTTCAGTAAAATCAATTCCAATAACTTTACCATATTCACCTATAACTCTTCGAGCAATAAAAACATCATTACCAGCACCACAACCTAAGTCAACAACAACTTGTCCGCTCTTTAATCCAGCAAATTTAGTTGGAACGCCACAACCTAAATTCAAATCTGCTTCGTCTACATGACCTTCAATTTCTTTGTATTCATCACCAATGATTGTGAATTTAGTTTCCTCTGTTTCGCAACAGGAAGATTTTTTTGAACCACAGCAGGATAAGTTTGTTTTAGCTACTTGAGAATATTTCTCTTTTACAATGTTTTTTAATTCTTCTTCACTCAACATTTCAAAAATCCCTTTTTTCAAAAATAGCTACAATATGATACCAATAAAAATTTATTATCATGAAGATTATGTCAAATTATTAAGCCCTCTAGTGAATTTTTTTAACAACATAGATTAATTTCAAGCAAAATTATTTTTTAATCCTTCAAATCTTGATTTTATCATGTTGATAAACAATCTTTGTAATTGAAATAAGAACTCAAAAGTTCTTCAAAACACTGCAAACCTTTAACTATTTCGAGTAGAGATGGATTTAATAAAGACTTACTTGAAAATTATTTTGATTGTCATCTTAACACTTATATTAGCAACTCTTGCAATTATTGCTTCCATAATTGATAGGAGTGGAAGAATTTATAATGTTCTTGGAAAAATTTGGGCGAAAATTCTTTTGTGGATTGCTGGTGTTCGGGTAAAAGTTATTGGATTAGATAACATTAATCCAAAAGAAAATTATGTATATGTTGCAAATCATATTAGTGGATTTGATATTCCTGTTGTTATGGCTTCGCTTCCTGGTCAACTTCGAATTGTCTTCAAAAAAGAATTGACAAAGATTCCTGTTTTTGGATGGCAGTTGAAAATTGGTCCATACATTTTGATTGATAGAGAAAATCCAACCAAAGCAATGGAAAGTCTTGAAAAAGCAAAAAAGAAAATTGAGAAAGGAGTCTCTGTTCTTTTATTTGCAGAAGGCACAAGAAGTTTAGATGGAAACATTCAACCATTTAAGAGAGGGGCATTCACTCTTGCTACTCGAAGTGGGAAAAAGATTGTTCCACTTACAATCAAAGGCACTTACGAAATTTTGCCAAAGAAAAAATTAAGAATTCGACCAGGTGAAGTAAAATTATTTATTGATCCACCAATTGAACACGATGGTTCAACCGATAAAAAATCTGAATTAGAACTTATGGAAAAAGTACGAAACATTATCGTAAAAAATTATTACGGTGAAAATGAAAGTAACTAAAGAACTCGTCTTACACATTGCCGAACTTGCTCACTTGAAATTAAGAGAAGATGAAATCAAAAAATTTCAGAATGAGTTGAATCAAATTCTTGAGTATGTTGATAAGTTAAATGAAATTGATACTTCAAATGTTGAACCTCTCTCGCATCCATTACCAACAATAAATGTTTTCAGAGAAGATAAAGTTGAAGTATCAATTGATCGAGAAGAAGCACTTCGCAATGCACCTGAACGAACTGAAGAATTTTTCAAAGTGCCAAAGGTAATATAATGTCAAAAATACTTGGATTAATTCCTGCAAGATTTGCATCAACAAGACTTCCTGGTAAACCACTTCGATTCATTGGTAACAAACCGATGATACAACATACCTATGAAGCTGCGTCGAAATCAATCTATCTTGATAAACTTGTTGTTTTAACAGATGACGACCGAATTTACAACACAGTCAAAAGTTTTGGTGGCGAAGTGGAAATTACTCCTGGTACTTTACAGAGCGGAACAGATAGATGCGCTTATTACTCAGAAAAATTTCCCGAATACGATATAGTTGTTAATATACAAGGCGATGAGCCTTTCATTGCGCGTGAAGTGATTGATAAAACAATAAAGCCACTTCTTCAAATCGAAGAGATTCAAATGGCAACTGCTGGAACATATTTCAAAGATTTTGCTCAGGTGAACAATCCTTCTTTTCCAAAAATTGTTATGGATGAAAAAGGTTTTGCAATATATTTTTCTCGTTCACCAATTCCTTACTATCAAAATGAAGAAGTTGAAAAAAAATACATTCGTCATATCGGTTTGTATGTTTATAGAAGAGATGCGTTGTTACAAATCACAAAACTTCCACAATCAAATTTAGAAAAGATAGAAAAACTCGAGCAGCTAAGAATGATTGAAAACGGTTACAAAATTAAAGTAGAACTGTTTGATTACGAACCAATTTCAGTTGATACTGAAGAAGATTTAATTTATGCAAACAAGTACTGGAAAGAAAAATTCGGGAAACAAGAATGAACATTCCAAATAAAATTGAACTTGCAAATATTCCAACTCCAATCCAAGCAATTTTCTTCGAAGGATTTGAAATATTAATTAAACGAGATGATTACACTGGAATTGAATGGACAGGCAACAAAATCAGAAAGCTCGAGTATTTAATTTTCGATGCTCTCCAGAAAAAAGCTGATGTATTAATCACATGCGGTGGAGTTCAGTCAAATCATGCTCGTGCAACTGCCGCAGTTGCATCACGACTTGGATTAAAATCAATCCTTTATCTTCGTGGAAAAGAACCAAAAACTTACGATGGTAACTTAGCATTGGATAAACTCTTTGGTGCTGAAATTAGATTTGTTACTCAAGAAGAGTATGACAACATACAAGAAATTGTTGAAAAAGAAATTGCTTCGTTGAAAAAGAAAGGTTTGAAAGCAGTCTTCATTCCCGAAGGTGGTTCATCAGCACTTGGAATTTGGGGATATATTGAATGTGCTCAAGAACTTTCAAAACAATTGAAATCTTTTAAGAACAAACCTTCCCACATCATCACCGCTGTTGGTTCAGGCGGAACACTTGCTGGACTTGTTTTAGGTAAGAAACTTTATGGATTGAAATCTAATCTAATTGGTGTAAATGTTCTAAAGACTTCTGGTGATTTTGAAAAAATTGTTTATGAACTTGCAAACGAATGCAGTAAAAAATATCGTTTGGGAGTTAAAGTAAATACAAAAGATTTCACAATACTTGATGGATACTCAAAAGAAGGTTATGAGAATATTTCGAAAGATAAATTAGAGTTACTCGCTTTTATTGCTCAGGATTATGGATTGTTGTTAGATCCAGTTTATACAGGCAAAGCGTTTTTTGGAATGGTTGATTATTTTGTCTATCAAGGAAACGAATTCAACAAATTAATGTTTATTCATACTGGTGGAATATTTGGAGTATTCCCAAAAATTAAAAAGTATCTTGATACACTTGAAAATTCTGTGTTTTAAGTTTGTTAATCATCAATAAAAAATAGTGAGGGAAAAATGTTATTCGATTTTGAATTAATTAAAAAAGTTTATTCCGATTTTGCTGAGAGGGTTGACCACGCCAGAAAAATTCTTGGTAGACCTATGACTTATGCCGAGAAAATTCTTTATGCACATACATGGGAAAAACCAACTCGACCATTCGAAAGGGGAAAAGATTTTGTCGAGTTTAGAATTGACCGAGTAGCAATGCAGGATGCAACTGCTCAAATGGCATTGCTTCAATTTATGTCTGTAGGTTTACCAAAGGTTGCAGTTCCAACAACAGTTCACTGTGACCATTTAATTCAAGCTCAAGTTGGTGCCGAAGCAGATTTAATGAGAGCATTTGACGAAAACAAAGAAGTGTATGATTTTCTACAATCAGTATCAGCTAAGTATGGAATTGGTTTTTGGAAACCAGGTGCTGGTATCATTCATCAAGTCGTTCTTGAAAATTATGCCTTCCCAGGTGGAATGATGATTGGAACTGACTCGCACACTCCAAATGCTGGTGGACTTGGAATGCTTGCAATTGGTGTCGGTGGTGCCGATGCTGTTGATGTTATGGCTGGTATGCCTTGGGAATTGAAATTTCCAAAATTACTTGGCGTTAAACTAACAGGAAAATTGAATGGCTGGACATCCCCTAAGGATGTAATTCTTAAACTCGCTGGAATTCTGACAGTCAAAGGTGGAACTGGTTATATTATTGAATACTTTGGTGAAGGCGCAAGGTCAATCAGTTGCACTGGTAAAGGAACAATTTGCAACATGGGCGCTGAGGTCGGTGCAACAACTTCTATCTTTCCATTTGATGAAAGAATGATTGATTATCTTAACGCAACTGGTAGAGATGCTGTCTCAGAACTCGCATTCAAACTCGCATATTCCGCTTCAAATTATTTAGCTGCTGACCCTGAAGTTGAACTCGAACCAGAAAAATTCTTCGACCAAGTAATTGAAATAAATTTATCTGAACTTGAACCACATTTGAATGGACCATTTACTCCCGATTTAGCCTGGCCCATCTCGAAAATGAAAGAAGCAGTTGAACAAAATAATTATCCTGAAAAAATTTCCGCTGCATTGATTGGAAGTTGCACAAACTCAAGTTATGAAGATATAGAACGAGCTGCATCTGTTGCAAAACAAGCACTTCAAAAAGGATTGAAAGCTAAAACTCAATTCACCATTACTCCTGGTTCCGAACAAATTCGTGCAACAATTGAGCGTGATGGTCAACTAAAAACATTGACCGATTTGGGTGGAGTTGTTCTTGCAAATGCATGCGGTCCGTGCATTGGAATGTGGAAAAGAATGGATATTAAAATTGGCGAAAGAAATACTATTGTAACTTCATTCAATAGAAATTTTGCAAAAAGAAATGATGGTAATCCTGAGACTTTAGCTTTTGTTGCAAGTCCAGAAATTACAACTGCTCTTGCAATTGCTGGAAAATTAACTTTCAATCCATTGACAGATACTTTGATTAATGAAGCAGGTGAAGAAGTAAAATTAGATCCACCAGAAGGAATTGAATTACCGCAAAATGGATTTGTGGTTGATGAGAAAGGATATATTCCACCAGCAGAGGATGGTTCAGATATTCAAGTGATAATTAAAGAAGATAGTGAACGACTTCAAGCACTTAGTCCTTTTGAAAAATGGAATGGAAATGATTTCATTGACTTGCCCGTTTTGATTAAAGTGAAAGGAAAATGTACGACAGATCATATTTCGCCAGCAGGACCATGGTTAAAATATCGAGGTCATCTCGATAAAATTTCAGATAACATGTTCTTAGGTGCAGTGAATTACTTCACAAACGAAGCAGGTAAAACAAAAAATCTTTTCACTGGTGAATACAAAAATGTTTCGGAAGTTGCTCGTGAATACAAGAAAAATGGAATTGGTTGGGTTGTGATTGGTGATGAAAATTATGGTGAAGGTTCTTCCCGTGAACATGCTGCGATGGAACCAAGATACTTAGGTGGAAAAGCAATTATTGTAAAATCGTTTGCTCGAATTCATGAAACTAATTTGAAGAAACAGGGAATTCTTGCTCTTACTTTTGCTAATCCAGAAGATTATGATAAAATAAGAGAAGATGATAGAGTTAGCATTGTTGGATTAAATGAAATGGCTCCAAATAAACCACTCAAGATGATTGTTAAACATTCGGATGGAACGACTGATGAAATATGGCTCAATCATTCATATAATGAAAATCAAATTGAGTGGTTCAAAGCAGGAAGTGCATTAAACTTAGTTGCTCAACAATTTCATAAAGAAGCAATAGTTGAAGAAAGGAAATCAGAAGAAGTACTTCCACAAGTTGAGAAAAAGAAAACTGTTCGAAAGAAGAAAGTTGCCAAGCCAAAAACGAAATCAAAATCGAAGGCAAAAGTCTCTGCAAAGAAATCCACTAAACAAGCTAAAGTTCGAGTAGCAAAAAAATCGAAGTCAGTTAAATTAGCAAAGAAATCGGTCGTTACGAAGAAGACAAAGAGTTCTAAGACGAAGTCAACTAAGAAATCAACAAAGAAGACAACGCGTAAAAAATGATTTGGTTTATATTTAAGTCTCAGCCCCGAAAAATCTCGGGGCTTTTTCGTTTAAATAAAAATTTTTCATTGAATGTAATTTGAATTTTTGTAGTGAAAGGACTCGCTCTGTTCATTTTTCAGATTTACAAAAATGTTTTTGATGAATTTCGATTTGTTCTTTGATTGATTTTATTTTTTTGGGTGAAGAGCGGTCGAGGCAAGCCTCGCCCCTACAACTAAATTGTCAAACCTGTGCAAACAGGTATCCAGAAAAAATTTCAGAAAATAGTTTCCTTCCTCCACAGTAAGAACAGGATAATGTAATTGAAAAAAAATAATTATGATTTTAGATGATTAAGCACCATCGGTGCGGACTATTTGTAGAGAAGAAAATTCCAAAATCAAAAAGAACTCCGTTAGGAGTGACCTGAAATTTTTGTAATAATTTTTTGTTTGATAAAAAAATATCATAAATGATTTCAAACATTTTTGATTCATTAGAAATTTTATCGGTCGGGGCAAGCCCCGACGCTACATTTTTATTCTCTGCGGTTCTCTGCGATAATCTCTGCGAACTCTGCGGTGAAAAATTTTACTCAATAAAAACATCGGTCGAGGCAAGCCTCGCCCCTACATTTTGTTAATTGATTGTAGGGACAGGGCTCGCCCTGTCCGCTTTTCAGATTTACGAAAATGCTTCAGATTAATTTCAATTTGCTTTCATCGAATAAATTTTTTGTGAGTTGTTCATTTCAATTTGTCATACCTGTGCAAACATGTATCAAAAAAACATCAGAAAAAAGTCTCATGCCTCCGCAGGAAAGACAATGTGTTGTTAATGTCATACCTGCGGAAGCAGGTATCCAAAAGAGTGCGTTGAAAAATAGATTCCTGCTTGCGCAGGAATGACGAAAGTAAGAGGCTTGCGCAGGAAAGATAGTCTTATATTGTGCGGGCGAAGCAAGTCCTACCCCTACATTCTTATCTCTGCGGTTTATGCGATAACCTCTGCGAACTCTGCGGTTGAAAAATATCTCATACAAAATTTTTCGTTCGAGGCAAGCAATGCTAAAACAATTTATTAATATGAATTCCAAATCATTTCCTGATCGAAAATTAATCTTCACTAATACAATCATTATCTTTTTTGTTTTTCAAGGGCAACAATCTTACTTTGATTTAGTAACAATGTTAAAATGATGGATTAATCATGAACAAACTATTTCTTTACTTAGTCTCCTTATTTTTTATTTCAAATCTTCTGATTGGTCAATCAAGTATTTA
>JAOAHM010000044.1 GCA_026415235.1 Ignavibacteria bacterium | reverse complement strand
TTGTGATTACGATACTTATTATTTGTTAAAATTTGTACTTGGGGTAGAGACAACATTTTTATTTCACAAAGAAAGTTCATTACAGAATTGTGATGTGATAATCTTGCCAGGTGGATTTTCTTATGGTGATTACTTACGAACTGGAGCAATTGCAAAATTTTCACCTATCATGAAAGAAGTAATTGCTTTTGCAAACAAAGGTGGAATTGTTATCGGTATTTGCAACGGTTTTCAAATTCTTTGCGAATGTGATTTATTGCCTGGTGTTTTGACAAAAAATCTTTCCCTAAAGTTCGAATGCTTTAATCAATCTTTGAAAGTTGTGAACAACAAAACTCGATTTACAAATAGATACTCTCAAGCAGAAGTGATTTCATTGCCTATAGCACATGGTGAGGGAAATTATTTCATTGATGAAGATGGTCTGAAAAAGCTCTACGATAATAATCAAGTTGTTTTGAAATACTGCGATGAAAATGGTAACATTACTCAAGATGCAAATCCAAATGGTTCAGTAGATAACATTGCAGGTATTTGTAATGTCGAAGGAAATGTATTTGGATTAATGCCACATCCAGAAAGAGCTGGAGAAGAAATTTTAGGAAATACTGACGGAATAAAAATTTTTCAATCAATTTTAAATAATTAAAGGAGCTAAAACATGTTTGGAAGTTTAGGCACAGGCGAAATAATTCTAATCTTACTTGTCGTTTTAATTCTTTTTGGTGCAAAGAAAATTCCAGAACTTGCACAAGGTCTTGGAAAAGGAATTCGGGAATTCAAAAAAGCAATGCGAGATGTTGAAGAAGAAATTAAGCAAGAACCTGATAAGATTGAATCGAAAAAAGACGAATCCAAACAGAATTAATTTATTGCTGCGGATTGAGTGTGATAACCAAAAAAGTTGAAAGCTACCTACAAACAATTAGCGAGAAAAAACATCTCAACGCTTTTCTGGAAATCTTTACTGATGAAGCACTTCAAAAAGCACATGAATTAGATAAAAAATTCCAGATTGGCGAACCTACAGGCAAATTAGCAGGACTTATTATTGCTGTTAAAGATAATATTTCAATCAAAGGTAAAAGACTAACCTGCGCATCTAAAATATTGGAGAATTTTATTTCTTTGTACAATGCCACTGCAGTTGAAAAACTGTTAAACGAAGATGCAATTATAATAGGCAAAACGAACCTTGATGAATTTGCAATGGGCTCTTCAAATGAAAATTCCGCTTTTGGTGTTGTAAAAAATCCATTTGACGAAGAGCGAGTTCCAGGTGGTTCCAGTGGAGGTTCAGCAGTGGCAGTTGCTGCAAACATGTGTGATGCAGCATTAGGTTCTGATACTGGTGGTTCAATTAGACAACCCGCAGCATTTTGCGGTGTTTATGGTTTGAAACCAACTTATGGTAGAGTTTCCCGATTTGGTCTTGTTGCTTTTGCATCTTCATTCGATTGCATTGGTCCAATCGCAAAAGATACTGAAACAACCGCAAGAATTTTAGAAGTTATCTCAGGTTATGATGAAAATGATAGTACAAGTTCTAATCAACCTATTCCCAAATATTCAGAATTGATTAAAGAAACACCAGTGAAATTGAAATTTGGTATTCCGAAAGAATTTTTTAACGAAGGATTAGACGAAGAAATTAAATCAAAAATTTTTGATGTCATTGAATTCTTGAAATCAAATTCTTTTGAGGTTAAGGAAATCTCATTACCATATCTTGAATACTCAATTGCTGATTACTATTTACTAACAACAGCCGAAGCATCATCAAATCTCTCTCGTTACGATGGTGTGAAGTATGGAAGTAGAGTTCACGAACCATTATCTATCAAAGACTTATACACTAAAACTCGTGATGAATATTTCGGAACTGAAGTTAAGAGACGAATTATGCTCGGCACCTTTGTTCTCTCTGCAGGTTATTATGATGCATACTATCTTAAAGCACAAAAAGTTAGACGATTAATCCAAAATGATTTTATTAAAGCATTCAACGAAATTGATGTAATCATTTCACCAACTACTCCAACTACTGCATTCAAAATTGGTGAAAAAACTGATAATCCTCTTGCTATGTATTTAAGTGATATTTATACAACTTCTGCAAATTTGGCTGGTATTCCTGCCATCAGTATTCCTATTGGTTTTGATTCCAAAAATCTTCCAATTGGCATTCAATTTATGTCAAACTTTTTCAGAGAAGATATTTTATTAAAAATGAGTTATTTCATCGAAAAAAAATTTAATTCGAATTAATAGAAGGAAATATCTATGAGCATTTTAGTAAATAAAAAATCACGAGTTCTTGTCCAGGGAATTACTGGAAGTGAAGGCTCGTTTCATACTCAACAAATGATAGAGTATGGAACGAATGTGGTTGCTGGCGTAGTCCCTGGTAAAGGTGGACAGAATTTCAATGGTGTTCCAATTTTTAATACTGTTGAAGAAGCAGTTAAACAAACTAAAGCAGATACTTCAGTAATTTTTGTTCCACCACAATTTGCTCCTGATGCAATTCTGGAAGCTGCTTTTGCTGGAATTAAAGTTATTGTTTGTATTACAGAGGGAATTCCTGCAAAAGATATGATAAAAGTTTACGATGTAATTAAAGACATGGATGTTCGCTTAATTGGTCCAAATTGTCCAGGAGTAATTTCACCTGGTGAATGTAAAGTTGGAATAATGCCTGGTTTCATACATAAAAAAGGTAAAGTTGGAATTGTCTCCCGAAGTGGAACCTTGACTTACGAAGCTGTCAAACAATTAACTGATTTAGGAATTGGACAATCAACTTGTGTTGGAATTGGTGGTGACCCTGTAATTGGCTCAAGATTTACTGATATCATAAAATTATTTAATGAAGACAAAAACACTGAAGCAATTGTGATGATTGGTGAAATTGGTGGAACCGCCGAAGAAGAAGCTGCTGCTTACATTAAAAAATATGTAAAGAAACCTGTGATTGGATTTATCGCAGGAAGAACTGCACCACCTGGAAGAAGAATGGGACATGCTGGCGCAATTATCTCTGGTGGTAAAGGTACTGCTGCTGAAAAAATGGAAGCTATGCGAAAAGCTGGAATATATGTAGTTGAAAGTCCTGCTGAAATTGGTATTACAGTTAAAAAAGTTTTAGAAAAAATTAAGTCAAAAGAAAAGGCAAAAACTCTTAAGACTAAAACTGTGTCTAAATCACAAAAGAAATCATTAAAAAAAACTAACAGTAAATCAAAAACAAAAAAGTGAGGAGTGAAAATTGGAAAGAACATTAGCCATTCTTAAACCAGATTGTGTTCAAAGAAACTTAATTGGTAAAGTTATTGAGAAAATTGAAGCAGCTGGGTTCAAAATTGTTGCAATGAAAATGATTCGACTTTCGAAAGAAAGTGCGAAAGGATTTTATGAAGTACACAAAGAAAGACCATTTTTCAATGATTTAATTGAATACATGACTTCAGGTTTTTGTGTACCGATGGTTTTAGAAAAAGAAAATGCTGTGGAAGATTTCCGAAAATTAATCGGTGCAACAGATCCAGCTAAAGCTGAAGAAGGAACAATTAGAAAACTTTACGCAACTTCTGTTCAAGAAAATATTGTCCATGGAAGTGATTCACCAGAAAATGCAATTAAAGAAATAAATCACTTTTTCTCGAGACACGAACTTTTAGGTTAACCTTGTTAAAGCATTGGAAGAAAATTTCGTCAATAAAAATTTTTGATAACAAATATTGGTCTTACTTGCTCGATACTTTTGATTTTGGTGATGGAAAGATTGGTGAATATCATTATGTTCATACAGAAGGTTCGACACTCATAATTCCAAAACTTAGAGATAAATTTATTCTTGTAGAACAATTTCGTTATCTTCATCAAACTACAAGTATTGAATTTCCCTGTGGTTCAATAGAAAAAGGTCTTGACGAAATTTCCAATGCAAAAAAAGAACTTGAGGAAGAAACCGGTTTTGGTACAGATAGCTTAACCAAAATCGGTTTCTTTTCTCCTTACAATGGCGTGGCAGATGAAATTTGTCACATCTATTTTACAGATAATCTTTTCAAAAAAATCACTCAACCTGATGAAACTGAAGAGTTTCTCATTCATTTCTTAACCGAAGAAGAAATCGAAAAATTAATAACTGAAAACATAATTTGGGATGGAATGACAATAGCTGCTTGGAAAATTTTTATTAACTGGTCCAAAGAACGATGAAAAATTTATCGCTCAAACTTTCTATAATTGTTTTAATCGTACTTCATATTAATACATTTGGTAAAGTTAAACTGGGCAATGAAAAATTAATCAACGATTATTTTCATCTCATCGAAGGGAAAAAGATTGGAATAATTGCAAATCACACAAGCATTCTCTATGACCGTAAGCAACATCTGGTTGATTACTTACATGAAACGAATAAAGTAGAAATAGTAGCTGTCTTTGGTCCTGAACATGGTTTCCGTGGAAATGCACCAGATGGAATTAAAATTGACAATACGAAAGACGAAAAAACTGGCATCACAATTTATTCCCTTTATGGTAAAACAAATAAACCTACTCCTGAAATTTTAAAAGATATTCAGGTTTTGATTTTTGATATTCAAGATGTTGGTGCAAGATTTTACACATACATTTCAACTTTATATTTATGTCTCGAAGCTGCAGCTGAGAATGATATTGAATTTGTTGTATGTGACCGTCCTAATCCAATCGGTGGGGAAATTGTTGATGGACCTATTTTGAAAAAGGATTTTCAATCATTCGTTGGAATTGCACCTCTTCCAATTCAACATGGAATGACTATTGGTGAACTTGCTTTGTATTTCAAGGATTTGATAAAACAAAAGTTAAACAAAGAAGTAAAGCTAACTATTCTGACAATGGATGGATGGTCTCGAAATATGATTTTCCCAGAAACAGGTTTGGATTGGATTAGTCCATCACCAAACATTGTTAATTTTTGGTCAGCTATACTTTATCCAGGAATATGTTTGATTGAAGCTACAAATGTTTCTGAAGGAAGAGGTACAAGTAGACCATTTCAAGTTATTGGTGCACCATTCATAAACAGTGATGAATTAATTCGTGAATTAGAAAAATTAAATTTCACTTCACTTAATTTTTCACCAATCAGCTTTACTCCAATTGAAATTGAAGGAATGGCAAAAAATCCGAAATTCAATAATCAATCTTGTAATGGAGTAAAAATACAAGTTGAAGCAACTCAATATTTTTATCCAGTTCAATTTGGAATTGCATTAGTATCGTTACTTAAAAAACTTTATCCGAAAGATTTTGAGATTAACAAAGCTCGTATGAATAGATTGTTAGGAGATGATAAGATAACTGATATGTTAGAAAGAGCAGTTGATTATAGAAAAATAGTAAAGTATTATGAGAAAGAATTAAACCAATTCAAAAAATTAAGAACAAAATATCTTTTATATAAATGAGAGGACTTATGAAAAAACTAATCACATTCGTAGTAGTAATTTCACTTTTTGCATTTGGATGCAAAAAAGAAACCGAAACAAAAGAACCAGTTAGTGAAACCAAATCAATTGATACTACTAACATCAAACCAATTAAGGTTCAAGAAAACATTTCAATTACTTATGACTTGAACAAAAACACAACTCTTAAATTTAAACTCACCACTTATCAAAAAAGTACTCAAACTTTGCAACTCGATTCACTTGTTTCGGGTTATGTAGAACAAAATGTTGATTACTATGTAACAGCATCGGTTAAAGAAAAAGAATCAAATGGAAATTTGACTGTTGATTTCAATGTTGATAAAGTTGTTGCAAACTTAAAATCTTCAACTGGAGAAAGTTTGACTTACAATTCTGATAATCCACCAACAGATAGTGTAAAAAAGTTACAAACCAAAACTTTTGATGTCATTGCAAAGGCAAATTTCTCTGCAAGAATTTCACCAACTGGAGATATTTTAGATATCTTCCGAACTGATTCAATAATTGATAAACTTATTTCCGATGCACCTCGCAAACCATCAACCGAAGAAAGATTTCAAATAACCAATGATGTTTCCCAAGGATTACTTAGACCATTAATCCAACAAATTTTCAGAACCGTTACCGATAAAAAATTAAATGTGGATTCAGTTTGGACTCAATCGTATCCAACTCAACTTTCAGTTTTTGAAATCGAAAACACTGCAACTTATAAAGTAACAAAGATTTTTGAGTCAAACGGAAATCGTCTTGTTGAAATCGAAGGTACTCTTAAAGTCAATTCAAAAGGTAAACAAGATTACTCTGAAGGGAATGTTAATTACAAGTTCCACAAACCTAAAGTTTCTGGTATAAGCAAATCATATTTTGATTTGGATAAAAAATGTTTTCGTTCATCCACTGCTGATGTAACTTTTGAAGTTGTAGTAGATATGCAACAAAAAGGAAATCCAAAAATCTTTAAACGAACCGAAACAATTCGCTCCAAAAACTCAATCTTACTTTTGAATTGATAATTGAAGTACTTTGAATTTTCGAGCTTAAAAAATGAAGCAAAAGAGTAAGATTTTTTGGAATAATTTTAATTACAACATTATTTCAAGACCAAACATCTAATTTCTTTTATAACTGCTATATTGTATTGTGTTTATAAAAAAAGGACAAGTTTTACTTGTCCTTTTTTATTTTTTCTAAAATGATTTTCAAATTAAACTTTATAAAAATTTCCAAATCAATTTAAAAATTCACTATCCACTTAAATTAAATTTCACATAAATAAAATTGAATAAACACAATAATTTTTTTGAAAGAATCAACTAAGTCATATTCAACTAAATAAGTTTTTCATATCTCCAAAAGACTCTCTGAACTTTTGCACCACAATGATGCGAATAAAACGGGATTGGTCCTACCCACGGAATAATTGCAAATGGGTGTCCTTGTGATTGTTGATCTTTCAAACATCTTTTTAATAAAACACCACCGATATTTTTGCCTCGCATCTTTGGACTTGTTCCCATTGGACCGAACCAACCAGTATTCAAATTGTTTGTATCGTAAGCAGAGAAACCAACAACTTCATCATTATAAATTGCAATGTGAAGTGATATTGGATTGTTCTTGAAAGCAAATTTGACTTCATCTTCCCACAATTCGAATTCATTTAGAATAAATTTCATCGTTTTATCGTAATCATCTTTGTCTGCTCTTTTAATGATTATGCCATCGCTCAAAAGTCTTTCTTCATCTTTTGATGTATCGAAGTTTTTATCTACAAGACTGCAAATCATATTTGCAGTATCGTTAAACTTTTTGAATCCCTTTCTCTCAACAAAACAAATTGCTTCGGTGTAAAGCGGGTCAATTCCAGGTTGAAAATAATTTGGGTGTGATTCATAAATTCTTTCTCGCTCACAACCTTCTTTGACAAATTTTTCATGAATAATTTCATAAAGTTGAGATGCAATTCCTTTGCGTCGTTCTGAAGATTTAACAGCCATCAATTTTATATAACCAATCTTTCCAAGTTTTTTGTGAGTTCTAATCACGCCAACCATCAAACCAATAATTTCATTTTCATTTCTTGCAACCAAAGCGAGTTCAGGATTGAAATCAGGATCATCAAAAGTCTTTTCTTTGAAAAGAAAATCTGGCATGATATCGAATTTCATATTAATTCGACAAAATTTAGCCGCTTCTGGTAAATCAGCAATTGTTAATTGTTCTATCTTCATTTTAGTAATTCAAATTTATTGAGAATGATGATGTGAATAATCCAAGTGTTATTAAATGAAATTTATTTTTCGTATTAGGAATGTAGTTATATGAATAAGATGAAAACAATTCGAATGTATTTAAGATTTTAAGAAAACTAAATCCGATATCGCCATATAAAGCATAATTTCCTTTGAAGTTTGTCATTCCACCAAATCCAAGACTTACAAAATGCTTAAGCTGATTAATTTCATAAAGGTATTTACCACCAACTCTGAAAGAATTTTTCAACTGTCCATCAACTATGTGAGAATAACCACCATAGAAATAAACATAAGGAAAAGTTTTGTAAGCAGATGATGAACCTATACTTATGATTGGTAAGTCTTTTATGATTGCAAATCTTGCTGAATTATTTTCAAATGCAACTCCTGGTGATGGAAGCAACCAAAGTGAAATTCCCATTAAAAAGTTATACATGTAGTATGAACTCGAAGTGCTTGTTTGTTTAGTTTCTATTTTTGAAGTTGATTCGAGAGGAATTGTAAAAGAATAGTTATCACTTAAAAATTTAGTTCCATCTTCAAGTTCAGAAATAATTCTGAAATAATTTTCTTCCTTTGTGAAGTTGAAATTATTCAAATCAATTTTTGCTTGATGAAAATCAGCTAAAGTATCACTAACAGCGAATTCACCAATGTTTAAGATTTCTACTTTTGACTTCACAGGAACATTAGTCATCCAACTCAAAATTAAAGTTCGATCAGTTTCGCTTTTTATGTAATTATCAATTAAGTAAACTTCAACAGTATCAGCCGTTTCTTCTGAGTAATCTTCTTGAGCAATAGAAATGTTGAACATCAAGAGTGTTGAAAGAAGAAAAATGTTCAGAAATTTCACTTTTTATCCTCCGAATTTTGGTTTTCCAGATTACCGTTATGATATTTTTCATAAGCGTTAAGAATATCTTTTACTAATTTATGTCGCACCACATCTTGTTTAGTGAAATAAACAAATGCAACTCCATCAATTCCAGCTAAAATAGACTGCGCCTGAACCAAACCACTGTCTTTCTTATTCGGCAAATCGATTTGAGTAACATCTCCAGTGATGATTGCTTTCGAATTTGCACCAAGTCGAGTTAAGAACATTTTCATTTGCAAAGCTGTAGCGTTTTGAGCTTCGTCTAAAATCACAAATGAATTGTTAAGAGTACGACCACGCATATAAGCAAGTGGAACAATCTCAATTTGATTTCTTTCGAGATAGTATTTTAATTTTTCATATGGCATCATATCTTCAAGTGCATCGTAAAGTGGGCGAAGATATGGATCAATTTTTTCTCGAAAATCTCCTGGCAAAAAACCAAGACTTTCTCCTGCTTCGACTGCTGGTCTGCATAAAACTATTTTGTTAACCAAATGATTTTTAAAGGCAGCAACTGCTAAAGCAACAGAAAGATATGTTTTGCCTGTTCCTGCAGGACCAATTGCAAAAACTATATCGTTCTTTCGTGCAACTTTTATGAATTCAAATTGACCTGGTGTTTTTGCTTTAATCACATCATTTTTAGTGAAAAGTACAGCCGAATCAATGTCATTGTCTGAAACTACTTCTTTACCATTCTTAGCAAGTTGAATTACAAGCTCTATATCTTGTTGAGTTAACTGTCGATTTTTATTGACAAGAAATGCCAGTTCGTTGAATACTTTCTCTAAAATTTCAATTTCTTCAGGTGTACCTTTTAACAAAATGTTTTCACCTCTAACTGAAATTGTGGTTGTGAAATAAGATTCGATTAAAGAAATATTTTGATCGTTGACTCCCAGTAGAGTCATCATGTCAACATTGGTTAGCTTAATTTTTTTCTCAATTGCTGTCACTTTTCCATCATCCTCCATTCTTTATTAATACAAAAAAACCCCACTAATAATTTATGGGGCAACTTAAAATTTCGAATCTGATTTATTTTCATTCTCAACTTTTGGCTCAGCTCCTTTTGTTTTTGTAATTTAACTAAAAAAGATTGATTAAGTTCAGTTTGAATAATCTAACTTTTCAGATGCAAGTTAATCATTCCAAAAAATATTTCCGACCCTCCTACCTTCAATATTTGATAAATTTCCATTAAGTTTTTTCAATTTGTAACCTATTGTATCATTCATTTCTTTCCTCGATGTATCCCTCTTACATTCTTCCAATAACTTATAAAGGGAATCCAAATTTTTGTTTTCTAAAATGAATTTTTCAAGATATTCCTTTTCCCTAATCAAGCTCTGCTCTCTTAATCTTAAATTTTCAATAGTCTCCTTCCACTCACTTTTTTTGAGTTTAATTTCCTGAGACCAAGATATTTCATATAGAGATAAAAAAAAGATAATAATTAAAACGACAAAATTAATTCTGGATCTGAATTTACTTTTCATTGCGAGTAACTTGTAGTATCTATCTGTTTCGATTCTTTTTTACAATTTTCAATTTCTCGAAGAAGAGTAAATTTTTCTTTCATTAATTCAAGTTGTTTTTGCTTCAATTCCTTGACTTCTTTCTCAAGAATTCTGATTTGATTTCGCTTTTCTTTTAATTGCTGAATTTCTTCTTCAGATGCATAAGGTGAGCAATTGAAAATTACAAAAATTATTAAACTCAAAGTCAGTGTATAAACAGATTTAGTCATGTTCAAATTCTTCACTTAAAAACCAAATTTCTCTCTAAAAAACTTGTATAATAATTATTTGCGATTATGATATGATCAAGAACTGGAATTTCAAGAATTTTACCTGCTTCAAAAAATTGTTCGGTCACTTTAATATCTTCTCGACTTGGTTCAAGATTTCCACTCGGATGATTATGAACCAAAATAATACTCGAAGCTCTATTATCAATTGCAATTTTGAATACTTCTCGTGGTGAAACTAAACTCGAATCAAGTGTTCCACGAGTTACAAGTTCAGTTTTAAGGATTACATTTTTTCGATTTAGGAGAACAATATGAAATTCTTCAACTGTAAGATGAGATAGTTTTGGATTCATTAAATCGAAAATTACTCGTGGTTCAGTAACTTGAATTTCTTCGTTATTTATATCAAGTTGAGTTGTTCTTCTTCCAAGTTCTATAGCTGCAAGTAGAGTTATAGCTTTCGTTTTTCCAATGCCCTCACCTTTGAATGCTTCTAAGATTTCATGATGATTTCTTTTCGCTAATTCTCTCAAACTTTTGTATTCGTTGATAATTTCTGCAGCTACTTCAAGTGCCGATTTACTCTTCTTTCCTGTCCGAAGAATTATTGCAAGTAATTCTGCATCAGTTAAAGCTCGAGGACCTCTAAGCTCGAGTTTTTCTCTTGGTCTATCATCAAGTGGTAAATCTTTGACTTTAATTTTGCCCTCCAAACTTAATTCGTAATTATTTTATCAATCTTTCTGATTTTCCTGTTTCTATATTCAAGAATGTAAACTGCTGAGTTAACTCCATTTTTGTTAAGAATGATTTCTGAACCAATTCCTTCATAATCTACATCACTTACTAACACATCATAAAAATTTTCTCGATTTATTCCATCAAACCAGTTGACTAAAATTTTATTTCCTGTTTCAAAGCCATAGAAGAATGTTCTGCTCAGTTGTATTCCAGTGTATTCATATATTTCAGTTGATAATGCTTTGACTGTTTCATCATCTGTGTCCAAATAAAAATCTGATGTGAAGACAACACCGTTTGATGCTGGATATGCTTTGTTCAAATCATCTTTTGAATTCCAAATATCATTGCCAATGATTTGAGTTATGATGTTTTGTCTGTTGATTTCATTCACAATTTCTGAAATTAAATTGTTGTTTGAGATTGGAATAAAGACTGCATCAATTGTGTAAACAGGAACGCTAAAATCATTCAACACCGATTTAGTTCGCTTATAGTAATGAATTCGATTTAATTGACAAATTTTTTCTGCATCTCTTCCAAATATTTCAAAAATACTTACTTCTGCCTCTTGACTCTTAAACGAATCTATTCCAGCTTGAGTTAATCCATAGGAAATTAATTTCTGTTCAGTTTCGAAATCCATTAATGAATTAAAACGAATTACTAAATCTTTATTCAGTCCTGCTTTTCTTATTTCTCTAATTTTATTGACCAAATTATTTTTATCTTCTTTCCAATTAACCTCTGCAATTAACTCACATTTTGAATTGATGATTTTATCTTTAATTACTTTCCCAATTGCTTTAAAATTTTGCTCTTCAGAATTCAAAATTGCAAATCGTTTAAGTTTCAATTTATCGATTGCATAAGCAGACATAGCGTAGCCTCGAACATCAAGCGTAGGATTGAATTGAAATATGTATTTTGATTTGATTGAGATGTCTGTTGCTGTTGCTGTTGGACTTATGAAGGGAATACATAATTTATCTGCTAATATTGAAAGTTGTCTGAATTGGTCAGAATATAATGGACCAATAACGCATATAACTTCTGGATTTTTTGCTAATTCAATGAGTGATTTTTCAAGTTGTTTTTTATCGCCCTTGAAAATTTTTAATTCCAAATTTTTGTCATTTTCTTCATTGAATTTGTGAATTGCAAATTTCAATCCTTCTATGATTATACTTTCTGGAGAGTTTGATTGAAAATTAGAAGGTATCAAAACACCAATTTTGTTTGTATTTAGAAAACCATTTCGGCTTCCTAATTGATAAAGTTCTCGATAGACATTTTTAATTTGAGTTGTATTTTTATTCGTAATAATTGATTCAAAATAAACTCTCAAATAAGCAAATCTTAACACAGGATTTGATAAAAAAGTACCTATTTCAAAAATTTTATCATCCTTAGCAAAAGAAAAAATCTTTCTGAAAAGATTAATGTATTCTTGTAATTTATCTCGACCAATATTCAGTTTATTTAAAGATATAAGCGACGATTTTATGCTTTCAAAATCTTGTTCGAAAACCGCAATAGAAATCTTTGTTTCTAAAACTGCTTGCAATGAATGTGAATTCGGATAATCACTTTCAAATTTTTGAATCAAATTTTTTGCGTTTAGATAATCTTGCGAATAGAAGTAACTAAGAATTAAAAGGAGAGTTGCTGTTTCTGAGTTTGCTGAAGGTTTCTGGATAAATTTTTGTAAATATAAAATTGCTTGGGGATAATTTTTATTATTAAAACTCTCAATACCATTTTCAAAATCTTTCAAATTCTGTGCAAGTAAACTTTGAGAAAAAATTGATAAGAAGATTAGAAAAAACTTACTCCCATTCAATAGTCGCTGGTGGTTTTGAAGTAATGTCATAAACAACTCTATTAACACCTTTAATTTCGTTAATGATTCTGTTAGAAACAAGATTTAAGAATTCATAATCCAATTTTGCCCAATCAGCTGTCATTCCATCTAAACTTGTAACAGCACGCAGAACAATTGTGAATTCATAACTTCGTTCATCGCCCATCACACCCACACTTTTAACTGGAAGCAAAACGGCAAATGCTTGCCAAACTTTATCGTACAAATTATTCTTCTTAAGCTCATCAATGAAAATAAAATCAGCTTCACGAAGTATATCAAGCTTATCTTTTGTTACTTCACCAATTATTCGAACAGCTAAACCTGGTCCAGGGAATGGGTGACGCATCAAAAAACTTTCTGGAATTTTCAATTCCTTACCAAGTTCTCTCACTTCATCTTTGAAAAGCTCTTTTAATGGTTCAATTAAGATGAAATTCAAATCTTTAGGCAAACCACCAACATTGTGATGAGTTTTGATTACACTTGAATTTTTTGAAAACGCTCCAGACTCAACTACATCGGGATAAAGAGTACCTTGAACTAAAAATTTTACATCACCAATTCTTTTTACTTCATCTTGAAATACATGAATAAATGTCCTACCTATTATTTTGCGTTTTTCTTCAGGATCAGTAATACCTTTTAATCTTTCAAGAAATAATTCAGATGCATCAACATAATGTAAATTCAAATTCAAATTCTTTTTGAAGAATTCAATTACTTCTTCGCTTTCATTTTTTCGCATCAATCCCGTGTTCACATGAATACAGTGTAAATCATTCCCAATTGCTTTTTGAACTAAAACCGCAGCAACTGTTGAGTCTACACCTCCACTTAAAGCACATACAACTTTTTCTCTTCCAACTAATGATTTTATTTCAATGATTTTATCAATGATGAAATTCGACATTTCCCAATTTTGCGAACAATTACAAATTTCAAATAAAAAATTTTTTAAAATTTCATTTCCAAATTCAGTGTGAACTACTTCAGGATGAAATTGAACTCCATAAATATTTTTTTCAGGAAGGCAAGCTGCTGCATATTCAGTGTTAGAAGTCGAAGCAAGTGATATAAAATTTTCTGGAAGCCTTGTTACTTTGTCAGAATGACTCATCCACACACTAAAACTTGATGGAAGGTTTTTAAATAATTTTTCTTCATATATGATTTTAATATTTGCTGAACCAAATTCCCTTTTCGAAGATTTTTCAACCACTCCTCCTAACATGAATGAAGTCAATTGAAAACCATAACAAATACCAAGAATTGGAATTCCAAGTTCAAAAATTTCTCGACTTATCTTTGGAGAATTTTCATCATAAACAGATGAAGGTCCACCTGAAAGAATTATTCCTTTCGGCTTTTCATCAATTATTTCTTCAACCTTTAAATTATTCGATTTGATTACAGAGTAAACTTTATTTTCTCTGATTTTACGAACAATCAATTGAGTGTATTGAGAACCAAAATCAACTACAATTATCTTATCTACTTTCATATTTGCAATATTTATTTAAAAATAAAGAGACGGAATAACTCCGTCTCTTAAGATTTATTAACAACTTCAATATTAAAACTATTTTCCAATGAGAGATTTGTAAGCTTCGGCATCCAATAAAGAGTTTAATTCTTCAGAATTAGAAAGTTCAATTTTAATTAACCAACCTTCACCGTAAGGATCTTTATTAACAACTTCTGGAGTTGATTCTAATTTTGAATTGAACTCTACTATTTTTCCCGAAACTGGTGCATAGAGGTCAGATACAGTTTTAACTGCTTCTATTGTACCAAAGACCTCTCCCTGTTTTACTTCTTTTTTATTTTTATGTAAATC
Organism: Ignavibacteria bacterium; assembly: GCA_026415235.1. GTDB lineage: Bacteria > Bacteroidota > Ignavibacteria > Ch128b > Ch128b > Ch128b. The sequence continues at coordinate 34,867 of JAOAHM010000044.1, read as the reverse complement.
AACAAAAACAATGTCACCAAGTTCACTCTGGGCAAAATCGGTAATCCCGACAATCCCGATATTACCTTCAACACGAATCCATTCGTGTTCTTTGGTATACTTTAGTTCAACAGGAATATTCATTTATTTATCCTCCGAATTTTTATAATTAAAATTTTCGAGAAAATGAGTATCAAATTTTCCATTTCTATAATTTTCATCACGCATAACTTTTAAGTGAAATGGAATTGTGGTCTTAACTCCTTCGATGATGAATTCTTCCAAAGCTCTTTCCATTTTTTTGATCGCATCTAATCTATCTGAACCTTTCACAATCAATTTTGCAATTAGTGAGTCATAATATGGTGGGACAGAATATCCCGCATAGACATGAGTATCTGTTCTTACTCCAATTCCACCAGGTTGATGAAATACTGTAATTTTTCCTGGCGATGGTCTGAAATCTTTTTCTGGATCTTCTGCATTAATTCTACATTCAATTACCCAATTTTTTGGTTTTATTTTAATCTTCTTTACTCTTCCACCAGCAGCAATTCTAATTTGTTCTTTCACCAAATCTACACCGTAAAGTTCTTCCGTTACAGGATGCTCTACTTGAATTCTTGTATTCATCTCCATGAAATAAAAATTCTTTTTGTTATCAACTAAAAATTCAATTGTACCAGCACCTTCGTAATTAACACTTTTTGCACCTGCAACAGCTGCTGCACCCATAGCTTCACGAAGTTCTTCGTCAACAATCGGTGATGGTGATTCTTCAATTAATTTCTGATGCCTTCGTTGAATTGAACAATCCCTCTCACCAAGATGAATCACATTTCCATATTGATCACCTAAAACTTGTATTTCAACATGATGTGGTTCTTCAATATATTTTTCAATGTAAACTTCAGGATTGCCAAAAGCAGCTTCTGCTTCATTTCTTGCAAGAACAAACAATCTCTCAAATTCCTCAGCAGATTTTGCAACTCTCATTCCCTTTCCACCACCACCTGCAGTTGCTTTAATGATAACTGGAAAACCAATTTTTTTCGCAACCTGCACTGCTTCATTTAGTTCGCTAATTGTACCATCGCTGCCTGGCACAACTGGGACACCTGCTTTTTTCATTGTATCTTTTGCTGTTGCTTTATCTCCCATCAAACGAATACTTTCTGCTGAAGGTCCAATAAATTTTATACCTGATGATTCGCATATCTCAGCAAAGTCTTCATTTTCAGATAAAAAACCATAACCTGGATGAATTGCATCTGCACCTGTAATTTCAGCAGCAGCAATAATTCTTGGAATGTTTAGATAACTTTCTTTGCTTGGTGGTGGACCAATACAAACTGCTTCATCAGCAAATCGAACATGGAGTGAGTCACGATCTGCTTCAGAATAAATTGCAACAGTTTTAATTCCAAGTTCTTTGCAAGCTCGTATTACCCTTAATGCGATTTCTCCACGATTCGCAACTAAAACTTTTTTAAACACTTGTTACTTCCCGATTGGTTAAAAATTTCACAATGGTTCAATTAAAAATAAAGTTTGCCCATATTCCACTGGCTGTGCATTTTCTACAAGTATCTGAACTATCTTACCATTAACATCACTTTCAATTTCATTCATTAACTTCATTGCTTCCACAATACACAAAACCTGCCCGACACTAACAACATCACCCACTTTGACATATGGATCCGCATCGGGAGATGGCGCACGATAAAAAGTACCAACAATTGGTGATTTTATCTCGTGATATTTCTTTTCTGGTTTCTTCTCTTCAGTTACTTTCTTCTCTTCAATTACTTGAGTTGATGCAGCACCAACTGATGCTTGCTGTTGAATCACCTGTGGTTGAATTGGAATTTGAAAATTCTGTGGTATTGTGTATGGAAATACTGTTTGAAGATTTTCCTTTCCACTTGAAGATTTTTTAATTCTTATTTTTGAACCTTCTTCTTCAATTTCAACCTCATCCACTCCACTTTCGTCTACTATTTTGATAAGTTTTTTAAGATAATTTAAGTCCATTTTTACCTCTCTTTAACTCGTTCAACATATTCACCTGTTCTGGTATCAACTTTAATGATATCACCTTCATCAATGAACAAAGGTACACTAACTACGGCTCCTGTTTCAAGTGTTGCTGGTTTCGAACCACCAGTTGCGGTATCACCTTTGATACCAGGTTCGGTTTGAGTTACTTCTAACTCTACAAAAATTGGTAACTCAGCAGAAACAATTGTAGAACCATCCATTAAAAGATCTATTGTGATTCCTTCTTTCAGGAATTTTGTACCCTCTCCGAGAATTTCTTCTGGAACATTGATTTGATCAAAATTTTCTGTGTTCATTAATACTAACATATCACCATCTTTGTAAAGATATTGGAATTGATGTCTTTCGACTCGTACAATATCAACGCTTTCACCAGCTCTAAATCTGTTCTCAATAACTCTTCCAGTTTTGATGTTTTTTAGTTTTGTTCTTACAAATGCACGCCAGTTTCCTGGATTTACATGTTGAAATTCTACTATTTGATAAAGTTCGTTATTGAATCTAATTATTAATCCTGGTCTAAAATCTTGTGTTGAACCCATACTCTCTCTCTTTTTGTTTGACTTTGGTTAGACAATTTAAATTTTAGCTTTTATAAATACAAGAATTATTTTTTCATTTGAAGTGATGCTTCGTCAGCTCTTTTTAATTCCATTCCCTCTTGAAAAACAGAAATTATAAAGAAGAGAAATAAAACCATCGCAAAGAATACTGCAGCAATATCAATAAAAGTTAAATCGAAATTAAAAATCTTATAAGAACCAACTCCAAAGTAGAAAACAAGAATGTTAACTATAACTATGAAAAGTCTTGCTTCGGTTGGTCCAAAACCGAAATATGAAATTTTGAAAACATTATAAACAAATGTTTTAATATAAACTAAAATAGACATCAACAAATATCCCACAAGGGCAAGTAAGACAAAATCAAATCGAGCATAAGGAGATAATCCGACACCAATGCCAATCAAAACCATACTCACTGAATCAAGCGTATGATCAATAAAAAATCCATACTTTGGTCGTTCAATGTGACGAAATCGTGCAACTGTTCCATCCAAAGAATCACCAAACCAATTCAAGAGTAAACCAAAATTTGCCAGCCATAAGTAGTATGAACTGTATGTTGTTAAAGAATATCCTACTCCTGTCAATATAGAACCAATCATACCGAAAAAAGTTAAAACATCAGGGGTTACAAAATTTGGTAATGTTTTTGCTAACCAATTCAGAATTGGTTTTTCAACGAAACTTAAAATTGTTGTAGTTTCTCTTTGATGTTGATTTGTTGTCATAATCAATTGATAATTAACTTTCAAAGTTAAAAATTCAATAGCTAACAAAAAATTTTGGTTAAAAATTATGGAAAGATATTTTTCAATGAAATCAAAAAAATAATTGATGAATTGAGAAAAATGACGATTTTGGTTTTAATTAAATAATAAATGAAACTTTATGAAATGAACTACGAATTAAAATTTAGACGAGTAAAAACTGTTTAAACTTAAATTAAATTTTAACGAACTAATAAAATCAATATTGCTCGAAAATTTGAACTTGGTTAAACTTCGAAATGATATTGCTAAAATTTTTTTATGATAAAGTAAAATAAACACAAATTTTTTAAAGGGTTTAATTTTTCATAAATTTGCAATGCTTTTGAGCGGAAGTGGCGGAATTGGCAGACGCGCTAGACTTAGGATCTAGTGAGGCAACTCGTGGGGGTTCGAGTCCCCCCTTCCGCACCACTTTTTAACCAATCGTTAACAAAATTGAGGAAACAAAATTGAGCGTAGAAATTCAAAATATTAACGACTCCGAACGAACTATAAAAATTGAAATGCCAAAGGAAGAAACTCAATCTTATTTTGAAGAAATTTTAAAAGAAGAGGCAAAAAAAATTTCACTTCCTGGCTTTAGAAAAGGTAAAGCTCCTATATCATTAATCAAAAAAATGTATGGAGATGCAATCTTCTACGATAAATTAGATAAAATTGCAGAGAATAAATTTTGGGATGAGATTCAAACTACAGGACTTGAAGTAATTGGTATCCCAAAACTCACTCATTTGGATTTAACTGAAGAAGGTGGACTTAATTTTCAAATTCAATTCGAAATAATTCCAGAAATTAAGATTGAAAATCTTGAAGACATCGAAATTGAGCAAGAAGAATATGAACTATCCGATACATTCATAGAGAAAGCATTAGAGTATTTAAGATTTATGAGTCGAACTGAAGAACCTGCAGAAAAAGTTGAGTCCATGGATTACATCGTTAATCTCGAAGTTAGTGACCGTGAAGATACTTCTAAACCGAGTGAGAAAATTTTAGTCTATCTAAAAAATGAAAATTTAAATCCTGAATTTGCAAATCTTCTGTTGGGAAAAAATTTAAATGATGAATTTGATAGTTCCATTCCTCTTTCAGCTGAGAACTCATCTTCAGAAGAAAATCAAGAGAAAAAGTCAACTAATTATCATTACAAAATAATTGAAATTAAAAAAGTCATTCTCCCTGAATTAAACGATGAATTCGCACAAAAATCCTCGAATGGCAAAATCCAAACCTTGGAAGAATTGAAGAAAACTCTGGCAGAAGATGAGTTAAAGTACTATCAAAGAAATGCAAAAAATAAGTTGGTTGACTCAATAAGAGATGCATTTGTTAAAAAATTTGATTTTACTCCTCCACCAACTTTAGTTGAAAGACAGAAACAATATCTTATCGATTATTTAAAGAAACAAACTAAAGCTAATAATCTTGACCAAAACAGTTTAGAAACTATTAGCAAGATTGCTGAAGAAGACACAAAGTGGTTTTTAATTAAACAGGAAATTATTTCTAAATACAATCTTAGATTAACTCCAGAAGAGATTGAGAAATATGCTGAAGAATTAAGTGAGAAGTATCAAAAAGATAAAGAAGAAATGAGACGATTCTTGACTTCAAGACGCTCGGCATTGCTTGATGAATTGGAAAATGAAAAATTTATGAATTTCATACTTAGTAAAGTAAAAGTGAACATTAAAAAAGTAAATATCTAAAAAGGAGATTTTATGGATAAGAAAGAAATTTATAATCAACTTGTGCCTTATGTGATTGAGCAGACTGGTCGCGGTGAACGAGGCATGGATATCTTTTCACGATTGTTGAGAGAACGGATTGTCATGATTTCTACACCAATTGATGACCATATCGCGAGTCTTGTTATCGCCCAATTAATTTTCCTCGAATCTGAAGATCCTGATAAAGATATCAATTTGTACATTAACACTCCTGGTGGTGATGTTTATGCAGGACTTGCCATTTACGATACTATGCAATATGTCAAATGTGATGTTGCAACAATTTGTTTAGGAATGGCAGCAAGTATGGGAGCTGTTCTACTCGCCGGTGGAACAAAGGGGAAACGCACTGCTCTCCCAAATTCAAGAATTATGATTCATCAACCTTGGGGTGGAGTTCGTGGAACGGCAACAGATATTTCAATCCATGCTGAAGAGATTTTGAAGCTTAGAAAAAAACTAAATGAAATTTTAGCTTATCATACTGGTAAAGATATTCTTCAAATTGAAAAAGATACTGATCGTGACCGTTTCTTCAGTCCCGAAGAAGCTCTTGAATATGGTTTGATTGATAATATTCTTGTAAGAAAAGATAAGAAAAAATAATAAGCAGTAATTTTCAAAACTAAAGCCATCCTTTTTAGGATGGCTTTTTTGTTTTAAATCAAATGTCACGCAAAGTATTTCTTAATAAAAAAAGTAAAAAGTCGTTTAGTGAGTAAATCATTTGTTTTTCTTATTAAACTGATGTAGAAATTTTAGATGAAAAGATTTTTAAGAGTGGTTTTGTTCAATTTGGTTTGTATTCAAATTTGAATTTATTCCCCTATCAAAATTTTTTTCATAATGGTGATTGTAAAAAATCATAAGACTTATGAATTGAAAAGGAATAATCAATAAATAAATAACCAATCCGAATATTCCAAAAATTAATAACTCTGTTAATCTATCGTAAACAAAGAAAAATAATTTTCCACTTAAAAGTATTCTAAAAAAATCTATTACTAAAAAAATTGAAATCGTAAGAAACGTTGGAACGAATAAAAGCAACAAGCGATTTAGAATTATTAACTTAGTTGCATCAAAATCGAGTGATAGAATTTCTTTCAACGAAATTTCTGGTTTGGTAAGATTAAAAGAATTATACTTTTGATAAAAAATAATTCTGTATGAAATTGTATTTACAATCATAAAAGCCAAAACGAACATCAAATAATTTGACTCGAAGAAGAAAGCAAGTATAGTAAGTATTAAAAGTGTATTTCTTAAAAAACTAATGAGAAAAATTTTAAGTTTAGTTTTTGCGTTTTTCAATTCAAGATTATTGAGACAAATTAGACGGAAAGATTTATAAATTAAGTTGTAGTTGATTATTAAAAATGAAATCACAACTAAAATTAAAAATGTTTTCCCTTCATTAGATAAAAAGAAAGTCAGATTAAATTCCCCACCCAAACTGATAAATATTAAATAGAGAAAACCCATAATTAAATAATTAACTAAGGTGATTTCGAAAAAAATCGTTTTAAAATTTTCGTAGTAATATAAAACTGAATAAGCGATAAAATCGGTTATTCTTTTTGTATTAAAATTGTTTATTTCAATCATTTGTTGCGCCAACTTATCTCTGATAATGAATCAGTTTTTAGTTCGAATATTTTTATCAAATCGTTATTGAATAAAAATGTTTGAATTTTATTAGAATTAGTGTTCACTCTAATTGTATCTAAATCTGGTTTCACATAAATAAAATTTTTGACTCGACTGACTAACTTAGCTTTTACTTTTTCAAATTCAACGGGAGAGACAATCAATAACCATCCATTGTAGTTAAAAACTTCCGTATAAGAATTTTTCAAAAATATGTAATCAGAATCACGTGCAATAAATTTATTTATATCGTTAAATTTTTTCTCAGAGAAAATCCAAATTCCATCGCTAATCTGTGAAACAGAAGTCTTATTCAACCTATTTCTTAAATCGTGATTAATCCAAATTGATGGTGTAGTAATACTTCCAAGTTTCACATTTTCATAGTTAAGTGACCAGAGTATTTTATCAATTTTTTTCATGTCTTCATTTGTCTTTTGAATACTTGACTTTCCAAATATCTTAATGAAATTATTATGTAAATCACCAATGAATATAGAATTTGCACCATTTAATTTTAGAAGCAACAAGTTTCCATTGTTTGAATTAATTAAATCGTTGCTAAGAATTTTAAAGTAAAATGAATAATTAAATACAAGTAAGCTAACGATAACAATTTTGGTTAGCGGTCTAAAATTTTTGTTCAAAAAAATTAATATCAATCCAATCATTAAGAAATAAACAATTGCATTTGCAGTAGAAAAATTTTTAATGGAAGTATAAGCGAAAGGAAGATTAGCAAAAAATTTTACTACCATGAAATTGAAATTGATAACTTCAGTCAAAGCAACTTTATATAGTGGAAAAACGAATGGAAAAATGTTAAGTATTAATAAATTTAGAATTATTCCTCCAAGGATTATTCCTGTCAGTGGGATGATAAACAAATTTGCAATCAAAGCTATGAAAGAAAATTTTTGATAATAAGATGCGACAAAAGGAAAAGTGCCAATCGAAACTGCAATAGAAATGAATAATAAATCAACAATATATTTCTTCATACCAACTAAATTTGTTAAGCCAAAAGTTTTCGTAAGAGTTGGATAGATTAATGCGATCGAAATCACAGCTGAGAAAGATAATTGAAAACCTGGATTGAATACATCAAGTGGATTGAATAAAAGTATTAGCAACGCTGCAAGTGCAATTGAATTTAAAATTTGACTTTTCCTTTCTACCATTAAACTTATCAAAACGACAACACTCATAATACTTGCACGAATCACAGATGGAGAAAGATTAGCAAGATGTGCAAAAACATAAAGCCCTAACGCCACAAGTATAACTCTAAGCCATTTTCTAAATCTACCCGTTAATGCAATTAAAATTAATGCGATGTAACCCGTATGCAATCCCGAAACTGCAAGCACATGAATTACACCAGAATGAACAAAATCTTCTTTAATCTCTTCTGGTATATCACTTCTTTCAGCAATAAATAGACCTTTGATGTAAGCAGCAGTTAGTGGTTCGAAATTTTCTTCAATTTGAAATTTTATTTTTTGTCTGAGCTTATTTAGATACCTACTAAAATTTAACAGAGATTTATTTTCATTAATCAAATTCAGTTCATCGTAGATTGTCGAATTGAGAATAAAATTGATGCCTTTCGATTTTAGATAAAGTTTATTGTTAAATTCACCTGGGAATTTTGGTTCTGTTGGTATTGAAATATTACCACTAATTCTAATTTCATTTCCTGGTGAAATTAGTTTATCAAAATAATTTAGAGAGAGCGAGTTATCTTTTAAAGAAAGATTAACTAAAAAATTTTGATTAACAGATGCCCATTTTCTTTCAAAAACAATTTTTTCTGCGTTAAATGTGAATTGAATTTTATCTTCATCAAAGTAATCAACTTTTTTTACTCTACCATACATTAATATTTTTTTGTTGTTTAATGCTTCGAATAATTTTCTTTCTTTCTCATTGTCATAATAACTCAAATAAAAAATCAAATAACCAAACGAAATTAAAAGCAATGCGACGCTAATCGAACTTAGAAATTGTTTATTTCTGTATATAAGGATTGTTATTAAAAAAGATATTACGATAAAAATTAGTACTAGAGAAAGTTCAATCTTCAAATGATATGCAAGAAAAAATCCAATTGAGATTAAGACTATTGTTTTGATTATTGGATAGTCTTTAACTTTCAAGATAATCTATGATTCTTTTTTTGAGTTGATAAAGGATTTTTACTTCTTCTGAAAATTTTTCGTGAGCTCTTCCAACAAAAATTCCAATTGCTGGATTTCTCGTGTGACCCTTAACAGATAAATCTTCAATATTTCCGTGATCAGAAATAATAATTAATAAATCTTTCTTAAAATTCATTTTTGTGATAACTCCCTCGAGAAAACCATCAAGTTTATTCAAAACTTCGTAAGCATAATTAAAATCACGACTATGACCAGCATAATCGGTCAAAAAATATTCGAAGAGATTAAAGTGAAAATTTTGACTAATCTCATAAAAAATTTTTCCTGCTTCTTGCGGAGTTCTCAAACTAAGATTGTAACCAAGTTTTGAATTCCAAATTTCGTTTGTAATCTCAGCAGTGATTGCCCTGTTGTCCAACAAATCATTGATGTTGTTTAATCTTTTTCCTGCTGATAAATATGAAAATGTAGTTACGCTAAGTGTTCTTCTGCCATTATTAAGGTAATCAAAAAATTTTTGTGGATAAGCATTTGAGAAATAAGTTTTGAAATTTTTCTTCTCTAATTCAGTGAAAATGTTTTTTTCTTTGATTAATGGTTTTAAGGTTGAATATGGATATGGTCCAAAATGTTTTCCTATAAATTTTGAAGCGTTGAAACCACAAAATATTGCTGTTTGTCCTGTTCCACTTTGAGGTAGTCCTGAAACTCCCATTGTTGCATTAATGGGTCTAATTGTAAAAACTTTATTTGATAAGAAAGATTTTCTCAGAGTTGGAAATGAACCAAAGAATGAATTGAAGAAGTTGAATTTAAATCGTACAAGTGGATTTATTTCAGGATTGTTTTTCCCAATTCCAAGTCCATCCACAAAAATCATCATTACTTTATTTTTCATTTTTCCGATAAAGTTTTATTGTAATCGGTGTGAGCAATAATTGTGACAGGACCTTCGTTAATGATTTCTACCGTCATCATTGCACCAAAAATTCCAGTTTTAATTCTATCTTCACCTAAAATTCTTTTGCATTCCTTCACAAAAAATTCATAAAGTTGATTTCCTTTTTCAGCATTGGCTGAGTCGGTAAAACTTGGACGATTTCCACGCTTGCAATCACCATACAATGTGAACTGCGAGATTATTAACATCTCACCATTCACATCTTGAATTGAAAGATTTAGTTTTTCGTTTTCATCGTTAAAAATTCTAAGGTTACAAATTTTTTCAGCTAACTTGGTTGCATCTTGTTCTGTATCATCTTTATGAACTCCAAGTAAAACAACAAGTCCAGCTCCAATTTCACGAAAGTAATCACTTCCAATCTTAACACTACCTCGACTAACTCTTTGAATTACTGCTCTCATTTTGTTTTAACTCCCGAAATAATTCTGTTTAAGTCCGCATAATCCTTTTTAATTTTTATTTGCTTGAAATTTTTTGAATCCATGATAGTTGAAATTGGTTGAGCTAATTCATGGTCAATTTCGAAAAATAAACTTCCATTTTCTTTCAATAAATCGTCTGATAGATCAATAATTCTTTTATAAAATTTTAATTCGTCATCAACAAAGAGAGCAATTTGAGGTTCGTAGAGTCTCACTTCTCGTTGAGTAGTTTCTTTTTTATTTACTGAAATGTAAGGTGGATTTGAAACAATAACATCAAAATTTTTTTCTTGAATTGTTTCTTTCAAAATATCGAGTTGCATAAAACTAATGTTTCTTACATTTAGTCTTGTTGCGTTCTCTATTGCAATTGAAATTGCCTTTTCTGAAACATCAACACATAAAACTTTTGAATTTGGAAATTTAATTGCCAAAGTAATTCCAATATTTCCACTACCAGAACAAACATCCAGAATTTTCAAGTGTGATGACTTATCATATTTTTTCAAAATTTCTTCGACCAAAAGTTCAGTTTCAGGTCTTGGTATTAAAACATCTGGTGTAACTAAGAATTCTATTCCATAAAAATTTGCTTTACCTGTTATGTATTGAAGAGGCTCACCCTTTGCTCTTCTCAAGAGAAATTCACGATATTTTTGAAGTTCCTCTTCTTTCAAGGGCTTATCAAAATTCGTGTAAAGTTCTAATCTTTTGCAATTCAAAATGTCAGCAAGAAGTAGTTCCGCATTTAATCTTGCATTTTCAATTTCATGTTTTTCTAAGTACTGTGCAGCAAGTTTAAGAGTTTCGATAACGGTCATATTTCAGTAACAAAACCATTTTTTTTAATTTAGTTAAAAATGATATGATAATAAATCAAAAGTCTGTCAGAAAGATTTTATTAATCAAACCACGCGGAATTGGTGATTTAATTTTATCAACTATCGTACTCAAAAATATTAAATCACAACTTAATGATTGTGAAGTTCATTATTTAACAGAAAAATTTGCTTCGCCTATTCTGGAAAATAATCCATTCATAACAAAAATTTGGACTTTCGGAAAAACACTAAAAGATAATTTGTCTTTAATTTTAGATCTTCGTAAAGAGAAATTTGATATTATTTTTGATTTTTATTCAAATCCAAGAACTGCTCAATTTACTTTTCTCACTAAAGCAAAATTGAAAATTGGTTATCACAAGCGTGGAAGAAATTATGCTTATGATTTGAAAATAAAAATTGATAATCCAAATCTTCATTCAGCTCTTGCTCACTTGGAATTTCTCAAAGTTATTGGCATCACAACTGAACATCAAGAAATTCTTTACTTCATTAGTAACGAAGAAAAAAATTATGCGAATAATTTTTTTATTGAAAATAATATCAGTAAAAATTCCATTGGAATTATTCCTGGTGGAGGTTGGAGTTCAAAAAAATGTGAACCAGAAAAATTTGCTGAAATTATCAGAGAAATTTATAAGATATGGAAATTAAATTTTCTAATACTTTATGGACCTGAAGATTTTGATGATGCAGAAAAAATTTATCAGTTAACTTCTGATATTTCAATCCTTGCACCTGAAACAACATTAAGACAAATGGTTGCTCTAATCTCAAATTGTCGTGCTGTTATTGCAAATGATTCTGGACCAATGCATCTTTCTGCTGCAATTGGAATTCCTACTATTGGAATCTTTGGTCCAACTAATCCTTACGCTCACGGACCTTTCGGTAAGAATTGTTTTTGGATAAGAAAAGATGAATTGGAATGTATTCAGTGTAATTTGCGTGAGTGCCCCAAAAAACATGAATGTATGATTGAATTAAATCCAAAACTTGTAATCGAAAAATTAGAGATAATTCTAAATCAAGAAAATGAAAAAGATTGATTACAGCAACACAAAAAAAATTTTAATCTTAAGAATTGGAAAAATTGGTGATATAATTATTTCCTCTTTTGTTTTTACTGCGATAAAAAAAAATAATCCAAAGACAAAAATCTATTTAATCACACTTGATAAGAACAAAGATGTCTTATGTGCAAATCCCGACATTGATGAAATAGTATTCATTAAAAACAACATCACATCACTTCCAAAAATTCTATCGTTGAATTTTACCTCTGAATCTTTTGACTTGATAATTGATTTGAATGATAATCCTTCAAAGACTTCAAAATTACTTTTACAAATATTAAGAGGAAAAGAAAAACTTGGTTTTAATTTCAAATATCAAAGTAGACATCTAACCATAAAGGTTGAACAACCCAACAAAGAGGAAACACATTTAGTTGAACGATATGCCCATCTACTTAGAGAAAGTGGATTAAAAATTTCTGACGAATTAGTAAAACCAATTTTGTATTTAGATAATAACATCGAGAATTCAATTGCTAACGAGCTAAATAAATTCAAAAAGGAATTTAAGTTAGTTGGACTGAATATTTCTTCAGGTGCGGATATTCGTCTTTATCCAGTTGAGAAATGGATTGAATTAATAAATAAATTAACTAACAAATTTTCATTCATAAGATTTCTTGTTCTTTACAATTTACCTGAGAAAAAAATAGCTGAGCGAATTTTAGAGAATGTAGATAATCGTTTCATTGTTTCACATTCAGGTGAAAGTTTTCAGCATTTTGCTGCAAAGATTAAGAATGTTGATTTGTTGATTACTCCCGATACTTCAGCTGTTCACATTTGCTCTGCGTTTCAAGTTCCAGTGATTGCACTCTATCCAAATGTAAAATGGAATTTTGTTAGTTTTGCACCTTACAAAACAATTAATCGTTCAATTCTTTCCGATACAGAAGAAATAAAAAATATATCAGTTGAAAAAATTATTCATGAATTTGAAGACATAATAAAAGAATTAAGGTGGAATGTATGATTGAAAAATCTCGTTTCGAAATTCCTAAGTGTAAAAATTTTTCAGGATACAAACCTTGTTTTCCTTATTACAATTGTCTTGAAAAAGGATGCAAAGAAAATAATCCAATTGGGAAAAAAATTTTAATCATAAATTTAGATGCAATGGGCGATGTAATTATGACAACTGCTCAATTGCACGGTTTGAAAAGGAAATATCCTGAATCAACAATTTACTGGATAACATTGAAGAATGCTTATCCTTTACTCCTTAACAATCCATTTATTGATGTTCCACTCGAATGGAATTTTGAAAACATACTATTGCTTCAGCAAATGGAATTTGATTTTGTTTTGAATGCAGATAAGTCTCAGCGTTCGTGCGCTCTTCACAAATCAATTAATGCAAAAGAAAAATATGGTTTTACTCTAAACGAAGATGGAAAAATCATACCTGAAAATGCATTTGCAGATTACAACTATCTTCTTGGCGTTGATGATTACTTAAAATTCAGAGTTAATCAAAAAACTGGACAAGAAATTTTAGCAGAAACTTGGAACAATGATTATCAAAGAGATAGATACATTCTCAATCTTACTGAAGAAGAAAAAAAATTCGTTCATGAATTTCGTCAAAAAATTTTAGACCATCCTTCTCAAACAATCGTTGGTTTCAATACTGGTTGTTCAAATCTTTATCCAAACAAAAAAATGACAGTTGAACAACACATTTATTTAATTAACGAACTTTCCAAATTTCCCGAATACAAGTTAGTCTTGCTTGGTGGACCAGAGGATACAGAACGAAATCAAAAAATCAAAGATGCAGTTGGCGACAAAGCAGTTCTTACTCCAACTACTGAAGGTTTGAGAAGAGGATTATGTTACATTGATGTTTGTGATTTAATCATTACTGGCGACTCTTTTGGAATGCATGCATCAATTGGACTCGGCAAATATGTTTTGGTTTGGTTTGGTGTAAGTTGTTGGACCGAAATTGATTTGTATGATTATGGAAAAAAATTTTATCAAGAAGATTTGGAATGTTCTCCGTGTTGGAAAAAAGTCTGTCCATATAATTTAGAATGTATCCAACGAATTGATTTAGATGGAATGATTAAAGAAGTTCATCGCTTTCATCGAGAAATAAAAAATGCAACTTGACAGAAATTTATTACTTCAATTGAAGAAGCCACTTGTATTAGATGGACCAATGGGTACATTGCTAATAGATCGTGGAGTAGATTTGGGTTCGAAGCTTTGGTCTGCCTTGGCATTGCTAAATGCTCCTGATAAAGTTTTAGAAATTCACAAAGATTATATTTCATCTGGAGCAGATATAATCACAACAAACACTTTCAGAACAAATCCCTACGCAATTAAACTTTCTGGTGTGAATGTTAATTCCAAAGAATTAGTAAAAATTGCTGTAAATTTAGCTAAGAAATCAATCTCTACTACTAATAAAAAAGTTTTAATCGCTGGCTCAAATGCTCCCGCAGATGATTGTTATTTGACCCAAAGATTAATTTCTGAAAGTGAACTTTATAATAATCACTCGGAGCATATTCAAAATCTTATCGAGAATAAAGTGGATTTTATTCTTAACGAAACTTTTGGAGATGCTAAAGAAATTGAGATTGTTTGTCGGATTTGTTTAGAGATGAAATTTCCCTTCGCTGTTAGTGTTCTTATCAATTCAGAATTAAAAACTTTCTTCAATCAAGATTTAATCAAGACATTTGAATTAATTGAGAAGCACAATCCACTTTTTGTTTCCTTAAATTGTTCAAGACCTGAGTTAATACTCAAAGCTTTAGATGTATTGCAAGATTTTGGTCCATTTGGTGTTTATCCTAATCTTGGTTCAATTGAAAGTTTTTCAACTGGAAAGTTGGTTCGTGATTTTCGAAGTGATGAATTAAAAATTTTTGTAGAAGAACTAATCAAACGAAATGTAAAAGTGATTGGAGTATGTTGTGGAGGTAATCCAAAAGATATAAAGTTAATTAGAAAAATTGTTGATGAGTTATGAAAAAATTTATCTCTCATGCGAAGATTAATCTTGGATTAAATATCATTTCAAAACGAGAAGATGGTTATCATAACATTGAAACTATTTTCTACCCAATTGAACTTAATGATGTGCTTGAGTTTACTATCACCGATAATTTCTCAATTCAGTGTAATGATTTGTCAATACCAACCGATGAAAAAAATTTAATATACAAGGCGAGAAATATTTTGTCTGATTTTATCGGAAAAGAATTGAATGTGAAAGTTGCTCTTGAAAAAAACATTCCGTCATTTGCTGGTTTAGGTGGTGGTAGTTCTAATGCAGCAACTACTTTGATTGCATTGAATGAAATTTTTGATTTGAAATTAACTCAGTTCGATTTACTTGAACTTGCATCAAAAATTGGGAGTGATGTTCCGTTTTTCATCTTAAATCAACCAGCATTCGCAGAAGGTCGTGGAGAAATTCTCACTCCCTTACCTAAATTAAAATTGAATTATAAAATTTTAGTAATTGTACCAGAAGTAAAAGTTTCAACAGCTTGGGCATACTCAAATTTCAAAAAGTCAAATAAAAAAATTGATTTGAGATTAATTCAGACAAAAGATGATTTTGAACATTACAAAGATTTAATCACAAATGA
This sequence comes from Ignavibacteria bacterium, assembly GCA_026415235.1. Classification (GTDB taxonomy): domain Bacteria; phylum Bacteroidota; class Ignavibacteria; order Ch128b; family Ch128b; genus Ch128b. The sequence continues at coordinate 19,031 of JAOAHM010000044.1, read as the reverse complement.
TTTTGAAACAATCGTCTTTTCAGAATTTCCACAAATCAAAATGATTAAAGATCAATTAATCAAATTTGGTGCAATTTTCTCGTTACTCTCTGGTAGTGGTTCGGCAGTTTATGGTTTCTTTCCAGAAAATTTTGATTTAATGGAAATTAAAACTCATTTCACAAACTACAAGGTATTTGAATATTGAAAAAATTGTTATTCATAACTACTGCAATAATAGCTTTTGCTTTTATTGGTTGCATTAAAAAAGGAATTTTAGATAATGATACAATTATCATATTACCAAGAGAAAGTTGGAATGCAATCGAACCAAAAGAATACAAAAAACACAAACCAAACAAAATCACAATTCATCACGAAGGCACATATTTTCCACAAGATAGTTTAGCATTTCGTCACATAAAAAATATTCAAATATGGGGAATGCGTGAGCGAAAATGGGCTGATGTTCCATATCATTTCTTTATTGATGGTTTTGGTAACATTATCGAAGGTAGAGATATTTTTACCGTTGGCGAGACAAATACATCTTACGACCCAACTGGTCATATCTTAATTTCAATTATTGGTGAATATCATAAAAAGCAAAAATTAAACGAAGCACAATACAAATCACTAATTAAATTAATTGAATACCTTCGTAAAAGATTTGAAATAAAATGCGATGAAATTCGTGGGCACAGAGATTATTGTAAACCAGGCGAGACTGATTGTCCTGGTGATAATATCTACGAATTGATAATTTCAAATAAAATTAAAAATCAACTAAGAGATTGTAATAACTAATTAAGCTTGAGGTCCCCTTACAACTTTTCCACAATGTGGACATGGTTTACTTTCCCAGCTATAGATATAAAACTTCTCTCCGCAATTATTACAAGTTACATAAATATCACTTGATGATTTTGGACCACGAGCTACTTTACCACAGTGTGGACATGCTTTTGCTTCGTAATCATACATGTAGAATTGGGTTCCACATTCAGAACAGGTTACAAAAATCTCGCTCATATTTTACCTCCTATTTTTACTCTTAAATACCAATGATTTCTAAGTGACGCAAGCTTCTGTTATTTCAACACTACATTTTTTACAATCAATTGCAGCACGAATTCCAATCGGGATTGTATTTTTTGGATTAACATGACCATAGATTAGATTATAAAAAACAGGCTTTTTCAATTTTTCGAAGTAATCGCCCACCACATCATTAAGTGAAAGTGATTTCTTGTTTGGATCTGTCTCTTCACAATCAGTGAATGAACACAAAATAATTCCAGACACTTTATCAAAAATTTTTGCAAGTTTCATCTGAGCAAAAAATCTATCAATTCGATAAGGCTTTTCTTCTATTTCTTCCAAGAAAAGAATTGCTTTATCAAACTTAGGTAAGAAAGGTGTTCCTAACAAAGAAACAACTAATGATAAATTTCCGCCAAGTAAGATTCCTTTTGCTTCACCACTGGTAAGACAACAAATTCTATCACTTTCAGGATTTTTTAATTTTCCAAAAGGTTTAGTTGAAGTGACCATTCGCCAAAAAACTTCTTCTGTGAATGAATTTACTTCACCTGCAAAGTCAACTGCTGCCATTGGACCAGAAAAAGATACAAGCCCAGTCTTATGAAAAATTGCAAGTTGCAACGATGTTATATCACTATAACCGACAAAAATTTTTGGATTTCTTTTTATCAAATTGTAGTCAATTTTATCTAACAATCTGATTGAACCATAACCACCTCGAACACAAAAAATAGCTTTCACTTCTTTGTTGCTAAACATTGAATGCAAATCTTCAAGTCTTTCCTCATCGGTACCAGCTAAATATCCACGATACCTCCCAACATTCTTTCCAACGATTACACGATATCCAAGTCTTTCGAAATACTTCACACCTTCATTTATTCGTTCGAGATTATCAGGAGTTGAGGCAGGTGAAATTAATCCGATTAAATCTCCTTTTTTGAGATGTGGTGGTTTTATGATTTTCACTTTTGTTCTCCTATTTAATTAAAAATAGAATGATGATTTAATCCCAATTACAAAATAATCAATTTCATAACCTGCAAATCTTGACTTCTGGTAGTTCAAAGAAGCAACAAAATTTTTGAAGAAATTATAATTCAATTGAATTGAGTAATTACCAGTTTGTGTTTCCAATTGATTATATAAAACCATCAAATCAGGATTATAAAAAAATTTTCTTGAACCAATTGTGAATGTTGTTCCAATTGAAAGTTCATAAATAGGTGAATAAAAAATTGCAGTTTGAAGTGATAAATATTTTGATTGATTTGATGAAAGATTTTCAGTCAGATGAAAAGATGGTAAAAGACTAATCAGCAATTTATAATGAGGATAGTAACCTAATCTTACATAAAATTGATTTGATTGAATTTTGTTATTTCCTTTTTGATTGAAACGAGCATAACCTATTCCGTAAAACGATGGATAGTAACCATAGATTATTTCAGGTGAGATAAGTGAAGCGTTGTCAATTAAAGGTTGAGTTGTTAAGTCGTCTGAATATTTTCCTTTTAGATAAACATAATCAAGCTTGAGTTTCAAATTCAAATCGGGAATCCAGTAATGCAAACCTACTGATAAATTATTTTGATTATACTTCCAAAAATCGTGTTTAAGATTAATTCCATCATAACCAAAAACAAAATAATCTATTTGATTAGGACTTAAACTCGTAAATAGAGAATATTGAGTCGAAATAGTTTTATTTGAATAACTTCCATAAGTGAAGTAAGCCGAAGGTTGGAAGTGTAAATTTATTTGTGAAAAAATTTTTGAAAAAGAAATAATAAAAAGAATAAAAATTTTACTTGACAAGCTTTAATCCTTCCAAAGCTGATTTATCATTCTCACTCACCATTAAAGTATTTATGAAATGCTTTCTTGCTTCATCTTTTTTGTTGAGATAAAAATATGTCCATCCGAGATAAAGATTTGTTTCGTAATCGCTCGGATAGAAATTGTAAACATTTTTAAGATAATTCTCTGCTTTTGAGTATTCTTTTCGATTAAAATAAATCTGACCCAATCTCAAATTTGCAGTGTAGTTGTTTTTATCATAACCCAAAATTTTGTGATATATTTTTTCAACTTCTGTCCATTTTTCTTGACCTGCAAGTGGAAGTGTTAAACCCAAAAGTGCTTCTATGGAATTTTCTTTACTCAAATCAAATGCTTTTTTGTAATAGTTTATTGATTGGTCATATTTCTTTTGTAGATAATACAAATAACCAAGTCTGAGGTTTATTAGATAATCATCTGAATTTTTCGAATAAACATTCAATAATTCATCAATTGCTTTTTGATAATTTCCTTTTTCTGCTAAGTTGATAGAGTTATTGAATGCTTTAATTTTCGAGTCATATTCTTGTGAGAACAAAACTCGATTTAAAACAACACTGCCAATTAAAATCAAAATAGTACTCAAGAGATAGAACCATTTTTTCATCTTTCTTCCTCCATTATAAATGTAAATTCGTTTTTAATATTTTTTCTATCAATAAAATAAAATGATTTCAAAAATCCATTTTTATCAACAATAACTTTATAATCTCTACTCCAATTTATTGAACTAAAAATTCCATTTCCAAAAAATTCAATTCTATTCAAAAAGAGATAATCACCATTTTCCTCTTCACTTATTGTAAAATTACCTTCTGCTTTGAAAGGATTATAAATCAAAATCAAGGCATCGCTTAAAATCATGATAAGTTTATTAGTGAAGATAGAGATGGGATAAGTATCATTCCATCGAACTTTATTCATCGAAGTGAAAGGAATTTGAATTGCAGCAAGATAAAAATGATAAAGGGCATCTTTCTTTTTGCCAACATAACTTGTAAAGTAGAACACTTCCTCATCAGCAAAAAATGTTGCGTAAGAACCCGTTGAAGCTTCGATGTAAGGGATGTTATACGGATCAACTTTCACTTCCCAAATTTCCTTTACTACTTTTTCGTCTTTTTTGAATTGAACTTCAAATTTATCTCCGTATTCAAAATTAAATGCTTGTTTAATCTTTGAATTAATCTCAAGTTTTTGAATTTTTTCATCTTTAAGTGGATAATCGTATGATTTTAATTCTAAAAATTCACCACGATTAACGAGATAATGTCCGAATGGGAATTTAATTGTCGCTGCACCGAGCTTATCATTTTTTTGAAATTGAAAGTGAATATGAGGTTCTGGAGAACGACCACTATTTCCACAATTTCCTAAGACATCTCCTTTCTCAACTTCATCACCTTCCTTCACTCGAATAGTATTTTTTTTCAGATGCGAAACCGCTGAGAAAAGTCCTTGTCCATGGTCAATGATAACTGTATTCCCCCAATTTTGTTTGATGTTAACTTTACCTACTTCATTCTCATCAATTCCATCAATAACTTTTATGACCTTTCCTTTGTAAGTCGCACAAACTGGTAAACCATAACAATGATAATCTTCTAACTTTGTACCCGTATTATCATATGTTTTACCTTTTTCATCTGTTACTACAAAATCGAAAGCATATCGCCAATCTTCTTTGTGAGTAAATTCACCATCAAAACCTTGAGATACAGTCCATTCACCATTAAATGGTAATCCGACATTTATAAATTTATATTTCTCAAATCTCGCCTTTTGGTTCTTATGATAGTAATAATTTTCTTCAGGTGAACCTGGTTTGAAATAAAGTAAAACAACTTCACCACTACTCTCTCGGAATTTTAAAGCATAGATTATCAAAAAGACAGTAAAATTAAATGGCAATACAAAAACACTTAAGTTTACTTTTTGAAGTAATGTGCTTAAAACTATTGTAAAGATTGTGACAACCGATACTCCTAAAAAACTCAAGACGAATGACCTATTCGAAGGAATAATCAAAGAACCACCAAGTGCAATTGAGACAATTATGGAATTCAAACTGATTAAAATGCCAAGCTGAGAGTCAATCGGTATCCTAAAAAAGTGCAAATAAAATAATGCAAATAAATATCCTACAATCGAAAGCAAAAACATAATTCTCGAAAAAAATAGGATTGCAATTAATACGATTAATCCCGATATGATTGAATTTTGTAAGACTAAAAATCCCAAATTTTGTAAGAATAAATTTATTTCAGTTGAAACAGAAATTAAGTGAAATGTGCTTTGAAAAAACATTTCGGTATTAAAATCGAAAAGATGAAGAGCGCTATTAAAAATAGCGAATAAATAGAACGAAAGTAAAAATGGAAAACTCAGTCCTGGTAAGTTAAAAGCAAAGGCGAAATAATTTTCAATTGCAGCATTGATGAAAAAATTTATGATTAAAAAAATTAAAAGAATAGGAAAGAAATATTCATTTGGTTTATAAAAGAAACTTATTGCCCCACCTAATAATAATCCATTAAAGCCGTAAAAACCTTCTCTAATTTTTTTCTGTTCATATTTCAAAAGAAGTGCAATGATGTTTGTAATTAAATTAGAAAACAAAATTATTGAGCCATGAACTGGCGAGATAAATGTTGCAAGTAAAACTAATAATCCAAACCATCTTCGATTGGAAAAAAAGATTTGTGAGTAACTGAAAAGTACCGAATCAATAATAATAATAGATAAACTCATTTCTTCAATAATTTTTCGGGAATTCGCTCAAGTTCATTAATTGTATTTAAGGTTTCAGCTTTTCTAATTACTTCAACTGAACCATCTTCCATAATCATTACAACATTTGGTCTTAAATTTATGAACTGCATCCACTGAGTCATATTGTAAGCACCAACATTATGAAAGATAATCTGTTTACCTACTGGAACTGGCGGAAGAAAAACTCCATCTCGCAATACATCAATGTTCATGCAAAGATTACCATAAATTACCGACTCATCCCTTACTTCACCATAAAATTCAGTCGTTGAAATTTTGTGTTTATACCAAAAACTTGTAAAGAGTAGATTAACACCAGCATCAACTATGATTGCTTGTTTTCCATTGCTGAGTCTTTTATTTGCAACTACAGTTGTTATTAAATAACCAGCTTCATCAATCAATGCTCTGCCTGATTCAAGAATTAAAAGTGGTAATTCATCTGATTTCAAACCATGTTCAATTATTCCTGATGTAATTGCATCTGCATAATCTTCAAGAGATGGAATGCTCACACTCGCATCCAGATAATAAGAGTACAATGTGTTTTTACTTGGAATACCACCACCAATATCGATGTAATCAAGTTGATGATTGAATTCGTATTTAACTCGTTTGTATAAGTCGGTTAATTTGTAAGCAGCTATTTTGAAAGCATCGGTTGATAAGATGTAAGTGCCAATATGACAATGCAAACCTACCAAGTTCAATTTATCACTTAACATAATTCTACGAATTGCTTCATAGGCTTCACCATTTTCATAATTCAATCCAAATCTATCCCATTTAGGATAGATTCCTGTATCCATATTCACACGCACAGCAACCTTAGCTGTTTTCTTAATTTCCTCTGTTAACTCAATTAAACTAAACAACTCGTCGAAGTGGTCAATATGAATAAATGCTTCGTCATTAATCGCTTTAATTAAAGATGATTTTGATTTGTGTGGTCCGTTGTAAATAATCTTATTTCCTGGAACACCTAACAATTTAGCTTTATCATATTCAAATTCTGAGACAACTTCTGCCCACGAACCTTCTTCGTGAAAAACTAAGCACACTGCATTTAGATAATTAGTTTTATAAGACCATGCAAATTGAACTTTTGGGTATCTTGTCTTAAAAATTCTAAGTGCTTTTCTTTGAGTTGCTCTAATTGTTTTCTCTGAAATTACAAACAAAGGTGAACCAAATTTTTCAACAAGTTCTTCAATATCAACTCCATCAATTTTTTCCAAGACTGAATGCAATCCTGCTTTGCCAAATTTTCCAACAAATCCAGTTTTTTGTTTTGTTATGATTGGTTTAACATAGACCTTTTTTTGTTTTTCCATTATAATTCTCCGTAGACTGCAATTTTTTCATAAGTTTTTATATCAGAAATTAAATCAATCGAACAACGCACAAACATCTTTCCAATTTCATAATCACGCACAGGCTCGACTTTTTCACCAAGAGCAAGTTGAAAAAGAAAATACGATAAGTTTTGTCCTGCTGCTTGAGTCAAATAAACCCATGCTGGCAATCGGGAATTTATTTCAAGAAGATAATATTTATTGTCTTTTCGAGATTTTAAGATTTCAAGTTCAAGTCCACCGCGCCACTTCAGTGCTGAAATAACTTTATGAGTTAAATTAATTAAGTTTTCATCTCCTATAGTTACACCAGCCCAACCCTTACCTTTATCAGTAATAAAAAGTTTTCGCATTGCAACAGCGCCAATTGTATTCCCTTCACCATCACCAACTGCTGCAACATTAACTTCATCACCACTCAAATACTCTTGAATGATAATTGGTAAACCCCACTTTGAAGCAAGTTTGTAGAAATTGTTAGATACCTCATCAAGAGTATGACAAACATAAGCTTCGTAAAAAATTCCTTTTACAACAATTGGAAATTTCAGTTCTTTAAGTATCTCATTAACTTGATTTAGAGAATTGATTACAAAAGTTTTTGGTGAATTAATTTCATTTTCCTGACAAAATTCGAACAATTTATCTTTTGATCTTTTTTCGAGATTGTCAATTGTTGGTAAGAATGTTTTTATTCCGAGAGAATTCAATTCATCAGAAATGTGGATGAAGTTATACAATTCTGAATCTAAAGTTGGTATGATGACATTCAGGTTTTCTTTTGAGTGAATATATCTAAGTCGTTCGAGCAAACTCTCTGGACCTTGAGATGGATAAGGTATCATATAAGATTTTGATTTGATACCTTCCATGTAAATCCCTGGTTCAAGATTTTCATAATGTAGACCTATTATCTCACCATCAAAATCAGGATGGCTTAATAAAGAACGAATGAATGGTACACCAGGTCCAGGATTATCAGTATTGTTTAATCCAGTAACAGCTATTTTCATTATTCATCCTCAAGTAAGTCGAAAATTTTCAATTGATTAAAAAAATCTAACAAATCTTTTTCAGCTGTTATTGGATTAACATCATATTCTTCAATTAAAGAATTTAGAATTTCTTCTTTTGATAGGTTGGATTTAATTTTTGAAAGGATAAAAAGTGCGGTTTCATTTAAGATAAAGGAATCACCTGTGGAGCCGTTGAAGGCAAAACCACTTTCACTTAAAGCAAGATTTTTATTTAATTTCATTTGGGGCACCTGCAAATTTTAGGTTAGATTTTTTAGCCCCTATCTCCGAATAACTTAGTGACCCCAACGGGAATCGAACCCGTATTTTCACCTTGAAAGAGTGATGTCCTAACCGTTAGACGATGGGGCCATTACAAAGGGTGAGCTACGGGACTCGAACCCGTGACCACCAGAGCCACAATCTGGCGCTCTACCAACTGAGCTAAGCTCACCATTTTGTTGGTCAGTACGCCCGACTGGACTCGAACCAGTAACCCTCAGCTTAGAAGGCTGATGCTCTATCCTGTTGAGCTACGGGCGCAATTCAAATTTTTAGAGAACTTCCTATTTACTCAACAGAATTACTTGCCTTTAATAAAACTAATTAAAATATTTTTAGTTTCAATAGCGTAAAGAACGAATTAAAATTCAAAGCGATGCAAATTTAAGAAATTTATTAAATATGACAAAAATTATTTTACTTCTTCTGGGAGCTTAATGAATTTTTGAATTTTATCGAATAGTTCTTTCTTGGACATTGGTTTTGAGATATATTCATCACAACCAGCTTCCAAAAGTCTCTCCCTATCACCAGCAAGTGCATAAGCTGTTAAAGCAATAATTGGAAGATTTTTAAATTTTTCATTATTTCTTAAATCTTTTACTAAATCAACACCATCTCGCTTTCCTGGTAAGTTAATATCAAGCAATATTAAATCCACTTCGTTGTCTTTAAGATAATCCATTGTTTCTTCATAAGTCTCAGTGAAGTGAACTTCGCACTTCCCTTTGAGAAGTGTTCTAACAAGTAAAGCAGATTCTAAATGATCTTCTACATATAAAATTTTTGGTTTTTCCATGCCTTTAACTCTCAATTATTTTTTTTCCGTTGTAATTTTAATAAAATTATTTTTTTATTACAATTTTTTTATTTTGTTTTATTGTTAAACTAAATTCAGAGGTGAAATTATGAAAAACTTTATTTTTACAATTTTGTTCATTACAAACTTAATGTTTGCTCAAAGTGTTGTAATTAATAAATTTTTTAACAGTGGTCAGTCAAACGGATTGAATGACGCAGTTGAACTTTTAGTAATAGAGAATAACCTAAATCTTCGTGGAATGATTTTAAAAGATTTTTCAAGCAGCATGGGTGGTGATAATGGAGGAAGGTATCAATTTAGAGATATTGATTTATGGAGTAAATTACCAAAAGGAACTTTGATAGTTATTCGAGTCAGTAACCAAACAAATGATGTAGATACATCGGATTATTTAATTGATGTTGGGTTGAGGGATACTTTGTATTTTCAGCAGCTTGGTTCAGGCACTTTTGATATCGCTTCAACTGAATTAGTTATGATAAAAGCTGCAGGAAGTGAACCAGCTGGTGTATCTGGTTGTATTCATGCTTTTGGTTCAGGTGCAGCAGGAACCTATTTTAATCAAGCACCAGAACCAAAATTAAGAAGTAGTGGAACAACTGGAACTGGGAAATTTGCTTTTGCAAAAAACTCTAATTCTCAACTAACTGACTTCAATGGTTTAGATGCAGATACAAGTTCAACTCTAATACTCGGTCAACCAAACAATCAAACAAATGCGTTGTTTATCAATAGTTTAAGAGGTACACAAACTAATGTTGAAAAGAATCAATTCTTATTAAAAGATTTTGAATTGTTTAACAATTATCCTAATCCTTTCAATCCATCTACTATCATTGCATTCAATTTGAACAAAGACACTGATGTTGAGCTATCCGTTTATAATTTAATTGGAACTAAAATTAAAACAATACTTCATGGCTTTTATAAATCTGGTTACTATGAAATAAGTTTTGATGGTTCTGGTTTATCAAGTGGAATTTATATTTATAGATTAAAGACAAATTATGGTACGATTAGCAAGAAAATGATTTTGATTAAATGATTTAAAACAAAAAAGGATCACCAATTTGAAAGGTGATCCTTTTTTTATCATTTAAATTTTTATTCAATTAAATTTTTGCAAGAATACTTTCAGCAAGCTTTTTCCCGATAATGTATGCTTCGTTATTTAATGGTATTAAATGATGATATCTCTCGGGTAAGACTTGTTGCAATCCATAAACAATTGAATCATCCTCTACCACTTTAACCACCTCAACGAAAGCTCCAAGCATCAACATGTTCATCACTTTCATGTTGTTGAGACGATTTGCTTCTTCCGATGCTGGAATTGGAAAGATGTTAATATCTGTTCTGGTTGGTGGATTAATGATGTTGGTAGAGTCATAAAATAAATTTCCACCAGGTTTAACAGCTGATTCGAATTTATCAACTGAAGGTTGGTTAAGTGCAACAACTGAATCAAATTTTGAAATTATTGGTGAACTAATTTCAGAGTCAGAAATAATTGTAATACAATTTGCTGTTCCACCACGCATTTCAGGACCGTAAGAAGGCATCCAACATACTTCTTTGCTTTCTTTCATTCCAGCATAACATAATATCATTCCCATAGTTAAAACACCTTGTCCACCAAAACCTGCAAAGATAGCTTCGTGTTTCATTTTGTTTCCTCCTTAGGAGATTTCAAATCACCAAGTGGATAAAATGGAATAAGTTTTTCTTCAACAAATTTATTTGATTCAACTGGGGTCATTTTCCAATTTGAAGGACAATTCGAGACAACTTCAATGAAGCAAGTTCCTTTTTTCTGTTGCAGATATTGAAAAGCTTTTTGAATTGCTTTTTTTGTCTTTCGAACATTACCAGCGTTGTTAACAGCTTGACGAGTTACATAATAAGTTCCTGGTAATTGAGCCACCAAATCAGTCATTTTCAATGGATAACCCATTTTATTTACATCACGACCAAATGGTGAGGTTGTTGTAACCATACCTGGTAATGTTGTCGGTGCCATTTGACCACTTGTCATTCCATAAACAGCATTATTAATAAACACAATTAAAATATTTTCGCCACGATTGCATGTATGTAAAGTTTCGGCAGTTCCAATTGCTGCTAAATCGCCATCACCTTGATAAGTAAATACAAGTTTATCTGGAAGAACTCGCACAATCCCTGTTGCAACTGCAGTAGCTCTACCGTGTGCAGCTTCTTGCATGTCAATGTTCATGTAATTATAAGCAAATACAGCGCAACCAACTGGTGCAACTCCAATGACTTTATCTTGAATATCCATTTCTTCAATCACTTCCATCAAGAGTCGATGAACAACACCATGACCACAACCAGGACAGTAATGTAAATCTAAATCTGTTAAAGTTTTAGGTCTTCGATATACTAAATTTTCAGCAACACAAATTTCTTCTTCGAGAAATTCTTGTTCTTCGGTTTTCACAATCGTCTCGTCCATTTTCATTCTCCTTTCAAGAATATTTTTTCAAAATGTTCTAAGATTTCTTCAGGAGTTGGGATTATTCCTCCCATTCTTCCATAAAATTCAACACGAGTTTTTCCTTCAACACTAAGCTTAACATCTTCAACCATCTGACCTGCATTTAATTCTACATCAAGAATTCCTTTGATTTTGGGTGCAATATCTGCAAATAATTTTTTTGGAAATGGAAAGAGTGTGATTGGTCTAATTAATCCTATTTTATATCCTTTTTCTCGTCCAAGTTCAACCACTTTTTTACAAATTCTTGCACCGAGTCCAAAAGCAGTTAAAACATATTCAGCATCTTCAAGTTTTACAGTTTCATATCGAACTTCTTTTTCTTCAATTTCTCTGTATTTCGCTTGAAGTCTCAAATTAATTTTTTCCATTTCCTTTGGATCAATATGCAAGGAAGTAATAATATTTCTTTCTCTATTTTTTGTTTTACCAGTCGTTGCCCATGGCTTTTGGTATGTTCCTCCTTTTGGAAGTTGTTCGAAGAGCTCAACTTTTTCAATCATCTGACCAATTGCACCATCAGTTAAAATCAACACAGGATTTCTATACTTATCAGCTAAATCAAAACCGAGTCGGACAAAATCTGCCATTTCTTGAACACTCGAAGGAGCTAAAACTATTAACTTATAATCACCGTGACCACCGCCCTTCACAGCTTGAAAGTAATCTCCTTGTGAAGGTTGAATCGTTCCAAGACCCGGACCACCACGACTTACATTTACAATTAAACAAGGTAGTTCAGCTGCAGCAATGTATGATATACCTTCTTGCATCAAACTTAATCCAGGACCAGATGAACTTGTCATCGCTCTCTTTCCTGCACCAGCAGCACCATAAATCATATTAATTGATGCAATTTCACTTTCTGCTTGAAGTACAACCATGCCAGTTCTTGCTTCAGCTTCTCTTGAGAGATACTCAAGGACTTCTGATTGAGGAGTTATTGGGTAACCAAAGTATGCATCACAGCCAGCACGAATTGCTGCTTCGGCTAAGGCTTCATTTCCTTTCATTAACCGGAGCTCACCCATTTTCAATTAACCTCCAATGTCATATCTTTTTGAACATTTGTAATTGTTGCAACTTTTTCTTTCTTCTTGCCTGTTTTTCTATAAACTGTGATTACTGCATCAGGACAGACAAGCGCACAATTTTCGCAACCTGTGCAGTTATCCTTTATTTTAACCATGTAGTGATAACCTTTTTTGTTAATTTTATCACTCAATGCAATTGTGTCCTGCGGACAAGCAACCACACAGAGTTCACATCCTTTGCACTTTTCTATATCAACTACAATATCACCTTTTACTTTTGCCATTTTATTACCTCATTGATTGTTAATGGAAGGTTTTTAATTTGTGAAGAACTTTTAATAAAATAGATTTTAATCGAAGGATTAGATATGAAAGGGATAGAAAAGAAGATAGCGAATTAGAAAAACCAATTACCCCATCATAAATTTTCCCTTGCATGTTTATCGGCGTGGTATGAAGAGCGCACAAGTGGTGCAGATTCAACAATTTTCAGTCCTATTTTTAATCCTTCTATGCGAAAATACTCAAATTCTTCAAGCGAAACAAAGCGATGAACTGGTAGATGTTCTCTTGTTGGTTGTAAATATTGACCAATTGTTACAATATCACAACCATGTTCGTATAAATCTCGCATTACTTCAATAACTTCTTCATTTGTTTCACCAATACCAACCATTAAACCTGATTTAGTTTTTAATCCACGATTTTTGAACCAACGTATCAACTCCAAACTTCTTTTATATTTTGCTTGTGGACGTACAACTGGGTAAAGTCGTGGAACTGTCTCAACATTGTGATTGAGAATATGCGGTGGATGTTTCATGATAATTTCAAAGGCTTCTTCATCACCTTTGAAATCTGGAATTAAAATTTCGACTGTAGTTTCGGGTGAATATTCATTGATTAATCTTACAGTTTCTGCAAATATGGAAGCTCCACCATCTTTCAATTCATCACGATTAACAGATGTAATTACACAATGACGCAAACCAAGTTTAATTACAGCTTCAGCAACTCTTCTTGGCTCGTCCCAATCAAGAGTTGTTGGCATTCCCATTTTAACCGCACAAAAACCACAGCTCCTTGTGCATATATCTCCCAAAATCATGAATGTCGCAGTGCGATGATTCCAACATTCAGAAATATTTGGGCATCGAGCTTCTTCACAAACTGTATTTAAGTTATGCTCACGCATTAAACGGTGAACATCGCTATAATTTTCACCAACAGGGAGTTTGACTTTAAGCCATGGTGGACGATGTGTCAAAACTCCCTGTTTCTCAGTTTCTTCTTTATATCTTCTTTGAAATGAATTGATTTTCAATTCTATTATCCTTCAAAATTTTCTAACAATTCTTTTACTCTTCGCATAAATTTACCAGCTAATGCACCATCAATTAAACGATGATCATGGCAAAGGGAAATATACATCATGTGTCGAATAGCGATTGTATCTTGACCATCAACTTCAACAACAACTGGCTTTTTGGTTACAGCACCAACTCCAAGTATTGCAACTTCTGGTTGATTTATAATTGGATTGCCAAAGAGTGTTCCATAGAGACCGTAATTCGTAATTGTAAATGTACTGTCTTTCACTTCATCAGGTAAAAGTTTTTTACTTCGTGCTCGAGTTGCTAAATCATAAATTGACTTTGCAAGTCCAGTAATATTTTTTTCATCTGCATTTTTAATTACTGGTACAATCAATCCCATTGGTTCAAGGGCAACTGCTATTCCAATGTTTATGTAATTTTTCAAAACAATATTTTTACCATCAATTGATGCATTTACATAAGGATATTCTTTCAATGCTTTTACAACTGCATCTACAATGAATGGCAAATAAGTTAATTTAACACCTTCTCTTTCAAAGAATGCATCTTTATTCTTCTGAATGTAATTATGAATTTTAGTCATATCAACTTCTTGAATACCGACAACATGAACTGAAGTATCACGACTCTTAACCATGTGTTCCATAATCAATTGACGCATATGATCCATCGGTTCAATCTTAACCTTTTCACCTGGAGCAAATTGAACTCGTTCAACAACTTCTTCAACAACTTTTCTTTCGGGTTGAGTAACTTTTGGTTCAACAGGTTTTGGTGGAGCTACTTTACCAGCTTTTCTTTGCTCAATGTAATTTAAGATATCTTTCTTTGTAACTCTTCCACCAAGACCAGTACCTTCAATCATTTCAAGTTCTTCCATCGAAACTTTTTCTTCTTGAGCAATCTTTAGAACAAGTGGAGAATAAAATCTTGATTTTTCAGTTTTCTCTTTCTTTTCAATTATTTCAGTTTTTTGTGTAGTAACTTGTTGTTCCATTTCCACTGGTTTAGTTTCTTCTCTTGAAACTTTCAGAACATATCCTGTGGGAGAAATTCTTGCAACAACAACACCAACATCAACTGTCTCTTGTTCTTTAACCAAAATTTCCGCAAGCACACCTTCAGCTGGTGATGGAACTTCTGTATCTACCTTATCCGTGCTTATTTCAAATAATGTCTCGTCTTTAGCAACTTTATCGCCAACATTCTTATGCCATTTGATTATTGTTCCTTGAGTTACACTTTCGCCCATCTTTGGCATAACAACATCAATCAATTCTTGTGATTGAGATGCAGATGTACTTTTTTCTTGAGTTGTTTCTGGAGACGGTTCTTGAGGTTTGATTTCTTGAGTTGCATCGGTTTCAATCAAAGCGACAACTGTCCCAACAGGAACTGTCTCTTGTTCAAAAACTTTTATCTCTGCTAAAATTCCAGAAGCAGGAGAAGGTATTTCAGTATCAACTTTATCGGTACTTATTTCAAAAATGATTTCGTCTTTATCAACTTTATCACCGACTTTTTTATGCCATTTAATAATAGTTCCTTCGTTTACACTTTCGCCCATTTTAGGCATAACAACTTCAACTTTCATTTT
Organism: Ignavibacteria bacterium; assembly: GCA_026415235.1. Lineage (GTDB taxonomy): Bacteria > Bacteroidota > Ignavibacteria > Ch128b > Ch128b > Ch128b. Next base: position 3,432 of record JAOAHM010000044.1, on the reverse strand, counting down.
TCCTCCATTAAAATTCAATTATTTCTTTAATCGCTTTTTTGATTTTTTCTTTGTTAGGTAAAATAAAATTCTCAAGATTTGGATGATAAGGAATGTGAGTATCGTGAGCAGCAAGTCTCTTTACTGGACCATCAAGATATTGAAAACAATTATCTGAAATCAATGCTGCAATCTCGGCACCAAATCCAGCAGTCAAAGTATCTTCATGAACAATCAAAACTTTTCCTGTTTTCTTGACACTATTGAAGATTGTTTCTTTATCTAATGGTATGATTGTTCTGATATCAATAATTTCAATGGAATAATCTTTCAACTCGTTTGCAGCTTTAATGCTTTCGTGAACCATCATTCCCCAAGTTACAATGGTCAAATCATTTCCTTCTTGTTTGATTGAAGCTTTACCAAAAGGAATCATGTAATCAACATCTGGTTCGGGAGACATTGCAAAAGTTTGACGATAAAGTCCTTTATGTTCTAAAAACAAAACTGGATCATCTAAATGAATAGCCGTTTTCAAAAGTCCTTTTGCATCAGCAGCATTAGAAGGATATGCAATGTAAAGTCCAGGACAATGTGCAAAGAATCCTTCAATATTCTGACTATGATAAAGTCCACCGTGAATAAATCCACCACAAGCAGTTCGAATTACCACAGGAGCTGCCCAAACACCATTCGAGCGATATCGAATAGTTGCAAGCTCATCACGAATTTGTTGCATTGCGGGCCAGATATAATCAGCAAATTGAATTTCGACAACTGGTTTTAAACCACGCAAAGCCATTCCAATTGCAACACCAACAATACTTGCCTCAGCAAGTGGTGAATTGAAAACTCTTTCGTTACCAAATCGAGTTGATAATCCTTTTGTTGCAGTAAAAACACCACCTTTATCATCCGCTATATCTTCACCAAAGATGTACATGTTTGGATGTCGTTCCATCTCCTCTTTCAAAGCATGATTAATTGCATCAACCATTACAATTGGTTTTCCTGGATTATCATTTTTCTCGTAAATAATATCTTTTCGAGTGATTGCATCAGAGAAGACATGAAGTAATGCAGTTTCAGGTTTTGGATCAGGAGCTGTTTCAGCCCAAGCAGCAGCTTCTTCTACTCTATCATGAACCTCTTTTTCTAATTCTTTATACGCAAGTTCAGTTAATACTTCTTTTTCAATAAGAAGATTTTTAAAGCGAAGGATTGGATCTTTCTGACGATCCAACTCAAGTTCTTCAGGCGAACGATATTTTCTGTGGTCGTCCGAGGATGAATGCGGAAGTAAACGAACAACATCAGCTTCAATTAAAACTGGTCCTTGACCAGTTCGTGCATATTTAACTGCCGAAACTGCAGCTACATTTGACTCAAGGAAATTTGTTCCATCAACTTTTAAGCGTAAAAGATTTTTGTAACCTTTTGTCATTTCATAAACGGAACCACCTTCACCACCAACTTGACATTCAACAGGAACTGAAATTGCCCAACGATTATTCTCAATTAAAAATATAACAGGAAGTTTTTCTCTGCTTGCCCAGTTTACTGCTTCGTGAAATTCGCCTTCGCTTGTTGCACCTTCACCTGATGATACCACTGTCACCTCATCTCTTCCAAGTTTTCTTGATGCTAATGCACATCCAACAGCTTGTAAATACTGCGAACCAGTTGGTGATGATTGAGTTGGAATATTCAAACTTTTTGAACCATAATGACCAGGCATCTGCCTTCCACCAGTGAAAGGGTCATCTGCTTTACCAAGTGAATGTAAAAAAACTTCTTCTGGTTTAATACCAAGTGTTAATGAAAATGCGAGTCCACGATAATATGGAAAAGCCCAATCGTATCCTGGCTTTAATGCTCGAGCCATTGCTACTTGAATTGCTTCGTGACCAGCACAACCAATATGGAAGAAAATTTTGCCTTGCTTCAACATTCTTAAAAGCTTTTCATCAATTGCTCTTGAAAGCATCATATAACGCAAAACTGAGATTAACTCTTCCTTGGTCATTCCACCAGCAACTTCTTTTCTGCCTGTTGGTTTTTTATTCAGTACTTTTTCTTCTTTGCTTGAAGCCATCAGATGCCCTCCGATATTTTTTCAGTTGTGTGAGATAAAATTTCTTCTAATGAGTAAAGAGTCTCAATTTCATCATACTTAAAAATCAAAACGAAATTCTTTACCAAAATTTTTTTCACTTCTTCAATATCAATCTCTCTACCTAAAATTTTTTGTAGAGAAGTAACTCCCTTATCTTTAATTCCACATGGAATAATCTTATGAAAATAACTCAAATCGGTGTTGATATTAAAAGCAAATCCATGCATTGTAACCCATCGAGTAATCTTAATTCCAATAGCAGCAATTTTTTCATCCTTCACCCAAACACCTGTTAAACCTGGAATTCGATAAGCATCAACACCATATTCTTTTAGAGTTAGGATAATAACTTCTTCAAGTTCACGAAGATAACGATGTAAATCCTGATACAAATCGTCTAATTTGATAATTGGATAACCGACTATTTGACCAGGTCCGTGATAAGTTATATCACCGCCACGATCAATCTCAAACAAATCAATTTTTTCTTCAGTTAATTTTTGAGGATTTATGAGTAAATGCTCTCGTTTTGCAACTTTACCAAGAGTATAAACATGTGAATGCTCAAGCAAAATCAATACATCCGAAATCTTACCATTTAATCTGAGATTCTGTATTTGATATTGATAGTCCCAGATTTTTTTGTATGGTTCTATTTTCAGATTTATAACTTTTAACTCTCTATCTTTCATCAATAATTTTAGCTAAATCAATATTTTTGCGAATAAGTTCAAACAAACTTTAAGGTCAAATAGTTCAGTAAAAAATGTTATTTAATTAAAGATGAATAGCTTCGCCATAAGCATCTGCTGCAGCTTCCATAATTGCTTCTGAAAGTGTTGGATGAGCATGAACAGTTTTGAATATACTTTCACCAACAGCTTCGAGTGATTTTGCAAGTCCAAGTTCTGCAATTAGTTCAGTTGCATTATCACCAATAATGTGAGCCCCTAAAAGCTCACCATACTTTGCATCAAAAATTAATTTCACAAATCCAACATTATCACCAACTGCGAGTGATTTACCATGACTTCTGAAAGGATACTTTCCGACTTTAATTTCGTAACCAAGCTCCTTTGCTTTTTTCTCTGTCAAACCAATACTTGCAACTTGAGGATGACAATAAGTACAACCAGGAATGGACGAATAATCTACACCAGGATGATGAAGTCCTGCAATTTGTTCAACACATGCAATTCCTTCAGCTGAGGCAACATGAGCAAGCCAAGGTGGACCATTAACATCACCAATTGCATAAATATTAGGAACCGAAGTCTGATATGTTTTTTTATCAACTACGATAAAAGATTTTTCTGTTTTCACTCCAACTTGTTCCA
>JAOAHM010000029.1 GCA_026415235.1 Ignavibacteria bacterium | reverse complement strand
TTTAGTCCCTTACCCTGAAAGATTTTTGGAATTGACTTCTCGATACGTGATAATTTAGTTGAAGAGTTTTTCGGTTGATTAAAATAGATTAGATACGCACGTTGTCTACCTGGTGTTAACGAATAAAACGCTTTCTCAAATTCTTTGTCTTGCTCAAACTTTTGTTTGAGTTCTATTGGAATAGGAGTATTTGTTGCTTTAGTAACTTTCAATCCCTTCTTCTCGTTTTCAATTGCTTCTTTGATATAATCAAGAATAATTTTTTTGTGATTTTTAACTTCATCAATTTTTGTAAATCTAATTTGTCTAACCGATTGAGAATTTTCTCCAGGAGCGACTAAAATTTTGTTTTTATCTTTTAACAAAGTTCCTTTGAAGAAACTTAGTGCAACATAATCACGAAATGCTGCCATTAAAAGAACATTTTTGCCATTAATTGTATAGCAAGGTTGCCCCCATTTTAACTCTTCTTTCAATTCTGTAGTTAAAATGATTTTACGTAACTCAATCAAAATGTCTCGCCAAGAATTTACTTTGCAATTTGGTGTATTCCAGTATTCACATCTACCGCAACCAGTTTGCAGATAAAAATCAACCTTCGGATTAGCTTCAGAATTTTTCATGTAAGTAAATTTCTATCAAAGTTGAAAAAATTTATGAAAGTTATTCAAGTTTAATTAGAATGTTCCAAAAGTTCTATCGCCTGCATCTCCGAGACCAGGGAGGATGTAACCACGGTCATTCAAAGTTCTATCAAGAGCAATTGCAAATATCTTGACATCTTTGTGTTCAGAAGAAACTTTCTGCACACCTTGCGGTGCTGCTAAAAGACAAACAAGCGTAATATCTTTAGCTCCCCGTTGCTTAAGAAAAGTAATTGCTGCAGATGCACTTCCACCTGTTGCAAGCATTGGATCAATGATAAGAACTTTTGCTTTCTTTATGTTCTTCGGAAGTTTTAGATAATAATCAACAGGCTTTAATGTTTCTTCGTCACGATATAAACCAATATGACCAACACTTGCATCAGGAATCATTTCTAAAAAAGGTTCGACTAAGGTCAATCCTGCTCTTAGTATTGGAACAATAACAACATCATGATTAAGTTTATATCCAATGGTTTTTTCAAGTGGTGTCTGTACTTTAATTTCTTTCAGTTCAAAATTTTTTGTAACTGCTGTAACCAAAACTGAAGAAATTCTTCGGATGGCATTTCTAAACTCAAGTGGTGTAGTGTTTTTGTCACGAAGGATTGTTAAATCTCTCTTTGCAAGAGGATGGTCGACAATGGTTAAATTTTTTAGTTTCATTTTAATCACCTGCTTGTTTACCCAAAATGGAAAGTGTCTCAATTAATGGAGAAAGAGTTGGTGTGTATAGAAAATCTGTTTCGTAAAACTTAGTTAAGGGAATATTGTTTTTTATTGCAAATGAAATCAAATTAGCTTTTCCAATAATATCTTCACCACCAACCAAATTTGCACTGATAATTTTTTTATCATCTGGTCTATATTTAATTTTAACAAAATGCTTGACTCCACCTGGCATAATTTTTACTCTTGAATTTCCAATTGATGAAACTTCCTTACATTTAATTTGATTCAATTGAATTTCTTCATTATTCAAACCGACTAATGCAATATTCAAATCAAAAAAGCGGAAACCAATATTTCTCACAATCTGACCAAACACAGCAGGTTCTCCTGCAGCATTCGAACCCGCAACATGTCCTTGATTATGAGCATAGCTTGCAAGAGGTATCCATCTGGTTTTCTTTGTGATAAATTCTTTAACTCCACAACAATCACCAGCAGCATAAATATTATCATCTGATGTTTTTTGTTTTTCATCTACCTTAATTGAACCACAGGGAGAATTTAATGAAAGGTTTGCTGCTTTTGCTAAAGAATTGTTTGGTTCGAATCCAATCGTTATTAAAACAAAATCAACTTCAATTTGTTCTTGATTTAATTTTACTCGAATAACTCTTCCATCTTTTTCATAAGGGATTATGTCATTTACATTACCAATAAAATTAATTTTCTTTTCTCCAATCTTCTCGAGTAAAATTTTTCTAACTTCAAACTCATGACCTGGGAGAGGTAAGTCAGAAATATCAGCAAGATAAATTTCATTTGAAATTTGTTTTACGAATTCGAGTGCTTCAAGTCCTGTATAACTTGCACCAACTACAAGAGAAGAATTTATCTTATTCTTGTTGATATAATTTTGTATTGCTTTAACATCTTCGATTGTTTTAAGGTAAAAAACATTTTCGAGACCACTTCTAAAAGAAGGATGAATTTTCTTAACCGAACCTGTGCAAAGAATCAGTTTATCGTAATTATCTTCAAAAACTTTTTGAGAATGTAGATCACGGACAAAAATTTTTTTCTTATTCTTGTCAATAAATTCAACTCGATGATTAATCTTAACTTTCACCCCTTTTTCTTTTTCAAACGACTCTGGATTATAAAAAATTAACTTTTCAACATTCGATATTTCACCTGATAAAACATAAGGAATTTCACAAGTTCCTATTGAAATATTACCTCCTGCTTCATAGAGAATTACTTCATTATTTGGATTAACTCTTTTTGCTTTTGCTGCAGCAGCAGGACCAGCAGCACTACCTCCAACAACTATTATTTTTCTTTTAATTAATGTCATCTAAAAATCTGGTTTATTCATAATTAATTATTTTTTCTTGAAAACTAAAGTTAAAGGCACGCCAAGAAAACCGAATTCTTCTCTCATTTTATTTTCAATAAACCTCTTAGTATGGTCTGGAATATGTTTTGGTTCATTTGTAAAAAAAGCAAAAACTGGTGGAGCAACTTTAACCTGAGTTCCATATTTTATTTTGATTTCCTTTCCAGTTGGAGTTGATGGAAGAGATATATTTCTAAAAGTTCGTTCAAGAAAATCATTTAACTCACTGGTAGAAATTTTTTTATTCCATTCTTCAAGAATTTTTAGCGAAAGTTCAATTACTCGATAAATTCTTTGCTTTGTTAAAGCTGAGATGAAAACGATTGGAATGTAATCAAGTTCACCTAAAATACTTTTAAGAGCATTTTCAAATTTTTGTGCTGTCTTTGAGTCTTTTTCAATTAAATCCCATTTGTTAACTGCTATAATTATGCCTCGTTTTCTTTTAATTGCTTCGTTAATAATTCTCATATCTTGTTTTTCAATTCCTTGAGTTGCATCAATCAAAACAATTGCAACATTACATCGGTCGAGAGCTTTCAAAGTTCTAAGAACACTGAAAAACTCAATGCTCTCAACAATTTTACTTCTTCTTCGCAAACCAGCTGTATCAATCAAAGTAATTTCTTTACCATAATATTTGATTTTAGTATCAATTGCATCACGAGTTGTTCCTGGAATTTCAGTTACGATGTGTTTATCATATCCAAGCAAAGCATTAACGAACGATGATTTGCCAACATTGGGTTTGCCAACAACTGCAAATTTTGGTGTATCCGATTTTTCTTCAACTATTTCTCTATTCTCAGGAAAGTCTTTCGTAAGTATATCGAGGAAATCGCCAATCTTTCTTCCGAGTTGAGCTGATATGGTATAAATTTTTTCGAAACCAAGTTCGTAAAAATCAGCAGAAAGATTTTCTTTTTCGGCTACATCAACTTTATTGACTACAACATAAATTGGTTTATTTGATTTGCGTAACAAGTTTGCAATCATACGATCGACAGGCGTTACACCATCATTTGCATCGAGCAAGAAAATGATAGCGTCGGATTCTTGAAGAGCAGCATTGATTTGCTCAGCAATGGCTCTTTCGAAAACATTGTCTGAGTCAGGTACAAATCCACCAGTATCAATTAGATTAAAAATTTTTCCGCACCATTCAACTTCACCGTAATTTCTGTCACGAGTAACACCAGATGTTGCATCAACAATTGCTTCTCGTCGTCCAACAAGACGATTGAAAAGAGTGGATTTTCCAACATTAGGTCTGCCAACAATAACAACTACAGGTATCTTCATATTTTTTCTCAAAATTAGTGAAAAGTTTAGAATTAATTGGATGTGATAAAATAATTGAACAAATGAAGAATGTAATCAAAATTTCATATCAAATGTGTTTGCACGAACTTTTTTGATTTTTCAAACCGTAGAGAACGAAGAGTTTCGAAGAGAAAAAAATGTATTTTAATACTTTCAAAAGCACTCGAAATAATTTGACAAAACAACATCTGAAATGAATAACTAATTCATTTTCTCTTGTTAGAACAATAAATGCCTTACAAAATTTTTCGGTTAAATAATTAAAAAAGGAAAGATAAATTTATCTCAATAATTTATGATTGAAGCAAATGATAATCTTCTATAAAATTGATCAAAGCGAGAACAGAATTAAAATCAATAAATCAACTTATCGCACACAATTCAATCTTAAAAGATTACTAAAAGGCAAACTTCAATTTTAATTGTGGATTATATTCGACAAACAATGGTGTTTGAATTCTTTCTAAACTCATTTCTACCTTAACTTTTGAATTGTATCTATTCGCAGAGATTATCGCATCGATCATACTGATGATGTGATTTGTAATTGTAACTATCAAAGCTTTGTCTGCAATATTGTAATAGTCATTTGCTTTGCCTCGGAGTCCTGAATAATAAATAAATTTTCCTTTCGTATCGTAATAATATTCACCTGCAACAGAGTAAATTCCCAACGCAAACTTTGAATCATCCCAACCTTGACTGTATTGCGGATACTTTCCAATCATCTCATAGTATTGTTGATGTCCATGTGGATAAAGCGTGTGAGAAAATTCTTTAATTGTTCTTTCAGCTTGATTCAACTGATTCCAATTTACTCTTTCCCATGGTTTAAGACTCTGGTCTGGATTAATTTGAATATTAGCATTACCTCCAAGAGCAGATGCCCACTGATTTAGCCATTGTGCATACCTTACAACACTCCAATGTTCATCAGCAAAATCTTGAAAATATTTTGTTTGATTATCTCCTTTATTTGTGTAATGATGATTGAGATAAATCGTTGCACCTTCAACTGCCAAAAACAAAATTGCTTTCAAATAATCACCATTGTAAATTTCTCCTGCACCTGGAACAAGTGCCGAAAGAACTCCTGCAACCACTGGTGATTTCAACTTCACATCGTTATTAATCAAAATTTCATTATTTCGTAAATCGTTAGTAGAAAATCTGAAATCAGTTTTCAAATTACCTGTTTTAAGTTGATTATCTTCTGCAAATAAATTTAACGAGAAGATTAATATTAGAAATAAAATATATCTCATTTTACTCCTCATAATTCAAAACCAAATAATATTCCGAAATAAATTAAAAACTCTTTTCCATATTTAATTACTTCTTTAGTAAAAATATTTTGTCGTTTAAATTCATCAAATCCGTAAGCTACATTCACAAACAAACTTGTTGGAAATATATAAAACGAATTCATCTGAACTCTTAATTCAGCACCTACACCTTTCTTGAAATTTTTGAGTTTGACTTGTTTACCTTCCCAAGCATTTCCATAATCAAAGTAAATCGAGCCATAAACTTTATCTATATAAAGATGATAAAGTCTTTTGTCAATTTCTTCCCAAATTGGAAAACGATAATTCACATTCAAATGAAAAATTTCATTTCCACTTATGGCGTAGAAGGGATAACTCTTCATTCCGATTAATCCACCGAGATAAAAGTCGAAGAAATTATCAACTTGAGGACCCAAAGTTGTACCAGCTCTTGTCTTGAAAGTAAGTGAATGTTTTCCACTTGGAAGCTTGAATGCTTGCATCAAGTTAAGTTCAATTCTCGAATATTTTGTTTTTCCGTATTTGGTTAGAAGTTGTCCTTGGTTTTCGTCATAATAAGTTTCGGGATTAAAGTTATTAGTTGAATATTCGAGATTGAGATTAATTTTAGTTCCGTATGGATTGATATCATTATCTTTTTTCAATGCAATATTTTCAAAATTATAAATCAAATTGAAAGTCCATCCTTTCAAGTAAACTTCATAAGTTGCAGGATAAAGTATCCCACCAGGCAAAAGAAACGAACTTAAATCTGCTGAGTAACGACTGTAACTTGTTCTGAATTGAATCGTCTGACTTTTTGAAAAGAGAAAATGTTTTGCCGAGAAATCAACTTCAAAAAGATTGTATGTAATGTTGACTGGAGTTTTGTAACCATAATTTATTGTTCCATCGGGAAGAGTATCGGGCATTAATCCTAAAAATGTTTCTGCTTTTCTTGAAACGCTAAAAAGCTCAAGATTTAATTCTGGTTTTAATCCAAGTTCGAAGAAAAGTGGAATTCTATCTCGATATTCAAATCCAAAATAAATATCTCTTTCAAATCGTGAATTAATTGCAAGACTTCCAAACATACCACTTCGATTTAATATATCTGACGAATAAAAATAAAGTCCTGGTTTAATCAGCTCGATTCCTTTCGCAGTTCGGCTATAATTATCATATCTCAAAAATGGAATGAAAGAAAGTTTAGTGAATGAAGCCGAATAATTTTCAATCTCGAAATTTGGAATTTGTGTATCGTCAAAGTTTTTAAGCTTTTCCCAATCAAAATTTCCATTCAATCTTTTCGAGTGATTAATTTTATACAAGTGATAATCGTATGAAGGAATTTGAGAGAAATCTTTCAGCGAAAAATCCGAAATGAAAAATATTTTATAACCTGTAGATGTGTATCCTGAATAAACCAACTCACCCTTGAAATTAACATTAGGATAGAAAGCACCACCAAGAACATTTGTGATTTGTCTTTCAGTTTTTGTTTTGAGATTGTAAACAAAAAGATTGAAAATTCCTTTTTTGTCAGAAGAATAAATAATTTCTTCACTACTTAAAAAGATGGGATTTCGCTCGTCAATGTTTTTTTCATTCAAGATAAAATCAATATTTCCATCCAAATCGCAAATAGCAATATCTCGACTTTCATTCAAAGAAAAATCAAAAATTATTTTTTGTCCATCTGGAGAAAATTTCGGATTAAAAATCTGTTCACCATTTCGAAAGAATGTAAGTTGTCTATGATTTTTCCCTTCAATATCAATTAGATGAAGGTTCAATGTTCCATCTTTTTGAGAAATAAAAACAATCGTTTTGCCATCTGGTGAGAGAGCAGGATTATTTGCTCGAAGTCCAAAAGTTAATCTTTTTTCTTTCTTCTTTTCTAAATCGTAAATATACAAGTCATGAATTTTAACTAAGTTTTTATTTTTCTCAGTGAGCTTTGCGTAAAGAATTTTATTTCCATCAGGAAAAAGTGAAAATGTGGAACTTACTCCACTCTGAATTTTTTCTGAGTTCTTTGTCTTTAAATCGTAAACATAAAGTGAAGTTAAGAAGTAATCTTCGCCTTTGTTAGAGAGATAATAAATCTTGCTTCCATCAGGACTGAATGTTGGGAAGAAATTTCCAAAACCATCAGGTTCAATCAAGTCACCTTTGAATAAATTTTCTTTAATGGCTTTAGTGTTTTCGGTATAATAATTTTTCAAAAAGGACTTCCACTCATTGTAAAGTTCTTGACCAGTTTTGTTCAAAACTTTCTTTATTGCTTCATCAATGGTGAAAGCAAGTTTGTTTTTTAGTTGATTATTAATTTCGATTAATTTCTGTTCGCCATAAGTCATTGCAATGTAACTCACCAAAGCAAACCCAGAGTTGTAAACTGATTCGTTACCAAGGCTTGTTTTATCGAAAACCGTCATTTGATTCCAAGTTAACATATTATCATCGAGCACATAAGAGCGAAGAATCATATCTCGATGAGAATCCCAAAAATCGTATTGAAATTCATTTCGCATGTATTGAGCAGTTCCTTCAGCAAACCATTGAGGGACATTTATTCCAGGAATTGGATAAGAAACAATCACATTTGGAAAACCATAAAGAACATCAGGTCGTCTTTCTCTTTCATAGTTTAATACTTGAAGATAAAATGCTGGTAAAGTCCTTGGGAATTTCATCGCAGCTTGAAGTTGAACCATGTGAGTAAATTCGTGAGCAATTACATTTCGTAACCAATGATGTGTTCCTCGTAAATCTGTTTCAAGTGGAGGTGACCAAATTTCAATTTTATTATCAAAGAAGTATGTCGCACCATTCGAGTAATCATCAATATCTTTAATCACAAAGTGAACACGTTCTGGTTTGTATCCATAAAAAGATGTAATTGGCTCATAAATTTCTTCTGCAATCTTTGCAACAACTTTTGCCGTTCTTTCTGCACCTTCGTGAAAATGAACAGAAAAATGTTCTGTTTTAATTGTGAACCATTTTACTTCAGGATAATATTCATTGAATTGAGAAAATGAATTAACAAAAAACAAAAAGAACAAAAGAGAACTTGAATAACAGATTTTTTTCATCAGCAATCCGAATTTTAGTTTCGATTAATCATTGAATCAGAATTTCTATTTTACTACAGCAACTTTAACAATTTTAAAATCTGATTTACTCGTTGAAGTTGCTTCAACTTTTGCGAGATACACTCCACTTTGAATGTTTTTTACATTCCAAACAAACTCATTGTCAATTCCTGCAAATGCAAAGCCATTAATTTCATCAACAAAAGCACCACTTAAATCATAAATTTTAATTTTCACATTTGCATCTTCCGAAACATAAACTCTAAAATATGTTCTATCATCATATACTGGATTAGGCCAGTTATAAACTCTTTCTTTTGGTAAGAATTCATCTCTATAAAATGCTCCTGCTGGAATTTCTGAAATCTTATCACCAAACAAATTAGATGAATTCATTGTCCACTTAATAATTTTTTCTTCACGAGAAATTTGAATCAATTGAACATAACCACTATCGTTTCCTGAAAGAAGAAATAACTTATTCTGATTATAAAGGAAATGTGAACCACTTGATGGATATCCAATTGAAAAATTTATTAAGGTTTTCTTTGGAGTGTTGCCATCATAACAAATCAATCGTCCATCTTCCGTCATAACTAAAATGTCGTTCTTACCATCCTTATTATAATCAACAAGTGAGATGCTGCCTGTGAATTTCGTTCCAAATGGTGCTTCAATTGGATAGTTATCAGCAATTGAACCAGCTTTGTTGAAAGCAAAAATTTTATTCGAAGTTCGAACTATCAAATAATTCGTTTCGTCATTTCTCAAATTACCAGCAGCAACAGAAAAATTTGTGTCGTTTGTTTCGAACTTGAATTTTGAAACTGTTCCTGTCTCGTTTAGAATTTCAACAAATCCATCTTTGTCAAATACTGCTGCTAAAATTTTTTTGTCAGGAGTTTGAGCAAGCGAATTATCCCATATTAAAATTAATTCAGATGGATTTACTATTGTGTGAGCAACTCGTTTAGTTCCGAAATAGACATTGTTCTTCGTAAGTAAAATTTCTTTCGAACCATCAAATGAAGTTGTAATTGTTTCTTCGTTGATATTTAAACCAGTTGAATGAAAACTTTTGTCACTGAAATGAAATTCAAATTGTTGTCCTGTTTTGGTTAAAATTCTAATTGCATAATTATTTTCATCACTAAAGTTAGAAAACTTCTTGTAAGCAAAAATATATTTCACATCTTCTACCGAAGGTATTGAATAATATTTCGTGATTATTGAATCACCATAGACATAAGTTAGAAATAACTCTTTATTGATATCTCTCAAAAAGTCTTGAACATAAGCGTAGATTGTTTTTTGTGAAAATTGGAAAGCTAAAACATTTGACAAAGTGAAATCGGCAAGTTGATTTGTTGTTTTAGTTCTTAAATCATAAAAGAAAAACTTATTGTTCGATTTAAGGAAAATTTTTGAGGTATCAATTCTGTCACAATGTATGAATTCAGTTTTTAACGATGGACTTATTTTTTCGGTGAAAATATTTTTGATTTCGTCGTTGCCAAAACTTACACTGAAAGTCATTCGACCATCAGAATTGGAGAAGTCATAAATTTTTATGTAAGTGGGGCTACCATTATTTGATAAGGTTCTTGGTCTTGTTTCATCAGAAAATTCGTTTCGATAAAATTTTGATGGATTACCTTTGAACCAAAAATCAACTGAATCACCTTCACCTACAATCACATCTCCAAAAATCGTTTTAAATTCATTTCCAATATCTTGAATACCATCAGCTTCGATTAATCTTATACCTTTCATTTTTGGATTAGCATTGATCGAATTTGAAGCAAAGTTTTCTGAAATAACTTTTTCATCAATATGCCAAATTAAAATTCCATTACCTGGAGTTGCCCAATCGAATTCGTCAACATCAATCACCACACCATCAACAGTATCAACATAATATGAAGAAAATCTTCTCCAATCGCTTTGAAAGTTGAATTCAACTAAATTGATTCCAATTTTAGACTTAATTTTAATTCCATCTCCTCTACGATCTTTCTGACGATTTTCAATTAAATAGTACTCTCTTGGATTGATTGGAATTTTATAAACATGCGTTGCAAGTTTAGGACTTGATATTCTTGAATAAATTTCAAGGTTCAATGTATCTTTTGAAATTTCTTTAGGAGTAACCCAACCGAGAAAATATTTTTCCCATGCAGATGGTTCAGGTGGAAAAAGTCCAGCATAAGCAAACATAGATTGACCATCCATCAGACCAAATCTTCCAATGGCAGTCTTTCCTGTTTTTGTATCGAACAAATCAGGTAAACCAAGAAAGCTACCAAAACTTGCAGCAAGTAATCCATTGATACTTAATTCAAGTAGCGCTTTGCCTGTTAATGTTTCGATTTCTCTACTTTCAGTTTCTGGCAAAATCATTGAATTAAGAACATACTTTGGTGGATTTCCAATTTTTACACCTTGATAATTCGAGCCGAAGAAATTTTTTAATGTTGCTGGACTTAAATAAACCGAAGGAATATCTTTTTCAAGACCGAATGTTTCTGGAATGACAATATCTCTTCCTACACCTGCATGAAAAATTGTAAAGACATCATACTTAGTAAAATCTTGATTTGGATAAAGTGAGTCAACTTTTTTCCATACAGCTTCAAACAAAATTCCAAGTCGTGATAAATCATTCGACTTTGGTGGTGGTGAATAGTAGCTCATTACATTTGGAAGAGTTACAATCTTATCTAAAACTTCATATTCAATCACAACTCTTTTGTCTGAAACATTCAAATAATAATTTCTTAAGAACTCAAGATGAGCTTTGAAATAATTTCTATCATGTGGCAATGGATCAATAATAAACTTCCCATAATCTTTTGAATAATGAGAACCAAATTTTCCATTTCCATAAGTAGCCGCATCTTGATCAACTGCAAAATCTACCATCACCGCAAGTAGGTGAAATGTATCAACTGAGCTCTGTTGATATTGTAGATTAATATTCTCTTGAAATGGATTTAATGAATGTGGTAATCGTTTTTCAATTTTGTTCAAATCTACTTGAGAAAAAATCTCAGCGTAGATTAAGAATGAAATTAGAATGATTAAAATTTGTTTTGTCTTCATATTCAAATAAATATTTTCTCAAAACTAACTGTTTGAAAAATTAAATGAAGAAGCTGTCAAAAAATTTTAGAATGCAGTTGCGAATGAAAAATTAATTATCTTAAAAACAAAAAAGATTCCTGCTTGCGCAGGAATTTTAAAGAGAACAAGAAGATTTTTTGACAGCCCCTCATGGCTAAAAATTTGTTCACAAAATACTCAAAGCCAATTTATTCGGTTCACTTTATCTTGAATATGGTCCAGATGGGAAACCTTTTGTATTAGAAGCTTTTGCTCCCCAAGCGATTGAAAGAGTGAACCTTAATGTTTCATTTAATGGATGATTTTCTTGTCCCTTGAACATTGATGTTGTTATGTAAGAGAAATCAAATCCATACATATCATAACGAATTCCAGCACCAAGTGAAACAAACTTTCTATTTCCATAGGCAGGATCTTCATAGAAGAATCCAGTTCTAAATGCGAACATAAAATCACCTGGCACACCGTACCAGTATTCAAGTCCCATAGAAGTTACAATCTGTCTCAATTCTTCTTTGAAAGGTTCATCGGTCCAGGAAGTAATTAAAGATTTTGGTAAGCCATCAGGTGGAACTTCAACACCTGTTAGAGTGTCTTTCTTTCTTTTGTGAACTAAAAGTTTACTAAAATCAAGTGTATAAGTGAAAGAGTTGTAATCGACATCTAATAGTTTTAGTGCAATTCCAGCTCTGAGATTTGTTGGAATTGGATCTGCTTGTGCTTGATCAATATAATAAATTTTTGGACCTAAGTTGCTTAAATTCATACCAAAACTAAATCTTCTGCTAAAATCACCAATTAAAGGTAGATATAGTGATTGTGGACGATACATCATTGCGATGTCGAAGCTAACAGTTGTTGCTACACCTTTTCCTTGCTCCAGTTCAGTTCCTTTATCGGCAAGTCTTGAATGAATTAATCTGAAGTTTCCACCAACTGCTAAAGACCTTGTTAACTTTGTTGCATATCCAATTGTAGCAGCTGCATCGAAAGATTTGAAAGTACCAATTGGCTCTGGTCCCATTGAAGAAGTTCTTACAAACTCACCAAAATTCATGTAAGTAATGCTTGCGAAAATGCTTCCATTCAATGAGGGGATATATTGACGATAAGCTGCATATTCATAAAATAAATCTAAGTTAAATTGAGGAAGCCAATTTGAATGCGTGAAAGAAACTTCACTTCCATCGAGAAAAGCAATTCCCGCTGGATTCCAAAAAATTGCATTGGCATTGTCTGCAAGAGCCACACCTGATTCACCTATTCCACCAGCTCTTGAATCTGGTGCAAGTAAAAGAAATGGAACTGCAGCCTCACCTTGAGCAGTTGATTTTTCAACAAACACACTTAAAAACAAAAGTGTTGATACGATTAATAAATGAACGATTTTCATTGTTAAAGTACCTCCGGTTATCTTATTATTGCTAATTTACCTAATGCTTCGCTGCTTTTAGTATTGTCGAGCGAATTGATGATTATTTTATACAAATATACTCCATTAGCTAAAAAGTCTCCCTCGTTATCTCTTCCATCCCAACTTATCTTAACAAACTTTTCGATTACATTTTGTTTTTCAATTTTATGAATTAAACGACCACTAACAGAATAAATTTTAATTACAACATTAACAGGTTGATCTATATTATGTTGAAAAGTAAAAACAGTTTCATCTTTCATTGGATTAGGAAAATTATAGATGTGCTTAATCACAAATTGATTTTGTTGAAAAACTTCAAAATCCATTTCAGCTTCATTTTTATTATTGAATACATCCCAAGCTATAACTTTAATTTTGTTCTTACCGTTTGGTAAGTCACTCAAACGATAACGGACTTCTCCTTTTCTATTTCCTTGGTCTAAATCGCCCTGAAAGTATTCATTTAACTTTATTGATTTCATCGGGTCATCATTTAGAATTGCTTCGATGTTATGTCCAATCCCAAGTCCAGTTGTGTTTATACCTGTTTCATCTGAGAGTTTAACAATTAAAAGTGGATTAGTTGTAACTAAACTTGCGCCATAAGATTGATCGTTATCAAAAAATATTTTGATATCTGGTCCAGAATTATCTACAACTGAAATACTGTCTGAAGAAACAATTTTTATATTTTCAGTAAATCCAGAACCATCTGTATTGTTATCATAAAAGTAAATTGAAATTTTTCCATTATTCTGTTCGTAAGAAACATCTTTTGGTACAACAAATTCAGTTCTAAAGACACCATTTCTTACCGAAGCTCTACCACGATAAATTATCCCACCATCCAATTCAATTCCCCGACCTGGACCAGTCCAACCATACCATTCAGGTATTTCTTGATATCTTTTCGAATCATAAACGGTTATTAAAGCTTCTCCATTAAAATCATTTTTTAAATTACCATTTGCTTCTCTGATTGAACCTACAATTGTTGTTTTACCAAGTGCTTTAATATTCACTAACGAAAGGGTTGATAAATTGTTAATTGAATCAATTCTGCCGATTTCCTTTGGTGCAAGTAGATAAATTGATGGATCGCCAAAGAGGTGATACTTTTGGTCGTTATCTGAATTTTTGAATTTTTTTGTTTCGAAATATGCATCACCTAAGGTTGGTTGTTCTGAATTTGTCTTTCGGTAAGAAAGTAATGCTTCAAATAATTTGTAATTGATTGCAAAATTTTGGTCTGACCAAACTGCTCTCGAAGCTGTAAAACCTGCAATCACTCCACCATCAGATTTATTTACCAACATTTCCATTGAACTTTGATTTGCAGGTTTGTCATAATCTCCAAAATCACATGTTGCAGCAGAGAGGAATGGCAAACGATTAGAATTTTTCAATTGTGGTAAAGTCAAAGTTTTTTCAAAGACATATTCGTGTGTCCAAACTTCTGGGTTACCGTGACCAATAAAGTTCATAATCAAAGTTCCATTGTTAAAAGCATTAATTATTTCACGATTGACATCAGGTTTTCTTCTTCCGCCAGCAGTTTCGGTTGTTGGATATTGGATTAGATAAATTTTCTTTTGTGAGAAAGAACCTGGAATTGTATTCTTCGCTAAAGCTTCAGATTGATATGTATGAACATCTCCATCATCACCTTTGGTGGTTTTTCCGTCATCGGCAACAAGAGTTATCAAATTTCTCCATTGACCAAAATCTTTGTTTGTTTCATAACGGATTATTTTATCAACAATAGCTTTTGCTTCTTGAATTGATTGGATATTTAATCGTCCCACTGCAATATCTACATAAGTATCATTTCCTATTATTCGTCCATAAAAATCGTCAGTTGGATAACTATAAATTAATAGTAAACTTTCTTCAGTTTCATAAGGTGGAATAAAATTTTTTCCATAACCTTCAATGTTGCGATAATCATAGTGACCATCACCAAAAAGCAATACATATTTTGGTTTTACTGTCCAGTAAGTGTAAGCATATTTTATGAAGTTTCTAATTGCAGAAACATCTAATAATCCACCACTAAATTCATTGTAAATTTCATCAACATTAATTACAGCAGTTGAAATTGGTTTGTATCTTCTACTTTCTTTGTGAGCTTTCAATCTATTTGCTTCTGGAAGGAATTCTTTTGGAGAAATGATTATTAACTCAGCACCTGGAGAAATACCTCTGAGATTTTGATTCGAAATTTTTATTACCTCCGAAGGGACAAGATAACCATTTGCTCCCACAGCAAAATATTTTGATGGAGATTGAGCATTTTCGCTTGCTCTAAATCGAATTTGCATTCCGCTTATGTTTGCATTTGAGATAATTTTCACATCATCAAAATTTGTAACATCAAACACTCGAATATCACTATTCGAAAAGTTACTAACTAAATACTCAAAAGTGCCTGATTTCTGTGGAGAGAAGAACCAAATTTTATCATTTTCAGGTTGAAGGTATCTTGGATACAAAATTTCAAAATATTCTAAGTAGCCACTCGAAATTGCGTCCGTGATGTTATATGTAAATTTTAATAAGCTTCTTTGGTCAGTAAGATTTGAAGAGAAGGTAAAAACTCCGTAATTCATTGAAGCATAAAATCCAATTCCATCGGCAAGATTAACTGGCAGCAATGAAATAGAACCAATTCGATTATTATTCTCGTCAATTAGAAATGTTGTTACTCGATCTGACCTTGCAGCAACACTTATTCGATAAATTATTTGTTGATTTGGAATAAGACCTGGCAACCTGTTGTTGTAAACTCGTGTCTTTGACCTATCATTAAATTCATCACCAAACCATCTTCGACCAGTACTGGCAAGATTCTTTTTAAATTCACGATTTAATACATAACCAATTGTTGTAGAAACAATAGAATCTGGTTGATTTGTAATTGAAATTTTTTGTTTCATTCGTTTGCCAGTTGCTTGACCAAATGTTAGCCATACATAATTTACATCACTATAATGATGATAGTAATGTTCAATCCTCTTTGTTGAATTGTTAAATTCCCAACCTTTTACGGCAGGTGCATAAAAAATTATATAATCAGATTGATCAAATTTTCCATCTTCTTCACCAACAACTAAAATTGAATTTTCAATCAAATCTACATTATCAAAATCTTCTGGTCGTTCACTTAATAATTTTCCTCCATTACCAAAGATTTGAATTGTTCGTGGGTCAACGCTACTTAGGTCTATTCCTTTCGATTTTAAGTAATTGAAATCAAGTTTATAAATTCCTTCTTCAGTGATTTTTATTCGATACCAGTTACCTGACCTAAATTTACTGTTAGTGACCTTCATCAATAATGGATTTTGAATTTCATAATGCCAGGTTTTAGCTTGTTCTTCGTTAATCACACCACGATATGAATAATCATCACTTCCTCTTGACTTTAATTCAACAATAGGTTCACCAAAGTTCACTTGAATTTTTATCTTCTTATATATCCTAACTACATTCGAATTAATTTGTTTATATGGATAAACTTGAAGCTGACCAACAATTATATTTCTTATAACTCCAATCTCGCCCCACTTAACAATTTCATTTTCAAATTGATTAAAAAATTCTGGTTCATTGGAATAGTCAGGAACTAAGAAATTATTCTCAATTACCAAATTCGTAATCGGTTTAATTCTCACTCCTTGAATGTCTTCGAATTCAGTTTCAAGAATTGTAAATGTGTTTCCTGTAAATGTTGGAAGAGCAATAGGAATTGATTTATAACGATAATCTATTTGACCTACATTTTTAAAGTCAGGTGCTGATGCGTCTTCAAATAAAGGTAAAATTCTACCTTTCTCATCTTTGAAATGATTTTCAGACAAATATTTCGGTATATATTCAAAGATAATCCCATTTTGAGTGGAAGAAACCAATTTGGTATCGTTAGCTAAAATTGATAATGGAGAAAATAAAAATGAAACTAAAAGAATCAAAATGCACTTTTTCATAACAAAAAACCGACTGTTTATTATTAAATAAACACTCGGTAGGCCTATATAGATTCCTTTACAATTCATTTTTTTTAACTCCATTGATTATGTTGTAAAGAAATCTATATAGTCAATTCCTCTTTTTGTTACAAATATAACTGAATGGAATTTCACTTGTCAAGTTATAAACCCAAAATATCTTTTTTCTTTTTCATTGCTTCGATACAAAATGAAATATGTTCCTCAAGTGGAATGTTTAACTCTTCAGCTCCTTTTAGAATATCTTCACGACTTACATTTCGTGCAAAAGCTTTGTCTTTTAATTTTTTGAGTACTGATTTCACTTCAACTTCATCAATTGTTTTATTTGGTCGAACATAAGTTACTGCAGTAATAAAGCCAGCTAATTCATCACAAGCAAAAAGTGTTTTAGCAAGCAAAGTATCTCTTTCAACATTCGTGTATGATGCATGTCCAAGTATTGCCTTAATAATTTTTTCGTCAACTCCTTTAGCTCTTAATATCTCACTGCCTTTAATTG
Source organism: Ignavibacteria bacterium (assembly GCA_026415235.1). Lineage (GTDB taxonomy): Bacteria > Bacteroidota > Ignavibacteria > Ch128b > Ch128b > Ch128b. The sequence continues at coordinate 24,496 of JAOAHM010000029.1, read as the reverse complement.
GATGGTCAGGAGCGCTTGGATACATTTCATAATCGAAATCGTGCAGTATACCTGTTATACTATACTCATTGATATCTTCACCAAATTTTTCTGCATATGCAACCATACAAGCTTCAACAGCAAAAGCGTGCTTCCTTAAAGCATCACTTTTCGTGTACTCAAATAAAATCTCAACTGCTTCATCCCTAGTCATGCTTTTTCCCTTTATTAATTTTAAATGCAGAAGGACAAATGTCGTTCAAAAAACAAATCTCACATTTAGGTTTTTTTGCTTGACATATTAACCTTCCATGAGTTGCTATTCGATGACAAGTAATAACCCACTCTTCTTCAGGAATAATTTTTTTTAACTGCTCTTCAATCTTTTCTGGATTGTTTTCTTTGACAAAATGAAAAATGTTGGATAATCTTTTCACATGAGTATCAACAGCAATCGCTGGAATTCCATAAGCATTACCAATAACAACTGAAGCAGTTTTTCTTCCTACTCCAGGCATTTTTGTCAATTCATCAATATCCTTCGGGACTTTTCCTGAATATTTTTCGACCAATACTTCACAACAAGCTTTGATTGATTTCGCTTTTTGTTTATAAAATCCGGTTGAAAAAATATCTTTCTCTAATTCTTCATTACTTACTTTTAGATAATCTTCTGGTTTTTTGTATTTCTTAAACAAAGTTTCTGTTACGATATTAACTCTATCGTCGGTGCATTGGGCACTTAAAATTGTTGCAATTAGTAATTCAAAAGGTGTTTTGAATTTTAATTTAATTTTTGCATCGGGATAATTTTTTTTAAGGCGAGCCAAAATTTCTTTATTTCTCTTTTCGTCGAAGTAACTCATCTATCAGGGAAAGTTTAATAGACAATGAATTTAATTTGTAGCGCGTGCGGGATTCGAACCCGCGATCTCCGCCTTGAGAGGGCGGCGTCCTAAACCACTAGACGAACGCGCCATTTCAAATTAATTTGTGTCGCAATTTAGAAAATTGATTTGTTTTTTTCTAACCAAAATTTTGAACTATTGATTCTTTTATTTAGTAATTTTGATAAGCATCGAAAAATCATTAGGAGATTGAACAATGAAAAAATTTTTCTTACTTCTATTTCTCCTCACTCATCTATTGCTTTTCTCTCAAACTAAACCAGGTGATTTCAAATATGACGATTTCAAAACACCTGAGTACTGCGGAACATCATGCCATGTTGATATTTACCAACAGTGGCGTCAAGCCATGATGTCCGAAGCATTTACTCACGAATGGGATGAAATTGAATATTTTGATTTAGCACTACCACATTCAGAAAAAGATGAAAATGTCGCTGAAGTAAAAGCAGGTTGTAACGCTTGTCATGCACCACTTGCTTATGTGACTGGTGATATTCCACCAAAAAGACCGAAGTTTAATACAAGAGCAAATGAATCAGTTTCTTGTGAAGTTTGTCATAGCATTGTTGGATACTCTGGAGATATCCCGTATAATGGTAATTACATCATGAGAGCAGGTAAAACAAAATTCTCGTCAAGAAAAAGTGATGTTGAGTCTCCAGTTCATATTATTGAAAAGAATGATTTATTCAAGTCAGGTGACTTTTGTGGAATTTGTCACAATGAAAAAAGCCCCTTTGGTGTTTGGGTAAAATCAACTCATCTTGAATGGAAAGAAGGACCTTATTCGAAAGAAGGGGTTCAATGTCAAGATTGTCACATGCCAAAAGTTGAGATGCGAACTGCAAGTATGAGTAAAGTTTATCCTGATGCTCGCTCTCATCTATTTCATGGTGCACATGATAAAGGTAAGTTAAGTGGAGTTATTGAACTTAGAATTCAACCCGACATTCGAGAAGTTGAACCAGGTCAAACAGTTAAGTTCTCTGTTATTCTGTTCAATGCAAAAGCAGGACATAAATTTCCAACTGGTTCAGTGGAAGATCGCCTTGTGTGGTTGGAAGTAAATGCATTTGACTCAAAAGGGAATAAATATCATTTACCTGTTGATAAAAAAGGGTTTGAAGGTGAAGATTATACAATAAGTCAAACAGGAATTTTAGCATACCAAGATTTAGGTATTGCGAAAGGAATTACTAATTTCAAAGGTCTTGAAAGAGATGCAATTCCATCTGGAAATAGAATCTTTAGAAAAGCTTATCTTGACCCACAAGGTAGATTAACTATTCAACAATGGAATACTGCATCGTTTGGAGTTGATTATAGAATTGGACCTAGAGAAGCTGTTCTTGAAACATTCACTTTTCGTGTCCCAGAAAATTGTCCACCAGGAAAAATGAAAATAACTGCCACACTAAATTATCAGTTATTAGTCAAATCAGTTGGTGAATTTTTAGGAGTGCCTCCATCGGAATATGAAACAATTAAAATCAATGAACACTCAACGGAAATTACAATTTTAGATTAACAACAAAAGTTGGAGATAAAAAATGAAAAATTATTTCAGTCTACTGTTAATTTTTATTCTAACAATCTTCATTTCTGAAACCTTTGCAATTCCAGCTTTTTCAAGGAAATATAGTTTGAGCTGTCAGACTTGTCACTCACCATTTCCAAGATTAAAAGATTATGGTGATTCATTTGCAAGAAATGGATTTGTTTTAGCTGATAAAGAGTCACCAAGATATTTTCAGGAGACTGGTGATGCAGAACTTTCACTAATTCGTGATGTTCCAATTGCATTTCGTCTTGAAGGGTATGCGACTTATAAGCATAAATCGAATGAAGACAGATTTGAAATTGGCTCACCAAAAATATTAAAAGTTTTATCTGGTGGTTCGCTTGCAAAAGATTTCAGCTACTATTTCTATTTTTATCTCGACGAAGAAGGTGAAATTGCTGGTGTTGAGGATGCTTATTTTATGTTAAATAACTTTTTAGGAACTGGAGTTGATTTATACTTAGGACAATTTCAAGTTTCGGACCCACTTTTTAAGAACGAGTTAAGACTGACACTTGAAAACTACCAAGTTTATAAAAAGAAAATTGGTTTATCTCACATTAATTTAAGCTATGACCGTGGAATAATGTTAAACTATGAATTGCCTACTAAAACCGATTTATATTTTGAAGTATTGAACGGAACAGGATTAATTCCTGCAAGTGATGGTGAATTCGATAACGATAAATTTACAAACTTCGTCGGTAGAATTTCGCAAAAATTAGATGAACCATTTAGAGTTGGTGGATTAATTTACTTAGGCAAAGAGAAATTAGGTAGGAACAATCTTTCTTTTATTAATAAAGTTAACATGTATGGTGGTGATTTGACTTTATCACTTGGAGATAAATTCGAATTAAATTATCAATATATTCATCGAATTGACTCTCAACCAGACACAGGATTTTCCAAGATTAAAACAAATAGCTCTATGCTTGAATTAATTTTTACTCCAAAAGGTGATGAAAGTAAGTGGTATGCTGTTGGATTAATAAACTATATCAATTCTGAATTTCCAGGTTCAGATTACAAATCATTTGCATTAAATCTCGGTTACCTATTAAGAAGAAACATAAGATTAGTTGGTGAATTTTTATTCGATGCAGTCAGTAAAACAACGAAATTTTCTTTTGGTTTTGTTAGTGCTTTCTAAAAATTGTTTTAATAATAAAAAATAAAAGGCTGCCTTTTGGGCAGCCTTTTTTATTTGTTAACAGAGGTTAAAACTTAAGGATTAATTTTTTCCTCAATCTGTTTATCTTCCGAAGGCATTTCCTCGGAATTTGTCATCGTAAATGTTAATTCGTCTTGACCACTTACATAATCGACTAATAAGATTGAGGCCCCCTTAACAATTCCCTTAAGCATAACCTCTGCAACTGGATCTTCAAGATACTTTCGCAAAGCTCTATTCAATGGTCGTGCTCCAAATATCGGGTCATAACCTTTATCAACAAGGAAATTCCTTGCAGCTTCTGTTAAAACCAGTTTGAAACCTTGATCTTGTAACCGCTTAGTAATATCTCGCAATTTAATATCAATAATCTTATTAATATGTTCTTTAGTGAGTTTATGGAAGATGATGTAATCATCAACTCTGTTCAAGAATTCTGGATTGAATAATCTTCTTAAAGATTCTTCAATCGTCTCTTTCATATTTTTATAATCATCTGCTTCTTCTTCTTTTTGATCAAAACCCATCTTCCCTACTTTCTTAATATCCCGCGTACCAATATTCGAAGTCATAATGATAATTGTATTTTTGAAATCAACTCTTCTGCCTAAACCATCTGTTAAAATTCCATCATCCAAAACTTGGAGTAAAATGTTGAAAACATCAGGATGCGCTTTTTCTATCTCATCGAGTAGAACAACTGAGTATGGTTTTCTCCTAACTTTTTCAGTTAGTTGTCCACCTTCTTCGTAACCAACATATCCTGGAGGAGCTCCAATTAATCTACTAACAGAGAATTTCTCCATATACTCAGACATGTCAATTCTCACTAATGCATCTTCGGAGTCAAACAAATACTTAGCTAAAACTTTTGCGAGTTCTGTTTTTCCAACTCCTGTTGGACCTAAGAATATAAAACTACCAATTGGTCTTTTTGGATCTTTCAAACCAGCTCTGGCTCTTCGAATTGCTTTGGAAATTTTTTCAATTGCCTCGTCTTGACCAATTACATATTGTTTCAAGTAATCTTCCATGTGCAATAGTTTTTCAGATTCGGACTGGGCAACACGAGTTACTGGAATTCCTGTCATCATCGAAACAATTTCTGCAATATCCTCTTCTGTTACTTCGTGAACGATCTGACTTGATTCAATTTCCCATTGCTCTTTCAATCTTTCTAAATCTGCTATTAGTCTTTGTTCTATATCTCTCAATCTTGCAGCTTCTTCATAATTTTGATTCTTTACAACTTGAATTTTCTTCTGTTTAATTTGAGCAATTTCTTCTTCAAGGTCTAAAATTTCTTGAGGTACAACAATATTATTCAATCTTACTTTTGCACCAGCCTCATCTAAAACATCGATTGCCTTGTCTGGAAGATGTCTATCAGTTATGTATCTGTCACTCAAAATTACACAAGCTTTAATTGCTTCATCAGTGTATCGAACATTATGATGTTCTTCATAACGATATTTTATGTTTTTCAAGATTTCAATTGTCTCTTCAACTGTGGTTGGTTCAACCAGAACTTTTTGAAATCTTCTATCAAGTGCACCATCTTTTTCGATGTACTGTCTATATTCATCAAGTGTTGTTGCACCTATGCATTGTAAATCACCACGAGCTAATGCAGGCTTAAACATATTCGACGCATCAAGTGAACCTGATGCACCACCAGCACCAACAATTGTATGTAACTCATCAATAAACAGAATTACATCTTTTGCTTTTTCAAGCTCGTTCATCAGTGCTTTCATTCGCTCTTCAAATTGCCCACGATATTTTGTACCAGCTACAAGAGCTGCTAAATCTAAAGTTACAACTCGTTTGTCATAAAGAACACGAGGAACTTTCTTTTGAACAATTCTTAAAGCTAAACCTTCAGCTATTGCTGTTTTACCAACACCTTGTTCACCAATTAAGACAGGATTATTTTTTTTCCTTCGACTTAAGATTTGAATCACTCTCTCAATTTCTCTTTCTCTACCAATCACTGGATCTAATTTATCTTCAGCTGCGAGTTTGGTTAAATCCCGACCAAAATTATCAAGAACTGGTGTTCGAGTGCGTTCAACTTTTTTTTCTGTTCTACTCATAGGATGTGTAAATTCGTGATAACTTGATTTTCCACTTATTATATTATTTAATTCGTTTCTTGCTGCTTCGTAAGTTACATTAAACTGATTTAGTATCTGACAAGCAATATTATCTTCATCTCTCAACAGTGATAACAAAATATGCTCAGTTCCAATCACCTCAGATTTATAAATCTTAGCTTCAATTTGAGAAATTCTAAGTACTTTTTCGGCTGATTTCGTAAATGGAATATTTCCAACAGTTAATGTTCCACCAGTGGTTTTAACCGTATCTTCAATCGCTTTCTTAAGCTTGAGGAGATCAACTCCGAGATTCTTAAGGATTTTTATTGCAATTCCTTCACCTTCTCGAATTATCCCAAGCAGAAAATGTTCAGTTCCAATATAATCATGACCAAGTCGGAGAGCCTCCTCTCGGCTTATTTTAATTACATCCTGTGCTCTATTTGAATAATTGGGTTCCATCGCTTTCAAAATTCCTTTCTTTTTTGGTAATTCTAATAACCTTTTGAAATTTAGTTAAATCAGAATAACTATTCAAGATTGCTTGAAATTTTAATTTCATTTTAATCCTTTTAACTACCAATTTTGCCAAATGTTCAATTCTCAATCTTTCAACTAAAAAACAAATTCTGTTTAATTAATGTTCTTTTCTCTATAATTATATTCTCCAAATTTTAAATTTTTGACAACTAATTTTGTATGAAATTTAATTTTCATGTCTAATAAACTGAACTTTCAAAGATTATTATCGCTTAAAATTTCTAAAAAATTATTGAAATTTTGGGCATAATTCTTGCAAAATGCACTGGAAAATTGGAGATATAAAAATGAGAAAGATGAGTTTATTACTGGCAATCTCCTTAATTCTATCCAGCTGCTATATCGAGAATGATATATCAAATTATCGAGATAATACTCCGCCCAAACCACCCAAAAACATTTACTCGATAACAGGTGATAATTGGGTTGAATTACACTGGTCACATAATACCGAAGCAGATTTGGATTACTACAATATTTATCGTGGTTATTCTTATTATGGAAAATATGAATATGTAGGTTCAACTCAACGAAATTATTTTGTTGATTATTCTGCAAGAAATGGAACTACTTATTACTATGCATTAACTGCAGTAGATTTATCTGGAAACGAAAGTGATTTATCAAAAGATATTGTTTATGATACACCTCGCCCTGAAGGATATAATCAGGTAATTTTTGACTTTCGAAAGTTTCCAAATATTTCTGGATATGATTTTTCCTCATATTCAGTCGTTCCATACAATAATGATAATTGTGATATGTTCTTCGATAATGACAATGGAAAATATTATATGGTAGTATATGACGATACGGATATTCAAGATATGGGTTCAACAGTGGATTTGTACGATGTAACTGAAGCACCTATTTCTGGTTGGAGTCCTACTAAAGATGTTAGGCTTTATGTTGGTCATACTTATGTGGTTTGGACATGGGATAATCACTTTGCGAAATTTAGAGTTAAATACATTAGTCCAGAGCGTGTTGTTTTCGATTGGGCTTATCAACTTGTTGAAGGTAACAGAGAACTTAAATCATCAAAAACAACTAAAAGTGGAATTAGAGAAATTGATAAGGAAAAAGTTCTTGCAAGGATTAAAAACAGAAACTGAAAAATTGACAAGTAAATTTTATTAAATTAAAGTAAAATTAAATTTGAATTAGAGATGAGAATGGTGAACATAATAGTTACAATTTTATTTTTATTAATCTTAGGCAATTCAAGCTTTGGACAGAATAAGAAAGTTCCACCTGTTACAAAACATTATCAGGAAAGAGTTGAGCAGAATACTTTACCGATACCAAGTTCAGAATTTGAAAGTATTACTGCTGGACTGACGGATGGTAAAGTAAATCAAATCTCGAGATTTTTCTCATCACAAGTTTATCTAAGTCTTAGGTCGGGTGAACGTGGATATTATTCAAGTAACCAAGCATATTACTTGATAGATAACTTTTTCAAGATTTATGAACCAATCAATTTTCAAGCTACTTCCAAAATGATGGAAAGTTCAACTCCATACTTAGCGGGAAAACTATACTGTCGCTTCAAAGGTTCAATCGAAATTTTTAATCTATATCTTAGCTTGAATTGGAATGGATACAGCTGGGAAATAACTCAACTTTCAATTAATTAATGAAAAAATACTTATCTAATCTTCTTAAGAAAGAAAATCGTTCGTTACTTCTAATAATCATTGGTTTTATACTTTTATTTTTAAGCGCTATTACCTTTCCAATTTATCAAAGATACATCGAAACAAATTGGGAAAATTATCTTAAGTCAAAAATAGATTCAAATGCAGAAAAAACTCAGGCATATTTTAACAACAGACAAAAAAAACTTTCTTCAGAGAGCGATTTTTTAGTTAATCAAATTACTTCATACTCAGAAAATAGAAACATTGAAAAAAAGCAAATTGAAAGTGAACTTTTCAAAATACTTTTACAAACTAAAAAGAATTTTTCTTATCAACTTTTAGATGGTAACCAAGAAGTTATTGCTTGGTCGGATTACAAAATTCCTTCATCATATTTTCAACCTTTTGAAAAAGAAAATGAATTTCGAATTATCAAAACAAATTTTAAAACTTATCTCACTTTCCAAAGAGAAATTAAACTTAAAGACTCAACCTTCTTTTTAATCACCTTTGATGAGATTGAATCGAATTACTTCATAAAAAACGAATTCATCGAAAATATCTCTTTCAGCGATTTTCTTTCAAGAAAATTTGATTTAAAACTTTCTATCATTTGGGATACACTTTACTTCTCAATCAATCCTGATTTACTCACAAAAAATTCACTTTATGTCAAACCGATAAAATTTTTGAACGACAAAACAGCTTTTTACATCTCCATTGAAAAACCTGAAGTTGAACTATATTTAAGTGAACTGCGGTCTAATTTTGGTTACATTCAAAAAATAATTTTTCTTCTAATCTTAATTACTCTGATTTATTCACTTTTCCGTGATATTCGTACAATTGAATCAAGAATACTCCAAGTAGTTGCATTCACATTTTTAATCTGGTTATTTCGTATTGTTTTATTATTACTAAATTTCCCAGAATTTTTAATTTCAGGTAATGTCGTTAATCCATCAATTTATGCATCAAGATTTTTATTTGGACTGGTAAAATCACCACTTGAATTGTTTTTAACTTCTACAACTTTAGCAATTAATCTAATTTTGATTTTTGTTCTCTACCGCACATACTTAGTTGAAAAGAAGCAAGATTATTATCAACTCGGAAAATCGAAATTGTTTTATGTAGGAATTAACATCTTTCTAATTGTAATTACTCCATTTGTTCTAAGAGGATTTGGTGCATCATTTAGAAGTTTTGTTTTCGATTCAACAATCAAATTTTTTGAGCAACCATCTTTGATTCCAGATATCGCATATTTAGTAATGTATTATTCTGTCTTTGTTACTGGCATTTCTCTGGTGCTTTATCTAATCTTTATTATCTATTTGATTGATAGAACATTTAATTACCTCTTCAAAAAAAATTATCACAAACTTACATTCATTTTAAGTGTTCTTATTCTTCCAGTTTTTCTTTTCTATTTAATAGATAAATCACCTCAATTTGAATTGTTTACAATTATTTGTTTGATTGTAACAGTTGTTTTGATAACTCTTTCTTCGCTTAAAGAAAATTCCATTCTTACATTTCGAACAATTTTTTTAATTCTAATTACAGCATCATTCTTCTCATCAATTTTTATTTTCGATAAGAATATTAAACAGGAAAAAGGATTTCAAAAAACTATTGCTTATGAATTGCTAAAACCAAGAGAACAACTTATAAACTTTGCGATAAATCAAACTTTACAACAGATTGCTACCGACGATGAATTTGCACGATACTTTTTCATCGAATCATCTTCTGGATTTAGTTCTTCGGACTTAAACTTTTTAGCATATCGTTTGTGGATTAACAGTATCTTGAGTGAAGAAGGTCTAAACTCTTATCTATTCATATTTGATAAATATGGCAAGCCAAATGGTTCATTCGGTTTTGGGATGAAAGAACCTGAGTATATAAAAGAATACTTCGATCCAAGACTTGTTCAAAATCTTACAATCTTTTTAGTAAGGTCTCACAGTCCAAACGATTTGTTTGGTGTAATTCCAATTAGATTTAAGAATTCAATAATTGGTTATTGTGGAATTGTAATCGAATTAAGTCAATCAAATTTTCAACCAACTTCAAATAATACTCTTTTCAAAAACATTAAGTATGAAAAAAATCCTTTCGTCCTTGTACCTGATGCAGTGGTTTATATTACTCGTGAAAATCAACTTGAATTAATTAAAGGAAATGATTTACCAGAAATTAGAGAAGTTAATTATGAGTTATTCAATCAAGCAATTAAAAATAATGAATACGAGATTTGGCATGAAGAAATTATAGGCAACAAAAAATTCAGAACATTTTACTTCATTTACGATGATAGCAGTCCCATCGGAGTAATTGCGGTAAGTGTTCCTGAGAAGAGTTTTATTCTTACTATTTTTAATCTTTTCAAAGTATCTTTAGTTCATATTATCATCGCTGCAATAATTTTATTGATAGGAACGATTTTACTTTTCGCTAAAGGGTATAAGTTCAAATTAAAATTCAAAACAAAATTGTTTATTGGATTATTTGTTGTCACATTAATTCCAATAATTTTACTTGCTTACTTTACTCGTGAATCTGAATTGCATAGATGGAAAGAAAATCTTTCTAAAGAATTAAAGAAAGATTTGGATATTACATCATTATTTTTAAATGAAAATTTGAGTCCTGAAAAAAACAATTTTGTAGAAATACAAAAAGTCAGTCAACAACTTGGTATTGATTTCAATATCTATAAAAATTCGGATTTAATTTTTTCAACTCAGAAAAAACTTTATGACATTGGTTTCTTCCCATCATCAATACCAGCAAAAGTTTTCAAAAATTTAATTCTTGAACACACAAACTACACCTTTGATTTCGAATACATCTCTGATTTTCCTTATTTAGTCGGATATAAAAAAATCAATGTGAATGATTTCAGTTATATCATCTCAATTCCAACTTTATATCGTCAAGAAAAAATTAAATCGGAACTTGCGCAAATTGACACATTTATATTTGGTGCATATTCACTTACATTGTTATTAATTTTCTTATTTGGAAACTTATTCTTCGAAAGATTAACCAAACCAATTTCAGAACTTACAGAAGCAACTAAAAAAGTCTCAAGTGGAGATTTGTCAATAAAACTTGAGCCAAAAGAAACTGGTGAAGTTGGTGATTTAATCGAAGCCTTTAACAAGATGATTACTGATTTGGATGAGTCAAGAAAAAATCTTGCCCGTGCCGAGCGAGAACAAGCATGGAAAGAAATGGCAAAACAAGTTGCTCATGAAATTAAAAATCCACTTACTCCAATGAAGCTTTCACTTCAACACTTGCAATTTCTCTATAAAGAAAATAGGAAAGAATTTGCAAAAATTTTTGGTAAAGTTTCTACAACTCTTATCGAACAAATTGAAGCATTAACAAAAATTACAAACGAATTTTCACACTTTGCTCGAATGCCTGAACGAAATTTAATTAAATGTAACTTGGAAGAAATTTTGAAAGAAGTTATTGCCCTATTCTCAACTCAAATTGAGATTAAATTCGAGTACTTGAAGAACGAAAATTTCTTTGTTAATGCTGATAAAGAAGAATTGAAGAGAGTTTTTATCAACATCATAAAGAATTCAATTCAAGCAAACTCAACAAAAATAAAATTGAAACTTTACAAAGATGCGAATTATTGTTTCATCAATGTTGAAGATAACGGAAGTGGAATTCCCGAAGATTTGCTCGACAAAATTTTCGATCCAAACTTTTCAACTAAAACAGAAGGTTCTGGTTTGGGATTACCAATTGTGAAAAGAATTCTCAACGACATCAACGGCACAATTGAAATCAAAAGCGAAGTCGGTAAAGGCACAATTGTCATGATTGCAATCCCACAAATCAAAGAGTAAAAAAATGTTAACATCACAACAAAAAGATGCTTTAGACTTATCGAAACATACTCTTGTAACTGCTAATGCTGGTTCTGGAAAGACTTTCATCTTAACAAAAAGATTTCTTGAAACTATTAAACAAAAAAAAATTAAGTTCAATCAAATTGTTGCAATAACTTTCACCGAAAAAGCTGCTGCAGAATTACTTTACCGAATTTCAAATGAATTAGATGAATTATTAATTAATCAAAAAAATGTTCTTAATCCGAACGAGTTTAGTCGACTTCAAGAATTTCGTGAGCACATTTTATCAGCAAAAATTTCTACAATACATTCGTTTTGTCTGGATATCTTAAAAGAGTTTCCTGTTGAAGCTGAAATTGATCCAGCTACAGAAATCTTAGACGAAATTAACAAGCGAGAATTAATCGCAAAAAGTGTTGAAGAAACTTTAATTCAAAATTTAGATGACGAAAAAGTAAAAGACTTGCTTAGAATTTTAGGAAAAGATAATACAACAAGTTTCTTATCAAAACTTATTGAGAAAAGGTATTTCACAGACTTTCTAATTCAAAAACTTTATGATTTGAATCACGAAGAAATAGAAAATTTTAATCTAAATTTTGAACGATACTTTAGTAAAATCAAAGAAGCAGCAGGTGATTATTTTAAATCTGTCTTCGCTGATAAATTTTATGAAGCTTATGAGTTACTATCTCTAATTCCAAAGGAAATAACAAACAAAAAATCTGCAAATGATTTAGTTGAGAGCATCAATTATATAGAAAATCAGTTCAACAACTTTTTGAAAGAACTTGATTTTGAAAAAATACCCTCACTTTTCGAAGCAATCACTCAAACTCTTATCACGAAAGATTTAAAAGTTCGAAAAACTCACTTCAAAAATGCTGATGAGAATTCAGCAATTACAAAATTTCAGAAATTTGTTTACGAACACCGAGACTTTTTCTCACAGACCAAATGGAATAAAAATGCTGAGAAAGATAAATTTAATTTAATTCTGACCATCATAAAACTTTATCAACAAGCCAAAGAAAAATTTCACCACTTAAAAATTTTGGAAGGTTCACTTGACTTTGATGACTTGTTAATCTTGACTGATAAACTGCTTGATAAAAAAGAAATTCGTGAACAATTAAAGAATCGTTATCACTTTATATTAGTTGACGAATTTCAAGATACTGATACAATACAATTCAACATTATCAAAAAAATTGCTGGTGATTTTGAAAGTTTGAATAATGTTTTTGTAGTGGGAGATGAAAAACAAAGCATTTATGGTTTTCGAAATGCTCAACTACAAGTATTTCAAAATTTCAAGTATCAACTAAATACTTTAAATCAAAAATCAAAACCATCCAACATAGTATCGCTCAACACAAGTTTTCGTGCAGCACCTTCAATAGCAGCATTTGTTAACGAGATATTTTCTAAGATTTGGAAAAGATTAGATTTCAGTTCTGATAAAATCAATTATCATCAAGATGTTGAATATTCTCCTCTTCAAGTTGGAAGAGACAAATTTTCAGACGAAGCTATAACTCTTCTCGTTAGCAATGAAAATGAAATTCAAGCTGAAAAAATTGCTAACTACATTAACTATTTAATTAATTCAAACAAAAAAATATTTGATAGAAATGCAGGAGATTTCAGAAAGATTGAGTATGGTGATTTTGCTCTGTTATTTAGAACCAGAGCCGAGATGAAAGAAATTGAAAATGTTTTTATTGAGAAAAAAATACCATTCGTTGTGAGTGGTGGTCGTGGATATTTTCAATCAGAAGAAATTCAAGATTGGATTAACTATTTAAATTTTCTTGCTAACCCGAGAAATGATGAAGCACTTCTGGCTATCCTTCGTTCTCCTTTCTTTGCAATTGACGATAATCAAATTCTTCAAATCTCTTTACAAAAAGGAAAATCTCTCTTTGAAAAATTAAAAGCATCAATTGCTCAAACTAACAATGAATTAATATCTTATGTTTACAACATTCTTGATTTTCAATTGCAAGCTGCATCTCGTTACACAATACCAGAATTAATTCAAACTATATTAACCGATACAAATTATTTTGGTAAGATTGATTATCATCCAAAGAAATCTCAGATAATCGCTAACATCAAAAAACTTATCAATATATCTCACAAATTCACTGCTGCAGGATTGCGAGAGTTAAAATCATTCTCTCAATACTTAAAAGAAGCATTTGAAAAAGAAGAAACATCTGAGGCAACTTTAAGTGAAATCAAAGGAAGCGTTCAATTAATGACAATTCATCAATCAAAAGGTTTGGAATTTCCTATTGTTATTTTACCAAATCTTGAAAAAGAACTTCAAAGTTCTACAATCAAATATGGAGAAATTACTATAAACGATTATTTCGGTTTTTGTTTCAAGTTAAAAGATGAAGAAGGAGATAATTATCACACAATTTCTTCTTACTTTGGAAATAAAATCAACGATGAGATTAGTTACAATGAACAGCTACGAATACTTTATGTAGCGCTTACACGTGCAACCGAAATGCTTGTCCTTTCGTTTTATCACTTCGAAGATGATAAATCCAATAAGGAATATTCATTCAAACAGATACTATTAAACAATCTCCAACCTTTAAACTTATCAGAAAATAATCTTTCAACTTTAAGCACAAAGCTAACTTTCATCGAAATTGATAATAATCAACCCAAAGAGGTTGAAAAAAATTATACTCTCAAACTTGAAGTTATTAAAGACATTGTTAAAGGTAAGAATTACTTTGAAAGAAAAACTGAGTTAGAAAAAACTTCATATCAAAGTTTGAAAATTTTATCACAGCAAATTTCTGATAAAACAAAAAATGAAATTTTCACTGCAACTCAATTAAATGTATTTGCTCAATGTCCACTTAAATTTTATTTGAAATTTATCATTGGTTACAATCCTTCAAAAGAATATTTATTTGAAAAGATAGACGATGATGAAGTAAATCGTGCTGATTTAGGTTTGGTCTTTCACGAGTTGATGAAAAAATTACAAAAAATAAATTTGGGAGAAGCAGAACAAACTTTAAATCAAATTATTGAAAACTATCCTCCATCAATCGGAAATAAGCTAAAACAAAACACATTAAACATTTTTAATAACTTGTTAAGCAACGAAACATTTATTCAAATTTTAAATCACACCAACTCATTGAAAGAGTTTGAGCTCAAAATAAAATTCAAAAATCACATTCTACTTGGAGTCATTGACCGCATAAACATTTCTGATGATGAAATTACTATAATTGATTTTAAAACTGACTCATTTCCACCGAATCGATTGAATGAAAAAATTAATGAATATAAAGTCCAAATGGAATTTTATGTATTGCTTGCCAGTGAATTTTTCAGAACAACAAACAATATCAAACTAAATTTATTTTTTGTTAATCAACCACAAATTTTTTCTTACTCATTCAATCAAAATGAGATTAATATGATTAAAGAAAAATTCTCTCGCATACTTGAAAAGATTGAGCAAAACATTGTAGAAAAAAACCTTGACCATTGTAGAATATGCGAATTTGCATTGAAAGGAAAATGTATTGTCAACTAAATTCAGCAATTCAAACGACTAACCAGCAAATGCTTGTTTAATACTTTCAACTTCGAAATTCATCTAATCTCAAAAAAATGATAAAGAGGTTTAATAAATGATTGGTGAAATAGCTGCACTTATTACTGCATTTCTGTGGTCTATCACATCTTTATTTTTTGCAAGTGCCGTTACTCGAATAGGTACTTTTCAATTAAATGTTTCTCGACAATTAATTGCTCTGATACTTTTGTTTCTTATTATTACCCTTTTTGGTATAAACATTGAATTGAATTCTACACAACTCGTTTATTTAAGTTTGAGTGGAATAGTTGGTTTAACATTTGGCGATACATTCTTGTTTTTAGCTTACAAAGAAATTGGTGCAAGACTAAGCATGTTAATTATGTCACTTTCTCCTGCCATTGCTGCAATTCTTGCTTATCTGTTTTTGAATGAAAAAATCAGTTTAATCGGTGTCTTAGGAATTTTAGTTACATTAATTGGAATTCTAATTGTTGTCTATGAAAAAAATGGTTCTCAAGAAAATATTATCAATTACATTGGGATTTTGTTTGCATTGCTTGCATCTATTGGACAAGGTTCGGGACTTGTCTTAGCCAAACAAGCTTTTAATATTTCAGGGAATTCAATCAATGGATTTTTAGCAACAGCCGTTAGATTAACTGCTTCATTGATTTTCTTAATTCCAATCTCCCTCCTTTCAAAAAAATTGAAAAATCCTGTTGAAGTATTTGTTAATGATACAAAATCCTTTTTTTTAACCATTGGTGGTTCTATAGCGGGACCAGTTTTGGGAATAACATTTAGTTTAGTTGCAATTTCTCATACCAAAGTTGGAATAGCTTCGACCATTATGGCTCTTCCACCAGTAATAATGCTTCCCATGGTTAGATATTTTTTCAAAGAGAAACTCACATTCACTTCAGTCTTAGGTGCGTTGATTGCAGTTTCTGGTGTTGCAATTCTATTTTTAAGAAAATAATCAATTAAATAAATTATATTAGTTAATCTTTTTTAATACTGAATGAAAAAGTTTTTACATCAATTAATTTTTTTTGTGTTTGTAATCGTAGGAAGCTTAATTCAAAATTCCTGTGATGCACCACACTCAAATCCATTTGATCCAGCTAATCCCGATAAAAAAGTTTACACAATTGAAGGTTATGTTTATACATTTAGTTTACCAAGAGCAACTCTTAAAAATGCATTAGTCTTTTGGTCACCCGAAAATATTGGTTCTGTTACTAATTCAAATGGCTATTTTAAGATTGAAACTTTTTCTAAAAAAGAAGGATGGTTAACCGTAAAACTTGATGGATATAAACCAGACTCAATTTACATTACCTGGAATTCGACAAAATTTTATCGTGACTTTTTCTTAAATCAAATTCCAAAGCTCGATAGTATTGAATTTTATTCTATACTATTAAATCATTATCCGAACATTAAAAATGTTAATCTGATTGTAAGAGCAAAAATCACCGATAAAGACAATGATATTGATTCAGTTTTCATTCGAAACAATTCACTTAAAGTTAACTTGCCACTTGAGTATAATCTTCAATCGAAATTTTATGAAAAAGAATTTTCTGAATTTGATTTTGGTATAGATGATTTTTCCGAATTAATTGGAATTAAATTCGATGTAATTGTTAAAGATTTGAGTGGTCATGAATATCAAGTCGGTTCTGAAAAATTAAATAGAATAATTAAGGAAGAAATTATCTTAGAATGGCCTGTTAATTATGATTCAACATCTTCAAAGCCAATGTTAATCTGGAGAAGATTTGTTCCAGGATTTAAGTTCACTTACAATGTTGAAATCTATAATGACGAATTTCCACCTTCAGTCGTTTGGTCGAAAAAAAATTTGAGTATGGAAAGCACTTCCATAAATGTTGATACCGATTTACCGTCAGGAAATTACTTCTGGGTACTTTGGTGTGTTGACCAATTCTTAAATAGAGCAAGGTCAAGGCCAGCATCATTTCGAGTAAAATGAGATTAGAGAAATGTCTGTGAAAGAAGAAATAAAAAAAATAAAATCATTATCAAAAGATCAGTTCGAGCTTTTATATCAAATAAGTAAAAGATTGAACTCGTTACATTACGAAGAAGGATTAATTGAAGAAACTCTCGATTTAATTATTAATGTCGTTGATGCAGAGCGTGGACTTTTTGCGAAATACAACGAAGCAAAAAAAGAATTTGAAATAATAGCCGCAAGAAACTTGATGAAAGAATCTATTCAAGACTTGACCAGTTTTTCTTCTGGTATACTTCAAAAAGTTGTGGAATCAAAGAAACCATGTTTATATCACGATGTCCAAAGCGATCCAACAATCTCTCAATTCGATAGTGTTCAAATTCATAAAATAAAATCAGTCCTTGGTGTACCAATAATTAAGAACGGAGAAGTTTGGGGAGTAATTCTTGTTGATAGTCAACTCAATCGAAAAGAATTCACAGAAGAAAATCTTGTTTTCTTAGATTTCTTTTCCAACTTAGTTTCACTCGCATTAGATAAAATAATAGATTACCAAAATCTTGAAAAAGAAAATTTACTTCTTAGAAATCAACTGCAAAACATCCAACCAATTCGAGAAATAATTGGTGAAAGCAATGCGATTAAAAAATTATTTCAATTAATTCACAAAGTTGCTGTTACTGATGCAACAGTTTTAATCTTAGGTGAAAGTGGAACAGGTAAAGAACTTGTTGCAAGGTCAATTCACAATTTAAGTCATCGAAAAGATAAACCTTACATTGCTCAATTTTGTGGTTCTATTCCAGATACATTACTTGAAAGTGAACTCTTTGGTTATCGCAAAGGAGCATTTACTGGAGCAACGAGCGACAAGAAAGGTCTTTTTGAGGTTGCAAATGGTGGGACTTTTTTTCTTGATGAGATTGCTGATATTTCACCAGCTCTACAAGCAAAGTTATTGAGAGTCCTTCAAAACAAAGAAATAATTCGATTAGGTGATACAAAACCAATTAAAGTAGATGTCAGAATTATTGCTGCAACAAATAAAGATTTAAAGCAACTTGTTAGTGAAAATAAATTCAGAGAAGATTTATTTTATCGTTTAAATGTTTTTCCCATCGAAATTCCTCCTTTAAGAGAACGAAGAGAAGACATTCCCCTATTAGTTAAACATTTCATAAAAAAATATTCATCAAAGGAAATTACAATCGCACCAGATGCGATGAAAAAACTTCAAAACTTTTACTGGCCTGGAAATGTCCGTCAATTAGAAAATGTAATTCAACGAGCATTAATCCTATGCGACTCCAACATTCTTTTACCTGAACATATTGTAATTGATGAAGAAGAAAGTTTACTCGACTTCAGAGGAACACTTGAAGATTTTGAAAAATTACTTTTGCTAAAAAGATTAAAAGAATATAATGGAAACAGAACCCAAACTGCTAAGTCACTCGGTGTATCGGTCAGATGGGTTCAAATGAAATTAAAAGAAATTAATTCATCAGAATTTGATAGTAATGAATAACGAAAATCTACTTTTTGGAAAATTCGAAATCATAGAAACACTAAAAAAAGATGGGCAAAGTTCTGTCTACCTTGCAAATCATATTTACTTGAATAAAAAAATAATCTTAAAGACATTAAACACAAGAAACTTAAAAGAACCTACAATACTACACAGGTTTAAAAGAGAAGCTAAAATACTTGCAAAGCTTGACCATCCAAACATAATTAAAGTTTTAGATTTTGGAACTCATGAAGATTTTTTCTACTTATCATTCGAATATTTTGAAAGCCAATCTCTTCGAGAATACATAAAGACAAAAAAACCAAATAGTGATGAATTCTTTAAAATAGTTTCTCAAATTCTTCTTGGTCTTGATTATGCTCACAAACAAAAAATTATCCACCGAGATTTAAAGCCTGAGAATATACTTATTGATAAAAACTTATTTGTAAAAATTGCTGACTTTGGTCTTGCTCTAAGTGAAGATGAAAATCAAGTGACGCAACAAGAATCGATTGTAGGCACACCTGGTTATATGTCACCTGAACAAATTCGTGGTGAAACTCTTGATACTCGTACAGACATTTTTTCTTTTGGAATAATAGCTTATGAATTAGTCACTGGAAAAAATCCATTTATTGGAAAAGATGTTGCTGCAACAATTAATAATATATTAGTTCTTGATAAAAATGAACTAACTCAAAGCTTAACTCATATACCAGAAAATTTATCTAATGTTATATTAAAGTGTTTGGAGAAACAAAGAGCAAATCGTTTTCAAAATGTAAGTGAAATAATCTCCGCACTAAATATTGAAAAACCATTAGAAACATATTCTGAGGAAAGAACGAAAAAAATTCTATTTACTAACAAAGCGAAAATTGTATTTGCATTGATATTAGCAATTTTAATTTTGTCAGTTTCTTATTTTCATATAAAAAATTCATTCAAATCTCAAAGTGAATTTCCTAAAACAGAATCAGAAGCTGCGAATTTGAAAAATCAGGAAATGCCATCGCAGAAAGAAATTATATCAGAAACTGAAAAATCAATTCCCGAAAAAAAAGTTGAAAATATTCAAAAGAATTTAGAAACAAATCAAACCACAACTCAAAATTTAAAAGGTAGTTTAATAATCACTTGTTATCCTTGGGCAGATATTTACATCAATAATCAAAAGTATGAAACAACTCCTCTTGATAATCCTATTACACTCGAACCTGGCAATTACACTATTAAGTTAGTTCATCCCAACTTTCCTCCTGTAGAAAAAAAAGTCGAAATCAATTCAAACGAAGTAATAACTCTTGATGTTAATTTTTACAAGACATATAGCTTTATCAATTTTCAAATCATACCATGGGGTGAAGTTAAAATTAATGGTAAACGAATCGGAATTTCACCTTTTGAAAGACCATTAATAGTTAGTCCTGGGAAACAATTCATAGAAATTTACAATCCAAATTTTGGAAATTTTATTGATACGATTTTAGTTCAAAAGGGTGAAACATTGATTTATAAATTAAATTTCAACGCAATAACCAACTGGCACAATAATTGAGAAATTTAATGTGATGAGACAGTTAATTAAATATTGTGTGTTTTTAATACTTGTGAATTTAGCTATTGGTCAAAACCTTCAATGGCGTGAAGTGGGAAGAATGCCAGTTCCAGTTAAAGGGCATAGAGCCATTGCCTTAGACTCGGTCATTCTTATTATTGGTGGATTTTCAGATTCATTGAATTCACCAATAGACTTAATTCAAGAATACAATCCACAAACCAACAAATGGAGAATAATTGGTCAAACAAAATTTAGACGAACTAATTTTCTTTCATCTAAATCTGGTGATAGTCTCTTAATCTATGGTGGAATTACTCGAAGTTACAATCCAAGGGATTATTACACTCTCGAAGTTTGGAAGCAAAATTTTTCACCATACATTTATAAATACAACCCAATCTTTAATCGAACATTCTTTACTGGTGTAAGTATTGATAATAAAATTTACATTTTTGGTGGTAAGAAAGCTTATGTTCATCAAGATACAAGTAGAATGAATTTCTTTGTTGAATATGATTTCAAAAAAGATTCCGTTTTATTCGCTATTGAAAGATTACAGGATACACCAGAGCAACCGTTTTATCAATCAACTGCAAAACTTAATGATAACATTTTCATTTTTGGTGGTGTATCAATTGGAATTTCAAATCGTATTTACCGATATAACATCACAAGTAGATCATTAAATCGAATTTCATTAAACTTATTAGTACCTCGAGCTGGTTCTGAAGCAATTGATTTAAGTAACAATTCAATTATGATTATTGGTGGATTTAATGAAAATTCAAAGGCTTTACGTTCAACTGAGATTTTCAATTTCTATGGAACTTCTTTTTCAATTGAACAAGGTCCACCGATGCTTTATCCACGAAGAGAATTTGCTGCAGTGAAGTTCAGAAATTCAATCTATGTCTTCGGAGGTGAAAATCAATTTGATAACATCGTCCCATTTGTTGAAAAATTAGATTTAAGAACATCTACTGAAAATGACAATCCAGCTGTAATGAATGAAATTGAATTACATCAAAACTTTCCAAATCCTTTCAATCCTACCACAACAATTTCCTTCAAAATTTCGCAAAAATCTAAAGTTTTTCTTGAAATATTTGATATTTTTGGTAAACAAGTAAAACTTTTATTAAATGACGAATTAGAGCCAGGTGAGCATTTAGTAATTTGGAATGGATTTGATAATGATGGGAAAAAAGTTTCGAGCGGAGTTTATTTTTATAGAATTAGTTTAGGTAAGACGACAATCACCAAGAAAATGATTTTAGCTAAGTAATGAAAAAAATTCTTTCAATTACATTTCTATCTCTCCTGCTATGTCAAATTTTATATTCACAACAACAAAACCGAATTGGTGAAACTTTAAAATCCCATTTCGAAAATTTTGAATACGATAAAGTTATAGCAATTGGTGATTCGCTATTAATTTATAACGCAAACCTATCAAAAGAAGATTCCATTCAAATCTTTTATTATAAAGCAATCTCTGCATTTCACATGTGGGACATCAACTTGAGTGAAGAGAATTTTAGAAATCTTCTAAAGTTGGACCAAAACTTTAAATTAGACTCGTCTACTGTTTCACCTAAGATAATTTCTTTCTTTAATCAACTTAAAAAAAGAGAACTTGAAGAAGTTTCAAAATCTAAAAATCAATATGAAATAAATAATCAAAAAGAGAATACTAAGAAAGAAAACTCATTCAACAATTTTTCAATTTATAAAGAATCAATTTGGAAGAATCTGTTAATTCCAGGTTGGGGAAATTTTGTATTAAATCAAAAATCCAAAGGTTATTTATTCACTATTTCATACTCACTTTCTCTAATCTCAACAATTTATTTTTCATACATCACTGCAAAAAAAGAAAATGAATATTTGAACGAAACAATTCCTGAAAGAATTACCGAAAAATATAAATCATATAACACTTACTATAAGTTAAAGAATATCTCCATTGGAGCGTTGAGCTTAGTTTATCTTTATTCTCAAATAGATTTTTTTTCCAATCTTAATTCGAATGCGCTTCCACAAATAACTTTTGATTATAACTTCAAATCAGTTAATTTTTCTCTAAAGGTGTTAATTAATTAAAACTTTTATTTTTCATTCAAATGAAAATTAGTCTACTCCTCCGAAAATTTTTCGTAGTTAATGAAAAGTATGATTGGTGCTTTCAACTTTTTATGCTTGAAATCTGTCAAAAACATAGAATATCAATGAACATTAAAATTTATTGACTGGCATAGAATATGAACTTAAAATAAAAAAAGAGAGGATTTACTATGAAAAAAATCAACATATTAATTGTTTTTTTGACCTTGATTGGGCTCAATTTAATGTACGCACAAGTACCATCCCCCACAAATCTAACAGCCCAATTCAAGCAGCAAAATCCAAGCACAGCTTATGGATATGTCGAATTAAAGTGGCAAATGCCATCAACTCCTGGGGTGAACTATCTTTTCAAAGTTTTTCGACAAGGACCAAATGATTCTTCCTTCAAACAAATTGCAACATCATGGAGAGGCTTAATTTATAACGATTACAACATTAGACCAAACAGTACATATTCTTATTATGTTGTTGCCTTTACAGCTTCAGGCACAAGTGCTCCAAGTAATGTTGTTACAATAACAACACCTCCAATACCTGATGTAATTAAATTTGTATCAATTCCACCTAAGGTTGGTTCAATTGGTGTAGAATATACATACGATGCTAATGCAACAAGTAATCAAACTGGTGCAGTCATTTCATATTCAATAGTCGAAGGACCAAACACTGCTACAATTAATAGTGAAACAGGCTTACTAAGCTGGACACCAACCGCATCTGGATATTTCAAATTTAAATTAAAAGCACAAAGTAATTTGGGTGGAGTTGCTTATCAAGAGTGGACAGTTAAAGTCTCTGGTCCTACAGGAACAATTACTGGACTTGTTAAAGATGAAACTACAAACCAACCTTTAGAAAATGTAGCTGTTTATTTCTTGAATACCAATGCTGCAAGACATGAAGTAGCATATACAAATCAAAACGGCGAATTTTCAAAAACATTGATTGAAGGAAATTACAAGATTAGATTCTACAAACGAGGATATCATCCCGAATTTTATGACAATAAAAAATCAATTGACTCTGCTGATGTAATCACTGTTGTGCCAAATGTTACTGCTTATATTACGGCAGCACTTGCAAAAGTTACACCGCCAGCTTTGTACAATATCAGTGGTAGTGTGTTAGATGCAAATGGTAATCCAATTAAATCAACTGTAACTGCTTTCATTGTTCGAGATACAACATTTCCAATTATTTCACCCAATGTAATTCCAAGAAATATGACTGTTGTAACAGATAGTCTTGGTAATTATCAAATTAAAGTTGTTGGTGGTTTTGAGTATGTAGTTTATGCAAAGCCATTCAATAGAAATTATTATCCCGAATTCTATGACAACAAACGAACTTTCCAAGAAGCTGATAAAATTTTGGTTAATGGAAATGTTTCTGGCATCAATTTCGTTCTTGAACAGAAACCAGTTTACAACAATGGTGTTGCTGGATTAGTAAAAGATTTCAATACAAATGCTGGAGTTGAAGCAATTGTTAGTGCGTTCAAATTGACAAATGGAAGATTCAAGTCATTCAAATCAGTAAGAACCGATTCAGTTGGAAATTACTTGATTGAGAATTTAGAACCTGGCAAGTATATCTTATTTGCAAAACCAAGACCACCATATTTACCTGGTTATTACAAACTTGATACTGTTGCTTTCAGATGGAGAGATGCTGATACCATTACAATTACAGAAACTGGTGTTGTAAGCGGAATTAATATTAACTTAATTACTCGACCAGATACGGGTTTTGCAAAAGTAAATGGTAAAGTTCGGACAATCCTTGGTGAACCTGTAAGTGGTGTGTTAGTTTTAGCAGTTAACATAAACGGAACAGTAGTAGCTTATACAAGCACTCTTAACGATGGTTCATATTCATTTGATAATTTAACTGGTGGTGAGTATCAAATTATTGCTGAAGCAACTGAGTATGAA
>JAOAHM010000048.1 GCA_026415235.1 Ignavibacteria bacterium | reverse complement strand
ATTGGTGGAAAAACAATTTCGATTTATATAATCACTACTGCAATTGCTATTGCAATTGGACTTTTACTTGGAAATTTAATTCAACCTGGCAAACAACTTAATCCACAAACCAAGGAAGAATTAGTTTCGGCTTATCAAAATGAAGTTGCTCAAAAAGTTCAAACAAAGATTGAATTCAACATTGTTGAACAAATAGTAAATCTTGTTCCACGAAATATCATCAAAGCTATGGCAGAAGCTGAAATGCTTCAAATTGTTTTCTTTGCGTTGATGGTTGGAATGGCTTTGACAATTTTATCTCAAACTAAAGCTGAACCTGTTATAAAATTTTTTGATGGTTTCAGTGACGCTATGATTAAACTTGTTGATATAATTATGAAAATTGCACCGTTTGGAGTTTTTGCGTTAATCTCTGCTACCGTTGCCGAATTTGGTTTTGAAATCTTAGGGACACTTGGATGGTACATAGTCACTGTTCTTGCTGGATTATTAATTCACACCATTTTTATTTACGGTAGTTTGGTAAAATTTTTTGGCAAGATGAAACCATCAGTTTTTTTCAAAGGAATTCGAAGAGCACAACTTGTTGCCTTCACAACAAGCTCAAGTGCAGCAACACTTCCAGTTAATATGGAATGCTGCGAAGAAAACTTAGGAATATCCAAAAGCATAACAAGTTTTACTTTACCACTTGGTGCAACAATTAACATGGATGGAACTGCGTTGTATCAAGGAGTTGCTGCAATTTTTATCTCACAAGTTTTTGGAATGGATTTGACCTTTTTTGATCAATTAGTAATCATTTTTACTGCTGTACTTGCGTCAATTGGAACTGCTCCTGTTCCTGGTGTTGGAATTATTATGCTCTTAATCATTTTGAAAACAGTTCACATTCCAGAAATTGGAATTGCATTAATCTTAGGTGTAGATAGAATTTTAGATATGTGCAGAACTGTAACAAACATTACTGGCGATGCTGCTGTGAGTGTAGTAATTGCTCGCTCTGAAAACCAATTAAGCAAAATAGATTTATCTGAAGCTTAAACTAAGGAGAAGAAATATGGAACTCGGACTCAAAGGAAAAAATGCTTTGGTAACTGCATCCACAAAAGGTATCGGTAAAGCCTGTGCTGAAGCACTCGCTTCAGAAGGTTGCAATGTAATGATTTGTTCAAGAACAGTTGCAGATTTAATTCAAGTCGCTCACGATTTATCACAAAGTTATGGAACTAACATTCAGTGGTTTCAATGTGATTTGAAAAATCTAAATGATATTGAAGAACTTGTTAAAGAGACTTATCAAGCATTTGGTTCGATTGATATAGTTGTTAATAATTGTGGTGGACCTCCATCAAATAATATCTTTAATATTTCAGAAAATGATTGGAATAATGCTTATAAAGAAATTTTGCTTTCCGTTATTCGAATAACAAAACTTGTAATTGATAAAATGAAAGAAAACAACTTTGGTAGAATTATTAACATAACCTCTGTTACAGTAAAACAACCAATTCAACGACTTGTTCTTTCAAACTCATTGCGAAATGCTGTCATTGGATATGCAAAAACTTTATCAACCGAAGTTGCTCCATTTAATATTACTGTAAACAATGTTGCGCCTGGTTATACATTGACAAAGAGAGTTTACGATTTAGCAGTAGAACAGGCAAGAGTTACAGGAAAAAGTCATGAAGAAATTCTCAAAAGTTATACTCAAGATATTCCAATGGGAAGACTTGGAAAACCAGAAGAAATCGGAAATTTAGTTGCTTTTCTTGCATCAGAAAAAGCAAGTTATATAACTGGACAAACAATTTTTATTGATGGTGGATATATTAAATCAATCTAATCAAAAAAAATTTTAAGAAAGAATATTAAATGGGAAAGAAAAAATCTTGGATTGAAAAACTAAATGACAAAAAAGACCTACCCAAAATTGTTACATTCACTGAAGATGAATTGAGTAAATCGAAATTAAAATGGAATATTAAAGCTGGCGACACCATGATAATTCCTTCACCCATCGAAGTCTATGAAATCATGAAAAAAGTCCCGAAGCGAAAACTAATCACCATAAATGAAATCAGAAAAATCCTTGCAAAAAAATATCAAACAACCATTGCGTGTCCCATCACAACTGGCATATTCGCATGGATATCGGCAAATGCTGCCGAAGAAGAAATTAAATTGGGAAAGAAAAAAATCATTCC
>JAOAHM010000022.1 GCA_026415235.1 Ignavibacteria bacterium | reverse complement strand
GTAGGAGCAACCTCTTTTTAGAACAATAAAAAAGATAAAGATATTAGCTCCATTGGAGTTTTCTATTTGTAAAAAAAATCAAATACAAATTTCAAAGCTCCTTAGGATCGGCTTAACAATCCACAATCTAAAAGAACGATTTCAATATTTAATAAAAACTCTAAAACGATTTATAAAAAAATTAATTCAACTTAATCGTATATTTCTTGTCAATTAAAATCCAACACCAACTGTTAAAAACACTTGTCTTGGAATATTTCGATATGCTCGGTATGGTGCAACAATGTAACTCAATCGATTAGGATCTAATCCAGGATTATCCATTGTAATTCCTTTTTCAACCCAATTGCGAATATCATCCTGCGTATCCATCGGCGTAATCCATTTGTTATTAAACAAATTCATTACTCGTAAACCGATAAGCATTCGAGTGCCAGCAAAGGTAAATTGTTTTTGTGCACTCAAATCAAAACTCGATTCCAATGGATAACGACGGTTATTAACAATATCTTTCAAATCAAATGTTGTACGGTAGGTAAAAGGTGTTCCTGATTGTGCAGTGTAGGTCAAACTAATATTGAAATTCGAAAATGGTTTAAATCCAAAAATCGAAATTCCACCATCTTCTTCAACATTGTATTGAATCATTCCACGAAAACTATGAGTTCTATCATTCACTGATAAAAATTCACCAGTGAAATTTCTTGCTTCATAATTTCTGGCAGTGTTTGGATAAATCATCTCAGGACCATAATTGCCTTCAGTAGTTTGAGACAGTGTATAACTTAAACGATACATCCATCTATCACGAATAGCTTTTTCAAAAATTACTTCTAAACCAATTGATGAACCAAACGCATTATTATCATAAGTAGTGTATGAATAAAGTGGAATGTTATCGTCAGTAAAACCAGCGGGGCGATTTCGACTTCCAGTGAATGATGCAACTCTCAATAAACCAATTTGTCTTACTCTATCATTGTAGAACAAAGCAATATCAAGACGATGAGTTTCTTCAATCACCTGTTGCAAACCAAATTCATAAGAAATTGTTTTCTTTGGTTCGAGATTTGGATTACCTCTACCAGCCCAACCTGACTCAGTTCTTTGAGATAATGCCTGCGAAAAAATTGGCATTGATGCAAAATGTCCGTATTGAATTCTGAAAGCTGTATTCTCTCCAATCGGGAAAGAGATTCCAAGTCTTGGCAGGATGATGTATCTTGTTTTTGAGTCTTCTGTTTCTGGATTGCCTCTTGCACCTGGTCCACCAGTACCTTGGTAAAAGACATTAAACTTATCTTTTGGAACTCTTGCTTGAAAATTATAAGCTTCAGCACGGAGACCAAGATTGGCAATCATCCCTTCGTATTCCATTTTATCTTGAATGTAAAATGCCAGACCAATCGGATAAGCTCGATAATACTCAGCAAAACCAGAACGAACTAAATAAGTATTAGCTTGAAAACTTGAATTCACACCATTATTTATCATATCCCAATAGTAAAAACGCAAACCCGATTTCAACAAATTGGTTGGTGTAATTTGATTTGTATAATCTAAACTCAAACTCCAATGATTAGTTCTATTATCTTGATAGTAATTTGTAGAGAAATTAAAGGGCTGACGGAAATAATTATTTTCCCACCATATTCCATCTTTCAAAATTGTACCACGTGGGTCATTTAAACTATCTAATCGGTCTGCTTCAACTCCATAACCAGCGAGATATTCATAAGGAAGAATGTAAGTTTCGTTTTGATGTGAAATGGTAGCTTCAACGAAAGATTTTGGATTGATTGTATAGACCCAATTTAGACTTTGACTTACAGTTTGTTCGGTTCTAACTGGATCAACTGTTACATAATACTTTGTTGAAACTCCTGGTGGTGAGAAAGCAATTCCCGACCAACGAATATCTTCCGAACCTGACCAAATTCCACCACGATATTTTTGAAATGCCATCATAAACTTAAAACGATGGGCTTCAAATGGTTTGAAAGTTAGATTCAAAATATAGTTTTGATAAACTTGATTGCGTTCAGGGGTAGGAAGTCTTGTTGGACTTTTTCTGTACTCACCAGATAAGAAAAATTTTAAGAGATTTGGATCTTTACCAAGAGGTCCACCAAATCCAAACATAACTCTTGAATACCAACGATTACGGTAATCATAAACTCCAAGTGGATTATCTTCACTCGGAGTATGATTTTTTACCCACACACTATGAGCCCAAGTAATTTCACGATTAACTATATCATTCCACATTTGAAGTGCAACAGAGTCACCAGCTTTAGCTTGATTATATAAGCCACGATATCGTTGGTCAAGTTTTAATTCAGTAATTATTATATCTTTCATCTTAAACCAATTTTCAAGTGGTCCCCATTTTCGCCATTCATAATTATTTTTATCATATAGATAGGGACCCCAATGATATTGCCCGGGTGGTCTGATTTCAACTCGAATGTCTCCACTAAATCTTGCTGTTCCTTCTTTCATCACAACTTTTACAACACCAGCTTGAGCATTTCCATACTCAGCGGAAAATCCACCTGAAATCATCTGAAGTTGTTGAACACCAAGTGGATTAACATCATATTTCCATGAGTTATTTGCTTTGTTTGTTGCAAATGCACCAGGTGCTTGAGTGTTTGCATTAATTTGCTCAACACCATTAATCTGGAAGTTTACTTCGTAAGCACCAGAACCACGAACCTGATAATCACCTTGAGCATTCTTCATAAAGCTTGAAGTCAAATCCATAATTCCACGAATTCCTTCAATTGCAGCAACTTTGATTTGTTCATCACTGATGGTTGAAGCTGTAGATGTTTGGTCTTTAATTATTTTTGGCTTCTCAGCAACAACAACTACATCTTGAATTTGAATTGAAACATCTTTTAATCTGAAATTAACTTCAGTAGTTCTATCAATAAAAACTTCAACATCTTTTTTTGTTACCTTTGCATAACCAATAAAACTTGCTGATAAGTCGTATTTCCCAGGTTGAACATTCAAAATCACATATCGTCCATTTACATCGGTAGTTGCTCCAATGAATAATCCTTCAAGATAAACATTTACTCCAACAAGTGGTTCGTTTGTTTTGTCATCAACAACTCTTCCAGTAATTTTTCCTTTTCCACCTTGGGCAAATAAAATTGAAGTAATTAATAACCAAACTAAAATTAATTTTTTTATCATAGCTCAATTTATTTTGCTAAAATCATTTTCTTGGAAATTGAACCATTTGGTGTAATTAAAGTGTAATAATAAATTCCACTTACAAGATTTTGTGCACTAAAGGTTCTGACATGTTTTCCTGCTGGAAGATATTCATCAACTAAAGTTGCAACTTCCTGTCCCAGTGAATTTCTTACAACAAGTTTAACATTCATTGCTTCAGGTAATGAGAAAGCAATTAAAGTTGATGGATTGAATGGATTTGGGAAATTCTGTTCAAGCTTAAAATCAGTTGGAGTATTTTTCTTTTCATCAACAGAAGTAAAATCACCAAACTCAAATTTATAAACACAACGATTTACGATATCAGTAACATAAGCAACATTTCCAGCTGAATTCAAAGCAACATCAGCAGGAGCAATCATTGGTGCACCATTTGGGTCAGGATTAGTTGAGCTATTTTGAGAAGGTAGTTCAGCAACATCCATTGCAAAAGTTCCTGTAAGCTCAAATGCTTTTACCCATCTTCTTGTTGAATCAGTACCTGCAACCCAGAGGCGATTTTGATTATCAACTGTAATTCCATAAGGAACCGAACGGTCGAAACTTAAATACGAATAAGGGTCAATAACTC
Source organism: Ignavibacteria bacterium (assembly GCA_026415235.1). Lineage (GTDB taxonomy): Bacteria > Bacteroidota > Ignavibacteria > Ch128b > Ch128b > Ch128b. Next base: position 5,548 of record JAOAHM010000022.1, on the reverse strand, counting down.
TTTGACCTGTGTAAGTTCCTGGACTGGCTTGAGTTCCACCAACCCAAACTGTAATTCCTCCACTTATTGGTGGATTAGAATTACGTGATGTGTACCAAGGAGTCTCAGTATTGTTGTAATCACCATTTGGTCTTACAGCAACATCACGAATTGTGCTAAGTCCTGTTCCATCATGTCCACCAGGTTCTTGACCATAAGTTGGTGGTGGTACATAAGAACCACGAGCTGGTGTTGTGATGCTTCGTGTAAAATTATAAAGTCTTACTGATGATTGGTAAGAAATTCCTGTGAATGCAAAAGAATCTTTTGATACAGCAAGACCATTGATATAAGTACCATAACCTGAACCAGTATGATAAAAACCAAACTTTTCAACTTGAGTGGTATCACCATTTTTGTAGTAATATTGAGATGCAACTGTATTTGGTCTTGAACGAGGGAAAGGTACACTCCCATTGATAATAACATCTCTTCGTAAAGTTGCAATTCCTCTCAACACATATAAATTTCCAGTTAATGTGTCTGAGTCACCATTCAAGTCATAATCAATGAGTTTTTTCATTACACGATCATCAGGATCACAGTACCAAATTGCATTTCGTGCTCGTGTATCCACAATCTTTGATGAAATAACATATAACCTTCCATTTTCATCAACTGAACATAAATAAGGTCTTACGAAAGCAGTATCTGATGGTGGAAAATTAATTTGATAACGATAAGTCCACTTTGGTTGAGCAAAAACAATTACAACCCACAAACTTATCAAGGTTAAAACTAATGAGTATTTAATTTTCATGTTTTCCTCCTAAATTTGAAATTAATCTATCTTTAACTTAAAAACGATAACAAAATTTTTCAATTTTTAGTTAGCAAACTTTAAAGTTCTTTCGTAAATCATAAAAGCCCTTCAAGTGTAAAACTGAAACTTCGAATTGCTCCTAAATTGCCAATCATCTCAATGTAATTGTAATTGAATAAATTATTTATGGTGAAATAAAATCTTAATGGAAGTTTGAATGAAATTAAATCCAAACTCAAATGAAAATCTGTTAAGAAAACATGCTCTCTTAAATCACCATCTTTAACAATTCCGAGAAGGATTAAATCTTCGTCTATTGTTTCAAGTCTATTCCAGAATCGGAAATCAATTCCAGTTTGAATAAAATCATATCGATAGACTACATTTGCCATCACAAGATGTCTTGGACGATATTTCAAAAAGATATTGTTTTTCAAATCACGAGCCCATAAGTAAGTATATCCGAGATTTGTTCTTAAATGTTTATCAAAAAGCTCTGAATTGAAAGTGATTTCATAACCTAAGATTCTTGCTCGTGTAATGTTTTTGAATTGAATAAAACTTGTGATTGGATCAATTGAAGGTTCAATGAAATTATATAATTCATTACCAAAAATTGCTGCGTCTACTTTAAACTTTTCACTAAATGTGTAATTGATTCCTGTTTCAAAATTCCAATTTGATTCCGATTTGAGATTTGGATTAGGAACTACACGAATTCCACTCACACTTGTTGTACTAAATAGTTCAGATGGAGTTGGTGCACGATAACCTCGACCAAGTGAAGCTCTAACGAAAATATTTTCTGAAAACTTTATGTTAGTTGCAAACTTAGGATTGTAATTGAATTCAGATAAAACTGTATCAATATTTTGATAATCAATTCTTAATCCAGCAGTAAATTTTATTTTGTCGTTAAAAAGTGAAAGCTCATCTTGTCCAAATAATGATAGACTATATGCATTAGGATTACTAAAAATATTAGATGTAACTGTTGCAAATGTTCCTTCAATTCCACCAACAATTTTGTGACTTTCAGTAAAATGATTGAAAGAAATTTCACTTCTAATTAAATCGCTTCGGGAAGAATTTTTAGAATCTGTATTATCCCACCAATCGTTGTGGAACCAACTATTTTTGAAGTTAATTAATGTTGAAGCTGAATAAAGATTTTGATAAGAGAGATTTACATTAAATCTTTCTGTCTTTACCCATTGACCAATTTGACCATCAGGCGGGACTAACGCATTTCTTGAATCTTTCCAGTAAAGATAACTTCCACTTCTGTAAGTTGTCCCATTAAAAAGTAAAGAAACATTATTAGTTGGATTGATATTGTATTTTGTTTTGAAGAAGAGGGAATATCTTTTACTGAAATTATTCATTCTATATGAATCATCTTCAAATCTTGATGCAGAAATTGTAAGTCCTAAATCCCCAATTTTTCTCGAATGTGATAAAGTAAGCGTATTAAAATATCTTGTTCTTGATGACCAATTCCATTCATCGTAGAATGGTTTGTCATAAAATCCACCTTGAGTTTTGATATATGTTGTAGGTCTTGATGAAAAATCTTTTGTGATGATGTTAATTACTCCACCAATTGCTTGTGAACCATAAAGTGCCGAGCCAGCAGCTTTCACCACTTCGACTCTTTCAATTTCATGAATTGGTAGAAGTTGCCAGATAATATCACCAGCATCACCTGTATGAAGTGGAATTCCATCAATTAGAAGTAAAACTCGACTGCCTGCGCCTCTTGTGTAACCGCTCGAACCTCGAATGCTAATTTGATCTGAGGTCATGTTTATCCCAGGAACATATTTCAACGCTTCATCCAATCTTCTTGTATTTCGAAAGGAAAGTTCTTGAGAACTTAATGCGCTGATGCTTACTGGTATCTCTTCAATTTTTTGTTCGTATTTACTTGCACTAACAAAAACTTCTTTTGTTTGAATAGCGGTTTGATTGAGTTTTACTTCAATAAAAGTTGTTTCATCTTGTTTGATTTCAACCTCAATAGTTTTCGACTCGTATCCAACCATCGAAAATTTAACTTGATGTTTTCCTACAGGCACACGAATTATTCTAAAAATTCCTTTATGATTTGTAGCAGCTCCAATTAATGTATTTTCAATTCTAATGTTTGCCCCAATTAAAGGCGAGTTAGTTTCATCCAATACACGACCTTCAAGTGTACCATAAACTCTTTTTTGTTGAGAAAATAAAATCAATGGAAGAGCAATCAAAAGTAAAATTGTTTTCTTTAACATTCTGCCTCCATTAATTCGGTGGTTGAGTTGGAGGATTGTTGAAATCCACAATTATATCAATGTTTCTCTTGAAAACACCTTGCTCAATTGTTACACTTCCATACTTTGTCGAGTCAAGTGGTGAGAAATAAATTCCAGCAACACGCCAATCTTGTCTTCGTGGAAGTGGATTTGGAACAATCGCTTGAGCAACTACAATGTATTTGAGAGTAGTTCCTGCTTGAGGTTCAATCAAAGGATTTTTATCTGACTCATAAGTGAATTCACGAACACCATAAGGAATTGTATCGCTGATGAAAGCAATGTTGTAAATGTTAAAATCTGCAACTGTTCTGATAGTTTCACGGAAGGCAACTACTCTTGTTTGGTAAATATCTCGAGGCCAGTTGTTTTTGAAAGTTACTTTACCTGAAAAACCAGTACGAGGTGGTTCAGTTCGTGGTGCAATTCCATGGTCACAACCGAAAATTGTTATAAAGAACAAAAGCAAAATTCTGAATAATAATTTTTTCATATTCATTCCCAAATTCAATTCTGATAAATAATCCAGTAATTATTTTGCTTAATATTATTTTTGTCTGTTTTTAATAACTCAAAGAATTCGTTTAACGATGCCAAGGGAGTTTTATTCTCCACTCTCTTTGCGTAATTATACAAAAAGTTATCCGTAATTTCTTGAGATGATTTTGTGACAGGCAAAACAATGTAATTAATTTTTCCAAAGTAAAATTGACTGAAAAAAAGGTAAAATAAATTAATGTTGTCAATGCTTACTGATTTTAGCAGAAGAAATTTTGGTTTTGTTTTCAATAGTTCTTTGAAGTAATACCTTGAAGCTGAATCAAAATAATTTAATTCTGGTGATGTAGAATTTAGAATGAGATTATCAATGGTTACAACAAAATCAAAATTTTTGTTGTTGAGCTCTGATTTGTTTTCTTGAATTTCTTCCTTCTTCGGTAAACCAACTCTGATTTGTCTCTGACTAATTTTTTCTCTCGAAGATTTTTCATCACTTCGATTTACTTTTGAAATTAACTCATCATTAGAAAGAATTTTTCCATTTTTCAAAAAGCCAATACTTTTGATTTCAGAAATTTTTCCATCATCGCTAATAAAAATTGAATAATCTACACTAAACTTTTCTGATATGAATTGTTCAAATTTTTTCGAGTAAAATAAATGAGGTAGAAAATCTAAATCACTTCCATTCAAAAGAAAAGTTATTTTCCTTATACGAGAATTGCTGTTGATAACTCCAGAAATTATTTCATCTGCTATTGCTCCAAAGTTAGTAGATGAGAATTCTTTCAATTCATCTTGTGTGAAAGAATTTAAATTTTGAAAAAGCGTCTTCAGATTAAATCTTAAATTCTCCAAATCTATCTTAATCGTTTTTACTTGAATTCCTGTCTTTGAAACATAAAAACAAATCAAATTCTCGTTAGTTGGAATAAGCTCAACAAAAATTTGTTCATTATTAGAAATAAAATCCAATTGTGTTTTTTTCTCAAAGATTGTATTTAATGCTTGATAGGTCGAAGCTAAATTCGAAATAAGCTCTTCGACTTTTTCATTTGTTTTGCTTAATTCTTCTTTAGCAATTTTTATTTTCTCGTTTATCCTCTGAGCTGAGGGAAGTGAAATTTCTTGAATGTAAATTTTTTCGTAAGTATTCTTCACCAAAATTTCTTCTCTCAGAGAATTAAAAACTTTTGATAAATCTCCATCAAGAAAATTAAAATCTCTGAACTTGAGGAAGTATTCAAAAACATTTTGGAACTTTAAGTTTTGAAAAATCTTGTAAGCAAGTTCTTTATTTTGATTTACAGCGACATTTAAAAAATCAAATTCATATTCAGGTTTGATTGCAAAGGTTTTTAAAAAATCTTCTGGTTTTAATTCAATCAAAAGATTTATTTCATCCAAATCAAAAAAATATTTTTTCGCTTTATCTAATTCATTAATCTTTGAATAAAACGAGGCAACAATAGAAAGTGCTTTTTGAAGATTTTTCAAATCACGATTTTCTTTAAATCTATTCAATGCAAATTGAAAATATCTCTCTGCATTTTTTCTATCGCTTTCGTTTTTATTTAAGAGATAAAGTTCCTCGTAACTTTTTCCAATTTTTAATTGAATGATTGGTGAAATAAATTTCAAAAAAGAGTTTTCACTAAAACTTAATGCTTCAAAGTAGTGTTTTAATGCTTGAGAATACGATTGCCCTCGAAATTCACAATCGCCCAAATTGTTCTTAATCGAAATTAAAATATTTTGATTCGATTCAGAGGCTGGAGAAGAATTGAGAGCAAGCTCAAAAATTTCTTTAGCTTTGGAAACTTGATTTTCATAGAAGTAAATCAAACCAAGGTTGTTATAAAATTCTTGAGTTAAGTATTTGACACCATTTTTCTTACTTAATTCAAATGCCATGTCAATTGTTTTTATAGCATTTGGATAATTTTTCGAT
>JAOAHM010000004.1 GCA_026415235.1 Ignavibacteria bacterium | reverse complement strand
AGTGTATATGAATAAGCACCATTGGTGTGTTCTCTTTGTAGAAAAAAATTATCTCAACAAAAAAGCTCCGTCGATGCGACCTTTTTGTTGAACAAAATTATTTGTTCGGTCGAGATAATCCCCCTTCCAAAACTTCAAAACATTCTCTGTGATGAAGAATAATGTTGCTCATTTGATTTATTAAAAAAGTCAACTTGTTTCTACTTTTCATCATGTTATTTCTTTACAAGTTTATTTAATTAGATAAATAAAAATTCAACAAAACAATTTCGTTCTTTATAGCATTTCTCGCTTACTAAATTCAATTACTATCATGATTAAAATAAATTATCATTCAATTTTTCTAAAATTCAAAAATTTGATTAACAAACGATTTTACTTAAATTTGTAAAAAATGAGGAGATTTGATGGCAACACATAAATCTGCTATTAAGCGTCATAAACAGAGCCTGAAAAGACGTGCAATTAATCGAGCAAGAAAAAGTGAACTAAAAACTTGGATCAAAAAAGTAAGAACTGCAGAAGATAAAGCATCTGCAAAAGAGGCATACAATAAAGTAGTATCTTTACTTGACAAACTCGCAGCAAAAGGAATTATTCATAAGAACAAAGCCTCAAACCAAAAATCAAAATTAGCTCTGTTCATTAATAAACTTCCACAATAATTTATTTTTACCCATGATTATTTGAGCTTTTTGGTTAACTCCAAAAAGCTTTTTTATTTTTATAACAATTCTACATTAGTAATTTTTTGTTCTAATTAAATGAAAAATGGGCAAGAGAAAAGTAACCTTTCCTTAATTTATTAAATCCAATAATTAATTGATTTTGCCTTTGCTTTTACGAGCTAATTCATTTCAAATCAAATAAATTCCATTAAAATATTAAGATTATAAAGATACAAATTTCACAATTACAAGGGGGAGTAATTCTTAATCATTGAATGAAAAAATTATATAGAAGTTTTGAATTAATTTATAAAATCCATTACTATGGTATTTTCATCAAATTATTGAAATTTGTAAAAATCAAGAGGAACAAATGTTTGAGATGATTTTACATGTGGTTGAGGAGACAATTCAAATAACTTTTCTTGTTGGGTTAATGATGATTTTGGTTGATGTAATTAATACATGGACTAAAGGAAAAATTAAAAATTTTCTTGAAGGGAAAAGTAAAATTCGTCAATATTTTTTAGCTAATTTAATTGGAATTATTCCAGGTTGTTTTGGTGGGATGACAGTGGTAACTCTTTATATGCACGGATTTATTAGTTTTGGCGCACTTACAGGTTCAATGATTGCAGTCGCTGGTGACGAAGCTTATGTAATGTTAGCTTTATTTCCAGAAAAAGCTTTATTACTATTTGCAATTCTCTTCACTCTTGGAATATTAATTGGAATTTTAATTGATAGAGTTTTTAGAAAATTTAATCTTGGAGCCAATATTAATTGTGAAAATTTAATTGTTCACGAAAAGGAAAAATCGGTTAAGCATTTTTTCTTAGAACATATTTGGGAACATATTATCAAAGAGCATATATGGAAAATTGCAATATGGACATTTGTTGCTCTCTTATTTGTTGAACTTAGCAATGAGTATCTTGATTTAGAGAAAATTACATCAAATTATAAAATTGCTTTTCTTTTTATTGGTGCTTTAGTTGGTTTAATTCCAGAGTCTGGTCCACATTTAATTTTTGTGAAATTATTTTCGAGTGGAATGGTCCCATTTTCTGTGTTATTGACAAATTCTATTGTTCAAGATGGACATAGTTTGTTACCACTTCTTTCTTATTCCGTTAAAGATACAATTAAGATTAAATTGATTAAGTTGATTTTTGCTTTAATCTTGGGTTCAATACTTTTTAGTTTGGGATTTTAATTTCAATTAATCAATGAAAAAAATCTTTAAGAAAATTTTAACTAATTGATGGAGTAATTATGGAGATTAAAGGAGTTCAAGATTTTTATCCTGATGATTTAAGTTATTGTTATGGATGTGGCAGACTAAATGAATATGGATATCAGTTGAAAAGTTATTGGGATGGCGAGGAAACAGTTGCTCGGTTTACACCAAAACCATATCATACTGCTGTACCAGGTTTTGTTTATGGTGGATTAATTGCTTCGTTGATTGATTGTCACGGTACTGGCTCTGCTGCACTTGCTGCTTACAAAAATGAAAATAGACAAGTCGGTTCTTTTCCACCATTTAGATTTGTAACTGCTTCTTTACAAGTCGATTACTTAAAACCAACTCCAATTGGTGTTGAACTCGAACTAAGAGGTAAGATTTTGGAAGTAAAAGGTAGAAAAGTTATAACAGAAATTTATGTTTTTGCTAATGGAGTTATGACAGCTAAAGGAAAAGTTGTTGCCGTTCAAATTACAAGTGACTTCATCAAAGTTTAATAACTTATTTAAAACATTATTCCTAATTAACTTCAGAATAAAAGGTAAAAATAAAATTGTCTGATAGTCAAAAAATTCTTTAGTCTATTAATTCAATCAAATTTCATAACATTTTTTGAATGTGTACTAAATAACAACTTAGCTTTTGATAAGATTCAAAAATCAAAACAAATTAATTTCGAGTGATAGTTTTTTTGAAGGATATTGAATTTGAGAGGATTTCTTAAAATTAATTAATAAAATGTTTCTTGCATTTCAATTATTTAATTCAAAGAAATTAATTACATAAATCAAAATCAGTAAATCAAGTAGGATACTCTTCGTCAAATTTGAAGTTCTTGTAAAAGTTTTGTTTAGCTATAATTTTATTGCTTTCTTCCAAAATTTTTGTAATTTCATCCAAATCAACACTGTTGGAATATTTATTATTTAATTCATCAAGTTTTTTTCTGAGGGAAATCTCTTTAAGTTTTTTAATGTAGTCTGTTATTAATCTATTAAGATTAGTATTCTGCGATGAATATTCTTCAACTTCGTTCCATCCTTCGCTTATTTTGTATTTTTCTATCAATGCATCGGAGAAAATACTTTTGAGTTCTTCTGTTTCTAATTGATTGATGATTAATTGACTATTAATTTTTTCACCGCTTTTAAGATTAAAATAATTTTGTTTTAATAACTTAAATATTTCTCCAGCTAAGGGATTTAGAAAATCAGTTTCATCAATGTGTTCGAAAATTGGATTTAGATGAAATTGATCGACCTCACAAATTAATTTTAAAATTCCTTTTTCGATTGGAGAAATATTGTTTATTAGTTTTTTATCAACAATTGGCGTTTCAAAGTAATTTTGAGAATTAATTTGTTTTTTCTCTACTTTGATATAGTTATTTACATAGTTATTTAATTTTTGAAGAACAGAATTTTCAGTTACATTAAATTTTTTTGCAATTTCTTGAGCTAATATTTCCCTTCTTAACGGATCTTGGACTCGAGCTGTGGATTCTAAAAGGCTATCAATTACTTTAATTTTCGAGTTTGTATCTTTCAATAAATTCTTTTTTTGAGCTAAATCAAAAACATAATCAATGTAATTTTTCCCTTCATCTATTAAAGAGAGAAATTTGTCTTTGCCAAACTTTCGTATAAATGAATCGGGATCTTCATTTTCAGGTAGTGAAACAATTTTGAAATTTGCTTCTGTTTGGAGTATCAATTCAATTGAACGTTTTGCTGCATTTTGTCCAGCTTCGTCACCGTCAAAAATCAAATTAATGTTTGATGCGTATCTTTTAAGAGTGAAGATTTGATTGATTGTGAGTGATGTGCCTGCAGAGGCTACAACATTTTTTATTCCATTTTGAAATAGTGACAAAAAGTCCATATACCCTTCAACTAAAATGGCAGATTGATTTTTTCTTATTTCATCTTTTGTCTGAAATAAACCATACAAAGTTTTACCTTTGGTATAAATTTTTGATTCAGGTGAGTTCATATACTTTGGTTGATCAGATTTGGCATCTTCTAAAATTCGACCCCCAAAAGCAATAACTCGTCCAATCTCTGAAAAAATTGGAAAGATGATTCTACCTCTAAAACGATCATAATACTCGTCATTATTTTTTCTGATGATAAGACCAAGAGACTCAAAAATCCTTAAATCATAGTTGTTTTTTCTTATGAAATTAATTAATCCATCCCAAGCACTTAATGCATATCCTAATCTGAATAATTTTATTGTGTTTTCGTCAATACCCCTATCTTGTAAATATTTTAGAGCTGAACTACCTTCGTTTGTTTCTAACAAATTTTTTTGAAAGAATAGAGAAGCTATTGATGAATATTCGTAGAGTTTTTCCAGTTCCTCATCCTGTCGTGGGTAAAAGGTAGTTTCGTATTCAAGTTTAACACCAAACTTCTTTGCCAGTGTTTCAATTGCATCAACAAATGTTAAATTTTCAAGTTTCATTAAAAAGGTAACCACATTCCCACCAACACCACAACCAAAACAATGGAACAAACCTTTATCTCGACTTACTGTAAACGAAGGAGTTTTTTCTTTATGAAAAGGGCAAAGTGCGACATAATTTCTTCCACTTTGTTTTAGATGAACATAATCTCCTACAACATATACTATATCTGCAACTGCTAATAATTCCCTAATTGACTCTTCTTTTATCTTCATACAATAAAAATAAGAGATTGAATGGTGATTTAAAAATTGTGTCTTTCGTTTTGCTTCTAATACAAAATTTAAACAAAAAAAATTAAGTAATAAGTGCTTGAAACACCAGACTAATTGAAGATTTGTTTTGATAGAAAATTTAACTAATAGAAATAAAGCTTTTTAATAATAATTAATTCACTTTTATGTTTCGCTAATCAATTCATTCTTAATAAAATAATTTAAATTCGAATTAAAATTATTTCATAAAAAATTTCTTTTTTAATTTTGTGTATGCAGATAATACAACTAATTCTATTGCTCTTCACATTTCTTTTAATGTCTACTTTAATGTTTTTGAGGAAGTTACCTGCTTTGTTGGCACTTCCAATCATGTCAATTTTAATTCCTTTAATAGCAGGAGTTAATGTATTAGACATTCTTCAATATGTTGTGGGAGAAGGGGCAGTAAAATTAAGCAAAGCCTACACTATTGCAATATTTGGAAGCATGTTGAGTGTTTTTTTGCAGAAGACTGGGATTGCAGAAAGTTTCATTAAGAAAGGTGCAGAACTTTCTGGAGATAAACCGTGGACAGTTGCTGTGTTAATGTTATTAATAATTGTTTTACTCTTCACTACTCTTGGTGGTCTTGGTGCAATTATCATGGTTGCAACAATTGTTCTTCCAATCATGTCGTCAGTTGGAATAGGACCACTCACAATTACAGGAATTTTTCTTTTGGGTTTAAGTATTGGTGGAACATTAAACGCAGGCAACTGGGCATTATACATCGAGGTGATGAAATTATCGCCATCAGAGGTAAGAGAATTTGCACTAATAATGTTTAGTCTCACTTTTTTAACTGCCCTTGTTTATATCACAATTCAACTTTACAGAGATGGACAGCAATTGAACTTGAAAAGAATATTATTGAATAGTTTATTACTTATCATAATTGTTTGTGCTTTATTTTTTGCTTTCAATCAATTAAGTGAAAATGTTCAATCAATGCTCAAGGAATTTTTTACTAAAATAGTTTTTGCCATTAAGTTAATTGTTGCTTTGGGTTTGTTAGTCGCTTCAGTTTACAACTTAATAAGACTTTTAAGGGTTAGAAGTGGTGGTATTGAAATAGAACAAATTCATTGGACATCTTACTTAACGCCATTTATTCCGTTGATTTTGATATTACTTTACAACTTTGATTTCATTGCTGCTTTTATTTGTGGTTTGATTTTTGGAGTGATATCGGCTTATAGAAAAGGTATGATGAATATATTTGTTAAGTCTGCATTTGAAGGTGGAAGTATGGTTATGCCTGCAGTGGTTTTGATGTTTGGTATTGGAATGTTATTGAATTCGATTATGGGACCTGGTGAAAGTTGGAACAAGATTAACCCAGATGGCTGGCCTGTATTGAATCTTCTTCAGCCATTGCTTAAACAAATTGTTCCTAAAGATGTATTGAGTTATGTGCTGACTTTCACCATTCTTGCTCCACTTGCTTTGTATCGTGGTCCATTAAATGTTTGGGGAATGGGATATGGTCTTGCGAGTATTTTGCTTGCAAGTGGAATGAATCCAGGTGCAGTGATGGGATTACTTCTTGCAGTTGGACAGATTCAAGGAGTTAGTGATCCAACTAATACACACAATGTTTGGCTTGCAAATGAAATGAAAGTTGATGTTCAAAAAATTTTGTGGAATACTTTACCGTATACTTGGATTGTTGCATTGATTGGTTTAATTGCAGCTGGATTAAAATTTATGATGTAACAGAAGATTACTTTATAAATGTGAATGATTAGTTCTTCTCAGATTAAATCCTTCTTAAAATTAATCCCACAGCCAAATTTTAATTTTTGATGCGAAGTAGATTCATTGAACTTTTTTATCTTTAAATAAAAATCCTTTTGCCAAATTGAATAACAAATAAAACTTAACTTACTCTTTGTGAAATTTAATTCTCTTATTTTTCAGATTTATTCACTAATAATTCAACGATTGAAATTAATTTAATTAAAATTATTATCCCATAGGAAAACCTCTATTCAATTCCCACCGAGGTTATCGAACCATTCTGGCATCAAGTTATAAATAAAAACTTTTTTAAGAGGTGAAATTATGGATCAAATAAATCAACCAATTGTTGAGCGGAGTATACTCCAGTTTCAGTTGGAGAGTGGATTGTAACTCTTATAATTCTTGCAATTCCACTTGTTAATATCATTATGTTATTTGTTTGGGCATTTGGAGATAATACAGTTCCAAGTAAAAGAAATTATGCAAAAGCACAGTTGATATTATTTTTGGTTGTAATTTTAATATTTGTCTTATTCTATAGCTTTTTTATTGGTTGCTTAAGCCTTTCTTAACCAGATCATTTTTCTTAACAGCAGGAATTGGTTCTTTACCCAGATTTTGCGAAAGACTTACAACAATTTCTTCTGGTTCGTTTATTAGTTCGAATGGTTTATGTTCACTAAGTTCTTTATGTTCATCAGGATGAACACCGCCATTGAAGTAATTTTTTATAAGTATGTTCATATTCAATTTTCATTTTTTTATGAAGATTTCCTAAAAGTTTTTTCATAACTATTAAACTAAAAAGAAAATCAAATTTGAAGTTCATATTTAATGCCAGAATTAAAGACTAAAATTCTTATTTAATCAAATTTTTTTTGAAGTTTTAATTAAAAATATTTCATTTCTGAAAACTAAATTCTTATTAATGCAACAAATAAGAATTGGTTATCTTTAGGCAAATGTTGATAAATTATGGCCTCAATAATACTCATTCTTTAATAATTTGAATTTTCAGAAAAAATATTTAGCTTATCACAGAAATTAAAGAGGGTTTATAAAAAAATTTTACTTCGACTTAAATATGTTTCATTAAACAAAAGAGGTAAAAAATGAAAAAACTAATTTTATCCCTCGTCTTAATTCCCACCCTCATTTTCGCTCAATACTACTCTGAAAGAAGCACCGAGCAGAATTTTGAAACCAGTGATTTTTATTTTACTCAATATTTTTTCAATCCCTTTGGTATGTCTAATTTCAAAAAAGTAACTCTTGGTCTTATTGATAATTCGTTCTTAAACATTGCACTCAATCCTTCAAGGATTACTGAACAAAAAGAGAGATTTAATTTTTACATTGATTATCGTGGAGAGAGAACCTATCAACTTGGATTTTATGATGTGCCAATGCCACTATTAGGTGGCGACAGAATTATCCCCTTTGTTATTCCTGACTATTCTATTACCGAAGCAAGAACTGAACCTGAACCAAAATTTTCGCTTGGGCTTATTTCTGCTCCAATCAATTCACTCTCAGATAAATTCTTTGTAGGTGCAACATTTCAAAGAATTCATAGAGCTGAAAAATTTTATCAAATGCCTTATTACATTTATTTCCCACGATGGGGATACGATCCTTACGGAACTAAGTATGGAACGGATAGAGATAATTTTCCAATCATAGACCGATATAGTGGAAAAGATGAGATGTTTACTTCTGCCAATCTCTATTCAGCTTTCACTGGTTATAAATTAAGCGATAACTTTTCAATTGGATTCATTTTAAGCGGTCTTAATCATTCGAGGGAAGGTGGATATAGAAATAAATACAATGATGATTTTGGAAACATTGATGATATAATATCTCAGACTGATTATCTAATTGAGCGTTTAAGAAATTATAAACAAAATGATTATACTTTTGGATTAACTTACACAGAGAATTCTTTAAGATTTGGAGTTAATTTCGGATACCTTAAGGGTAATGCAACACAATCATCCCTAAATTTTAACAAATCACTTTACCAAAATAATAAACCTGATATTTCTCCAAGTTGGAGTTTTAACATGAGTGATTATTTTTCAAATCAATCTTGGAATAATTCAGGGAAATTTTATCATGGCGGATTTGATGCTCTTTATAAAATTAACGAAAACATTCATCTGATTGGATACTTCAATTATCTTGATGGAAAAATTGACTTTACAAATTCATCTACTATAACGGATACAAACTATTATTATTCCAAAAACAATTACAATTGGGGTAACGCAATTTATTGGAACAGGGAAAAAGATGCTTACTCTCTGAAAGATTTCAGGACGGGTTTTGGAACAAAAAATAAATCAGAATATTCTGGTTTGATAGCTTTAAGATGGAAGCTCTCACCAAAATTCAATGTAACATTTGGATTAGCTTATTTTGAAACAAAATTTGATATTACTTCAAAAGAACCAGTTATTTTTGAAACTATACGGACAAGTGATTTTACAACTTCAAATCCTAATTATTCAAACCGAAGGAGTTATTTTAGAACTTATGAGAATAAAAAGCTCGAATGGAAATATAACTCAGTTAACTTCGCTTATCATATACCAGTAATCTTAGAGTATAAGATAAATGATAAAATTGAATTTTCTGTTTTGATAAATCAAATAACCGGTGGGAACAAAGTTAATCAACGAACGGATGTTTTCTTCAATTCAAGAATTCGGACGGAAAATGACTCCACAAAACAATTTAGCAACTTTATAGAAAGATATTTAAATCCATCTGAGCATTCAACATTTGAAAAAACGGATATAATAGGAAACTTTAAAGTCAATTTAGATCAAAATTTAAGTTTTAGATTTTTAATTGATCCTGAAGTAGTTCCATTCATAAGAATAGCGCAATTTTGGTTTAGCATAGAAGGAAGATTGTAGTAAATAACATAAATTTGTTTAGCAGAGCCAGCCAAAACTCTTCAGGCTGGCTTTTTTATTTTGTAAAAGATTAAAATCAAGGGGTTAACCAATAAAAAGTTCCATATTATGGATTTAACTACGCTTGACAAAAAATTGAAATTTTCTTAAAGTGTAACTGAAATTTCATATTAATTTAAAATTGAAATAATGGTTTCAGTTATGTTTGAACCTGAAGAAATAAAAGACTTATTCATTTCACTTGCCAAAATTGAGGGGCTATCAAAAAATGAGAGAAATGTAAACGAGTTTATTAAAAATTTTCTGACAAATTATGGTTTACCAGTTTTTGAAGATAATGCCAATAGTATTGATGGTGGTAACTCGGGTAATTTAATATGTAAAATTAATGGAGGTGGTGATTTTGTATTATTAGCGCATATGGATACAGTCTCTTCTACAGCTCAATTAAATCCTGTTATCGAAAATGGAAAAATCACTACCGATGGAAATTCAATCTTGGGTGCTGATAATAGAGCTGGAATCACCGCTATCCTTTACGCTCTAAAAAAATCAATTGAAAAGAATAATTCATTAAAACCATTCACTATTGCTTTCACAATTTGTGAAGAGACAACTCTCAGTGGTTCAAAGAACATTGAACTTGATGATAAGATAAAAATGGGATTTGTTTTTGATTCACATCTTGACCCAGGAAATTTCATTATCAAATCACCTGGTGCATTAATGTTCACTATAAGTGTTAAAGGTAAACCAGCTCATGCTGGAATAGAACCTGAAAAAGGAATCAATGCAATTGAGTGTTCCGCAAAATCAATTGCAAGGATTAAACAAGGAAGAATTGACGAAGAAACTACATTGAATTTTGGAAAAATTATGGGAGGCAAAGCAACTAATGTCGTCCCATCTTTAGTAAATATTGAAGGAGAGATAAGGTCGTTTAAAATAGAAAAAGTTGAGACACAATTTGAAATTGTTAATAAAATTTTTCAAGAAGAAGCAGATAAAATTGGCTGTTCAATAAACATTGAAAGTCAATGGGATTTCAAGCCATACCGCATAAATCCTGAAAGCGAAGTTTATCAAAGAATCAATCGTGCAATCAGAGCAATTGGTCTCGAACCAAAAGAGGCATTTTCGTTTGGTGGAAGCGATGCTAATTCATTGAATGCAAGAGGTATTCAAGCTGTAAATATTGGTATTGGCGCAAAAAATCCTCATAGTAATAAAGAATACATTTTAATTGAACATTTAATTCAAGCATCAAAAATAGCTTATCAATTGATGAACTATGAATAAGAGAATTTTCTTTATCATAGTATTTTTATTTCTTTTCATCTATTCAATTGGGAATGCGACTGGTTATCTCGTCATAATTGGTGGAGGTAATAGAACTGAAGAGATAATGAAGAAAATCATTGAGCTTGGTGGAAAAGCACCAAAGGTTTTAATCATTCCAAATGCTTCAAGTGAACCAACTGAGACAGCACAACGATTAGTAGAAGAATTCACAAAGCTTGGAATTCAATCTATCAAGACATTTTTTGGTGATAGAGACAAAGCAAATGATAATAATTATGTAAAACAATTTGCTGATTGCAATATTGTTTTCTTTTCTGGTGGAGATCAAAATCGTTTAACAAAAGATTTATTGAACACAAAACTTTTGGATTTGATAAAACTAATTTACTACAGTGGAGGTGTAATTAGCGGAACAAGTGCAGGTGCAGCAGTCATGAGTAAAATGATGATTACAGGTGATGAATACAAGAACAAAGATTCGTCAAATCCCTTTAGCACAATTGAAACTGGAAATGTTGCTGTTGCAGAAGGATTTGGATTTTTAGAAGATGTAATTATTGATCAGCACTTCATCAAAAGAAAAAGATTGAACAGATTAATAAGTCTTGTGATTGAAAACTCAGATAAACTTGGAATTGGAATTGACGAATCAACAGCAATTGTTGTTTATCCCGATCGAACATTTGAAGTAATTGGAGAGAGTCAGGTTATAGTTTTCGATACATCAAAATCACCAGATTTAAGAGAGAATGAAAGAGATAAAATTGGTGGAAGCAACATCATCATGCACATTTTGCTTCCAAAACAAAAATTTGATTTAAACACAAAGAGAGTTCTGAGGTGAAGAAAAATTTTAAACTCAAAGTTCCAAACACATATTTGTTAATTTTTTCTTTGCTTGTCTTAATTGCTATTTTAACCTGGATTATTCCAGGTGGAAAGTATGAACGAACAATTGTTAATGGTAGAGAAGTAGTTGTTCCTGGCTCTTTCAAATTAACCGAAAGTAATCCACAAGATTTGTTTGATTTGTTCATTGCTCCACTGAAGGGATTTAAAGAAGCAGCTTTAATCATAGGATTCATTTTGTTTGTTGGTGGTGCATTTAATGTTCTTACATCTACAGGAGCGATAGATTCATTTATCAAAAGACTTCTTATTCTACACAATCGCTCTCGATTGATGAAATCTGTTTTTATTCCTTTGCTTGTTTTTCTGTTTTCGTTTGGTGGTGCAACTTTTGGAATGAATGAAGAAATTATTCCATTCGTTCTAATTATTGTTCCGATTTCAATTGCCCTTGGTTATGATTCAATTGTTGGTGTTGCAATTCCGTTAATTGGAGCTCATATCGGTTTTGCCAGTGCTTATCTAAATCCTTTCAATGTTGGTATTGCTCAGGGAATTGCTGAGTTACCACTTTTTTCTGGACTTGGTTATAGAGTTTTTTGCTGGATAATTTCTACAACAATTGCTGTAGTTTTTATTACTTATTATGCAAAGAGAGTTTATAAGAATCCTAAGATTAGTCCAGTTTATGATATTGACCAAGAAAGACATTCGGAAATTTCATTAAAAGAAATTGATTTCAATCATCAATTGACTTTAAGACACAAACTTGTGTTGCTAATTTTTTCATTGAGCTTAATTGGTTTAATTATTGGCGTTATAAAGTTTCAATGGTTTATTGAAGAAATTTCTGCATTGTTTGTGATAATGGGAATTCTTGCTGGCATTGTTGGTGGAATGAAGAGTGATGAAATAATCAAGTCATTTATTAACGGAGCAAAAGACCTTGTTGGTACTGCAATTATTGTCGCCCTCGCTCGAGCAACATTAGTAATTTCAAGAGATGGACAAATAATTGATACAATTCTTTATGGATTAACTCCTTTTGTTGAATCTTCTTCTCCAATTTTCTCTGCGCAGAAAATGTTCATTATTCAATCAATTATTAATTTCTTTGTTCATAGTGGAAGTGGACAAGCTGCTTTAACAATGCCTATTATGGCACCACTTGCAGATTTAACTGGTGTTTCTCGTCAAACAGCAATTCTTGCTTTTCAATTTGGTGAATACACAAATATTATTATTCCAACTTCTGCAGTTACAATGGGTGCATTAACCATGGCAAAAGTTCCGTGGGAAAGATGGGCTAAATGGGTTTTACCTTTGATGATAATTTTATTTCTATTAGGATTCATTTTATTAATTCCACCGTTTTTAATTAACTATCATTAACCAAAATAATTGGAGGAGCGATGAAAAAATTTTTACTTCTTTTTGTCCTGATTATTTCAGGAGTTTATCTTTCCGAGCTTAATGCTCAGAGTTTTCAAACAGGAAGCATTGGAGTTGAAGTAAATAATTATGGAAGAATCCGTGTTCATGCACCAGCAATTGGTAATCTAAGACAAATTGATAGGTCATCAATTTTAGTGGCAGTAAGTCCAACTCAAGTTTACGATTACCGAAAAGATGCAGATGTGCAAGTTGCATCACATTCAATTCCAAATCCATCAAAAAGTGATTACGAAGTTTTTGTTGCGACAAATAATGCTTATTCAAATCTTCCACCAAATGTATTAGTAAGAATAAGCGTTTATGGTTGGCAGAATCAGCCATTTCTTATTGCTAAATTCACAGTTGTAAATCGTGAAGCAAATCCATTGCAACCATACATTGGCATTGAGTTTATCCCTCAACCAGATGGAACTTATGGACTTGAAACAGTTAGTTATGCTGATTTCGGTGGATTTGGATACTCCTTTAGAGGAACGAGCCCTCTGGTTGGTTACAAAATTCTTTCAAGAACAACTCACTCTTTCAGAGTAATTGATTGGACTTCAACTTACTATGACCCTGATTCATTATTATGGAGTTATATGACTCCAGTAAGATTTGATACAGGATTTGTTGCAACTGGAGATGGTTCAGTTGCATTTCTTACTCAAACACCTGTTGCGATTGCACCAAATGATTCTGTTCATTTCTATGTTGGGATTGCTGTTGGTAATAACTTAAGCACTCTTGGTGCAAATATGAAACTTGCAAATGCACGATATCAAACTTTAGTTTCTGTTGATGATAAACTAAATCCTTATTCTTTTGAACTCGAGCAGAATTATCCCAATCCTTTCAATCCATCAACAGTAATAGGATTTACAATTCCATCAAAAGAGAAAGTTGAGCTAAGCGTTTACAATTTGCTTGGTCAAAAGATTAAGACTTTGATTAACAAAGAACTTGAGGCAGGTTATCACTATGTTGAATTTGATGCATCGGATTTAAGTGGTGGAGTTTATCTATATAAAATTAAAGCTGGCAACTATAGCGCAACAAAGAAAATGATTTTTATTAAGTGATGAAAGAATTAATTCTTTCTAATTACGATAAAATTCCAAAGAAGCAGAAGAAACTTGCTGATTACTTTTTAGAAAATCTTGATGCAATTCCATTCTTAAACATCTACGAAATTTCCGAAGCCACACGCTACAGTGTGGCTTCAATTGTTAGATTTACACAGCGACTTGGTTTCAGTGGATATAGCGAGTTCAAATCAGAAGTCACAAAATCATTACAGAAATCTCTCAAAAAACTTGAGATTTTCCCTTCAATTAAAGCTGAGCAACTGAAAGAACATACCCTAATTGCTGTTGCCAATCAGGATATAAAAAATATTAACGAAACTTTACAGCTGATTAATAAAGATACTTTTGATTCTGTAATTGATTTAATTCTGAAATCTGAAAGAGTGTTTACAATGGGATTGGGCATCTCTTATTTACTTTCACAAATATTATCCTATCAATTAAATCAGGTTGGAGTTGATGCTTCATTTTTGCGTAACGACACAACAAGTTTTTATGACCAAATTCTTTTCGCTAAGAATAAAGATTTAATCATCGCATTTTCTTTTCCACCTTATTCAGTTGATACAATAGAAGCTGCAAAGTTTGCGAAGGAGAGAAAAGTTCCTGTTGTATCAATCACAAACAAACCTTCGGCACCTATTACTTTTCATTCAAAATATTCGCTTATTGTTAGAAGCGAGAACATGCTCTTTACAAATTCATTTTCAGCTATTTCTGTTTTGATAAATGCCATTGCAACTGAATGTGCTAAGCGAGACAAAAAAAGGTCAGAGAAAATTTTAAAAGAATTCAACTTGATAATGGAAAAATACAATCAGGTTATAACTTAATTAAAGAGGTGGGCTATGAAAAAGCTCTTCATGATTTTTGTTTTTGCACTCATTAATATCAATCTTTTTGCGGGAACAACGGGTAAGTTAGTTGGAACAGTTCGAGATGCGCAAACAAAAGAACCGCTTGTCGGTGCAAATGTAATTTTAGTCGGCACAAATTTCGGTGCTGCAACAGATGTGAATGGTAGGTTTGTGATTTTAAACATTCCACCAGGAACATACTCAGTTAGAATTAGCTCAATTGGTTATGAAGCAGTTGTTGTTGAAAATGTTAAGATAATTGTTGATCAAACAACAGAAATCTCTGTGAGCTTGAAACAAACTGACATCGTATTGCAAGAGGTTTATGTTGTTGCTCAGACACCTATGATTCAAAAAGATATGACAAGTTCAATTTCTATTATCACAAGAGAAAAAATAGAAGCATTACCTGTTTCAAGATTTACAGATATTTTAACACTTCAAGCTGGAGTTGTTGGAGAAGGGACGACAATTCATGTTCGTGGTGGACGAACAAACGAAATTGCTTATCTGGTTGATGGAATGTATGTGAAAGATCCTTTACTTGGAAGACTTGCAACTGACATTAACAACGACGCAATTCAAGAAATGACTTTGCTCTCAGGAACTTTCAACGCTGAGTATGGAAACGCAATGAGTAGTGTTGTTAATATCGTTACAAGAGAAGGTACCGATAGATTTTCTGGAAAGCTCGAGTTTAGAACAAGTGAATTTGGAATTAAACCTTATGACAAGTTCGATGAAATGAGATTAAATGGAAGTATAAGCGGACCAATTTTTACAAATCAATTAAAATATTTTCTTTCCTTCGATCAAGATAATCGTGGAAGTTATTTGCCCTTTGGATACAACAAAGTCTCAACATTCTTTTCTAAACTAACAACAACTCATATTCCTTCTGTTAAAATTACTCTCTCAAATCGTGGTAGCAAAGGAAAAAGACAAAATTACTCTCACGAATGGAAATACATTCCTGAACAATATCTTAGAATTCGAACCGATAGCTGGCAGACTGGCTTCACTCTAACTCACTCATTATCACCAAAAATGTTTTACGATTTCAGAGCTTCTTACTTCAATCAAGGATATTACTCAGGAATTGATAAAGACACTTCTCAATATCTTCCTGTAAGTCAAAGAGAATATTTTCCTGATAAGGGAAATGGATTTGAATTTTTCTCTAAAGCTGATCCACTTGAAATGACAGATAGTAGAACCGTAACTGCTGATTTCAAAATTGATTTTCAATGGCAGGCATCCGAAATTCATGAACTAAAATTTGGTGGACAATTCAAAAAACATTGGATTAGATACTGGAACATCTACGACCCAAAACGAAACTTCCCATACATCAACAATTACAGAACAAATCCATTTGAGTTTGCAACTTACATTCAAGATAAAATTGAATTTCCATATTTAATCATAAACCTTGGACTTCGCTTCGATTACTTAAATGCTAATGTTGAATTCCGTCAAAATCCACTTGACCCAAGGTCAATCGTAAAAGTTAAACCAAGATATCAACTTAGTCCACGAGTTGGAATTGCTCATCCAATTTCAGAAAGAACAAAACTTCATTTCTCCTATGGGCACTTCTTCCAAAATCCTGATTTCGAATTTCTATTTGAGAATAAACAATACGATTTAAATGTTCGTGAACCTTTATTCGGTCAACCTTCACTTGATGCACAAAGAACTGTTGCTTATGAAGTAGGTTTATCCCATCAATTCTCTGAAAGATTGGCTGCTCATGTTGTTGCTTATTATAAAGATGTAAGTGGATTAATCGGAACAAGATATTACTTCCCATACTTCGAAGGTAGATATGTTGGATACACTCTTTATGTCAACGAAGATTATGCAAACATCAAAGGACTTGAGCTCACATTGGATTTACGACCCGATAGATATTTCTCTGGTGGACTTACTTACACTTATTCAGTTGCAAAAGGAAGCGCATCATCTGAAACTGAACAATATCCAGGAACACAAGAATCAACTCAACTTTATTATTTAGATTTTGACAAAACGCATGTCTTAAATGCAACAGCAACTCTCACCATTCCAGAAAATGAAGGTCCAGATATTCTTGGATTTAAGATATTCTCGAACACAGATTATAGTTTAATTTTCAAAGCCAGCAGTGGATATCCTTACACACCAAGTGGAAGAGACATTGGATTTGTTGTGAAAAATTCTTTGCGAAGACCAGCCACTTACACAATTGACTTGATGATGGGAAAAGAAATTAGAGTATGGAGAAATTCAAAGCTTCGTCTCTTTGCTGAAATTTTCAATCTGACAAATAGAAAGAATGTGATTTATGTTTATCCAGATACAGGCGACCCTGAATATACATTTGTTGGTGGTCATTCAGAAGAATGGATGAAAAATCCAGCTAATTATGGTCCACCAAGAATTATTAGAATTGGAATGGGAATAAAATTGTAAATCAAGAAAGCGGGAAAGTTATGAAGAAGTTTTTCATTTTAATTTCGGTCTTGTTATTCACAACTACTCTTTTTGCACAAGAGAGTAAGAAAGCAAAAGAAGAACTTGAAAGAATGCAAGCATTGGAAAAAGAATATGGAATAAGAGACAGAGCTGGTGGTGTTCACAATGCAAGCAACATTGGATTGTTTTTTGAAAATCGTGGTAAGCTTTATCCACGAAGATTATCGCAAGGACCATCAGGTGAATTTCCAATCAATAGTGGAAAGCATTATATCTACAGAATTAATCCATTTATTGGTGTACCAAATAATGTTGTTCA
>JAOAHM010000047.1 GCA_026415235.1 Ignavibacteria bacterium | reverse complement strand
TTAGTTAATTCATTGAAAATTGAAATTACCATTGATGGAGTGAATTCTTTTGAAGATAAACCATATCTTCCACCAATCACTTTTGGTAATCGGAAAGGTAATTCGTCGCTATTGAATTTTTCAGTTAAAGCATTTACAACATCAAGATATAATGGTTCACCAGCTGAACCTGGTTCTTTAGTTCTGTCTAATACTGCAATTGCTTTTACAGATTTTGGTAGTGCTTCAATAAAATGATTAATTGAGAATGGTCTGTATAATCTTACTTTTACAACACCAACTTTTTCACCTTTATCCATTAAATATTCAACAGTCTCTTCGACAGTTTGAGCTCCTGAACCCATCAACACTATCACACGCTCAGCATCAGGTGCACCAAAATAATCGAACAAATGATATTGACGACCAGTTAGCTTAGCAAATTTATCCATTTGCTTCTGAACTATTTCAGGACATTTAAGATAAAATGGATTGACAGTTTCTCTTCCTTGGAAATAAACATCTGGATTTTGTGCAGTTCCACGAATAAATGGATGGTCAGGACTAAGTGCTCTCATTCTATGGGCAATCACCAAATCATCATCAATCATATATTTCATATCTTCAATTGTCAATTCTTCAATCTTCATCACTTCGTGAGAAGTTCTAAATCCATCAAAGAAATGAATGAATGGAACTCTGGCTTCCAAGGTTGATGCTTGAGCAATAAGAGCAAAATCCATTACTTCTTGAACTGAATTTGAAGCAAGCAATGCAAATCCAGTTGAACGAGTTGCCATTACATCAGAGTGGTCACCAAAGATTGATAATGCTTGCGCAGCAATCGAACGAGCCGAAACATGAAATACAGTTGAAGTTAATTCACCAGCAATCTTAAACATATTTGGGATCATTAATAAAAGTCCTTGCGATGCTGTGAAAGTAGTTGTGAGTGCACCACTTTGTAATGCACCATGAACGCTGCCTGCAGCGCCACCTTCACTTTGCAATTCGCTTACACTTGGAACATCACCCCAAATATTTTTTCTACCCTCAGCTGCCCAAGCATCACACCACTCTCCCATAGGTGATGATGGTGTGATTGGATAAATTGCGATTACTTCATTGGTATGATAGGCAACATACGCTGCTGCTTCATTTCCATCTATTGTTATTTTTTTTCTTTCCATTTTTACCCTTCCTTCTTATGAAAAATTTTTACTAAGATTATTAATTTCTTCTGTTGTTAATATTTTCAATGAAAATTAAGAGTATCGCTTTATAATTTCAATAATTGTGCCGTTTTCAATTAACAAAAATTAATGATTTAATTAACATTCATCAATCTTTTTCTCTCAAAATCGAAAAAAATTAGATTTATCTCTCAAAAGTGAGAATTCTTGACTCTTTTCAATCGGTTGTGTAGAAACTAAGTAACTGATTGAATTCAATCAAATCAATAGGTTGGTAAAAAATCTTGTCAACTAATTTATTTAATCTTTTAATTAAATCTTGCTGACTAATGATATGAGAAGTAAAGATAAAAATCTTTGACTTCGAACTGATGTACTTTAAATCTTGAACTAAGCTAATGAGTGATTCACTTAAATTAATATCCAAGACTATAATGTCAGGTTTTAAGAATGAAATAATCTGAAGAAAAATTTCCTTGTCGTTAACCGTAATAATTTTTTGATAATCTTTTCTAAAGTAAAGACTAAAACTCTGAGCAAAATCAAAATCTTCTGAATAAAGCAGAATCTTTATCTTCTGAAATTTCTTTTCAGTATTCGACTTCAAATTATTTTGAACTTGTGTTTGATTTTCCATGCAAAATTATTTTCAATGATTGTGCCAAAAATTTCATAAAATGGCTAAGGGAAAAAACTTTTCGAATAATTGTTTTTTTCAAAATTTTTAAGGTGAGTAAGTGAATGTGATTAGTTTATGAAATTGAATCAAAATTTTTGGTGAGATAATTCTCAGAAATGAAAATTCTTCTTTAAATAAATTTCATTTATGAAACTTATGCAAGAATTTTTAATTCTTTAATTCTTCGATAGAGTGTAGCAGTACTAACTCCGAGCATTCTTGCAGTTTTTTCTTTATCGTAATCGTTTAGAGCTAAAGCTTTCTGAATGTATTCTCTTTCGAATTCACTTACAGCTAAATCGAGTGATTTTAACTCAGAGGAAAAATTACCTTGAACATTATCTGCGATGTGACTAATGTTTGGTGGTAATTCATTTAAAGTTATGTATTCGCCTTTGCAGAAGATTACTGCCCTTTCAATTACATTCTCTAATTCTCTTACTTCTCCTTTCCAATGATAATTCATCAAAGCTTTCATTGCTTCAGCATCAACACCTTTAATGTTCTTATTCATTTCTTTTCTGTACTTATCAACAAAATACTCAACAAGTAATGGAATATCTTCCACACGTTCACTTAATGATGGAAGATGAATCTCCACAACATTTAATCGGTAATAAAGGTCGCTTCTAAATCTTCCAGCTTCAACTTCTTTGTAAAGGTCTTTATTTGTCGCCGAAATGATTCTTACATCTACAGGAATCGGAGTTGATGAACCAACAGGGATAATTTCTTTTTGTTCAATTGCTCTAAGTAATCTAACCTGAGATTGAAGAGGCATCTCACTAATTTCATCCAAAAAGAGTGTTCCACCATTTGCTGCTTGGAAAAATCCTTCTTTGTCTCTAATTGCACCGGTGAAAGAACCTTTTTTATGTCCAAATAATTCACTTTCAATTAATGTTTCAGGTATTGCACCACAATTGACAACAATAAATGGTTTATCTTTTCTCGGACCGTTGTAATGAATTGCTCGACTAACAAGTTCCTTTCCTGTTCCACTATTACCTGTAATTAAAACACTACTATTTGTATCAGCAACTGATTTTATCATCTCAAATACTCTTTGCATTGCAGGACTTTTACCAATGATATTATCAAACGAATATTGTTTCTGAAGTTCTCTTCTTAAAAGTTGGTTTTCAACCATCAGTTGGCGATACTCTAAAAGACGATTGATTTTAAGTATCAATTCATCGAAATCAATTGGTTTTAAAATGTAATCGCTTGCACCAAGTCTTAATGCAGCTATTGCAGTTTCAAGTGAACCGTAAGCAGTAATAAAAATAGAGATCAATTGTGGATCGAGTTTTGAAACTCTTTCAAGTAATTCGATGCCTTTCATTTTAGGCATTTCGATGTCAGAAATTAAAATGTCGTACTTGTTAGTTAAGTATTTTTGATAAGCTTCTTCTCCATTAGAAGCTTCATCAACTTCGTAACCTTCTTGTCTTAAAATTAATGCAATATTTTCTCTTAAAATTTCTTCGTCATCAACAAGTAGAATTTTTGCTTTCATAGTTTATTCCGTTGCATCTAAATTTATTGGTAGAATGATTGTGAAAGTTGCACCTTCACCTTCCGATGAATTTACTTGAATTTCTCCTTGAAAACTTTTTATGATGTTATAACTAACCCACAGACCGAGTCCAGTTCCTTCACCAACTTTTTTTGTTGTGTAGAATGGATCAAAAATTTTATCAATTGCCGATTCAGGTATACCGATACCATTATCAGAAATTGAGATGTAAACTTTGTTCGTGTCTTTGTAAGTTTTGCAAACTATTTGTGGTTTTGAATCGAAATAAATCAATCTATCTGCATCAACACATAATGCATCAATAGCGTTAATCAAGATATTTAGAAAAACTTGCTGAAGTTGATCAGGTACAAGATAAAGAATTGGAATTTCAGGGTCGTACTCTTCAACGAAATTTATTCCCTTTGCTTTTTTACTAACTCTTGCAATCTCAATTGCTGATTTCAAAACTTTGTTTATCTCAGTTGATTGAAGTTCATAAGTAGATTGACGAGAAAAATTCACTAAATCTCGTATGATTTTAGAAATTCTATTAATCTGACTTTTTATTAATTCAAGTTTTTGATTTGTAAACTCATCTTTATTCATTCTTTGAATTACTTGAACAAGAGATGAAATAGAAGCAAGTGGATTACCAACCTCATGGGCTAAACCAGCTGCAAGTAATCCAATACTTTCCATCTTTTGAGCATGAATGAGTTGTTGCTCAAGCTTTTTCTGTTCCGTTTTATCTCGATGAATTCCAAAATACCCAATTAACTTTCCGTTGTTATCAATTATTGGAGAAATCAACAAATCTGTGTAAAAAAGTTGACCATCTTTTTTTCTATTAACAACCTCACCAATCCAAACTTTTCCTTGCTTGATTGTCTCCCACATATTTTTCCAAAAATCTTTTGAATGCTTATGTGAACTGAATATGTTTGGATTTTTTCCAATCAATTCTTCTCTCGTATAACCACTGGATCTTTCAAAAGCGGGATTAACATAAATTATTTTTCCCTCAACATCAGTAATTTCTAAAGGATTAACGGTGTATTCAGCAACATTTGCAAATCGAACCAAATCAAGTTCTTTTTCCTTCTGAACTGAAATATCTCGTGCGAAAACAAAACATAGTCGATCACTATAATTTGTGGGATCGAATTTTGTGGCTTTGAAAAATGGGGATAGAATTACTTGAACAATTTTTTGTTGTTCACCTGCTACAAAAACTGATTCAAATTGCTGATTAATTCCTTCAGTGATTGCCTTTTCAAAATTTTGTTTAAACTCCTCAGTTTTTTCTTCTGATATTAAAGTCAAAAAATTTTTACCTACAAAATTTCTTTTCTCGGTCGAAAAAAATTCGGAAGCTGTTTTATTACAATGAAGAATGTTGCAGCTCGAATCCAAAACAAAACTCATATCAGGTAGAATATCAAAGAAATTACACGGGATATGAAATGTCTGAAATTTATGATTTGTATTGTCTTCTGAAATTAAAATTTTATCGTTTAAGTTAATTTCCATAACTATATTTAATAGCCCTCACTCTTTTTTAATAAAATTTTTATGCAAATTAATTTATATGATGAAGAAACTCAATTGACTTAAAATTATAAGAAGTGAAAATTTTTACCAATCAATCCAATTAGTAACAAAAAATTTAGAAGCCTTTAGTTTTTGAGTGATGTTTTGGATTGCTCTGGAGGAATAATTTATAATTGCAGAACCAGTAGCTGTTACATTTACAGATGGACCAATAACAATCATTGAACCATAAATTGAAGATGTTCCTGATGCTGATGCTGAAATTGCTGTATTTCCATAAACAATAACTAAACCTTGATAATTAAAATTACCTGAGCAACTCAAATCTCCGTAAACAATTAATATCCCTGCACCAGAGGCATTACCTGCAAAATTTGCATTTCCAACTATGTATGTAATTTTTGGACTTTCAGGAGTTCCTAAGATTGTTCCCGTTGTATAAGTCCCTGATTGTAAGATGATGTCTGCTGATTGAATGTATTGGTTTAGCAATTCCATAAAGTTCGATGGATTTTGACTAACACCAATGCTGGGTGTGCTTCCAACTCCTGTGATTTTTGGTCTAACATTATTTGGTATTTCGTTTAAGATGCGAATACTATCAGCAATGGTTTCAACATTAATTCCTGCAACTGAAGGAGAATTTCCAAAGGTTCCATCTGGATTTCGATCTATTCCACTTATCAAAATATTTCCACTAAATTTAATATCAATATTTGAAGATGATATAGACATTCCAGATTTAACTGGAGGTATAGTTAAATTATCCCAAATGGTAGTTACCGATGCTTGTGCTTTTTTATTCATGAAACGAGATTGAACTCGAATTAAAACTGAGTCTGTTCCAGTTATTGATAAATCATATTTTCCACCTAATAAAGAAATATCTTTAAAATCACCTCTTAAATTTTTATTGAACCTTAGTTTATTAAGATAAATATTCAAAGCCGAGTTAGCTATATACTGGGCTTGCAAAGTATTGAAATAGTCAGTGGTCATATCAGATACTTTTGTCGTCTTACCTCTAATCATCAATACAACAGAACTAAGAATGAAGAAGGTCGCAAATGCAATTATTAAAACTTTATTTCCCATTTTTACTATACTAAGTTTCTTGGTTTTATGAAAAATTCATCTTCAAAGAATTGGTAATATCCATCAAATTGTTCATCGCTTTCTATTTTCAAGATTACTCGAATCGACTTAATAAACATTTTCTCTTTTGTAGGTGAACCATTCACATCAAAGAATTCTAAATTAAACTTAGTCACTCCATCTGGTGCAATAATCTCTTTGACACCATTTCTAATCAAAAGCAATTGATAATCATTGGGATTTTTTGTTTTTAACGCTGGGTCGCCTAACCTGATTTCAAGAGTATCAATAATTCCATCATCATTATCATCACAAATAAACTTAACATTGGTAGTATCAGCATCAATTATCGGAAAATTAGAAGCTTTATAACCAATCTTTTTCAGATAATATTCAACAATTTCTTGTGTCGTTACAAAATTAGAAATCAATTTTTCTTCCGACATTGCTTTAATATTTTCATCAGTAGCAAAGGTTGTCAATCTTATTAAAATTAAAATCACTGAAATCCCAATGATAAAGCTAACGAAATAATAAACTGGATTACTCATCACCAAATTGAAAAAATTTGATTTAGTTCAAAAAGCTTGTTTTGAAAATTATCTTGACAAATCACCTTTACCATTTTCAAAAATGTTGGAGAAGAACTTATCAAATTCTGGTCATTCTCATTAAGATATTGAACAATTACTCTTATACGAAACTGTGTTTTATTTTCTAACTGAATATCTCTTGTAAAGTTATGATAATCATCAATATCATCGAAATTAGGATAACTCTCCCCCTCCGTACCAAAGTTAATCGGTCTTGTTAAACTATCACGATTGAGTGAAACCATCGAAATGACTTTTTCGTCGAAATTTTTTGTCTTTATTTCTTCGAATAAATTTTTTGCTTCTATTATTAATTGTAATTGATTCTTAGCTTTTTGTCTTTCATCGGTATTTTCAATCGAGGCTCGATTAACAAGAATTATTGAAGATGATAAAACAATTAGTGCTGCAAATAATAAAATTAGCTGACTTGAATTCATTTTATTTTAGATTGAGATTTAATTTTTTCAATCTGATTATCGTACTCGTCAAGCTTTTTTTCTATTAAAAGATTTTCTCTCTCCGTTATTCTTTCATAAAGCGAAGGATTTAGTTGAGCTTTAAGAACAATTATCAACTCTTTTCTTGAAGTAGTAACGACATCTCGTCCTGTTAAATATTTTATTCCAAACACCCACCATGGTAAATCTTTAAGGATAGGAATTCCTGTTCTTTCCTTTTTTTCTTCATTGATAAACAAACCACCAATTACTGTTTCTTCTCCATCGAGTAAAAGGACATTTGTATTCGCTTTTGTCTTTTTTATTTCTGTCGAAATCTGTCCAGGAATAGCTGAACTTCTTTCGACATTCAAATCTAATAAAATGTAATTACGATTATTCTCTTTCAAAACATAAGGAGTGACCCTGATGATTGTACCTGTGCTGTAAAATCGTTCTATTGTGTTTCCTGCAAAATCTTTTTCTCGTGTAGAAAAATCTGAACCGACTTGAATTTCACCTTTCACTCTATCTCTCACTGTGATTTGAGGACTTGCTATCACTTCGCCAAGTTGATTTGATTCAAGAAAACTAAATAATGTTGTTGCTTTTGCAATTGTTCCTAAGAAATTAATCTCACCACCTGCACCAATTTCAAGTGCTTTTGATTCACTACTTGAATTCCAATCAAAAATATCTTTGCTTGGTTCTCCAAATCGAATTCCCACATCAGAACCTCTCTTTGAAAAAAGAGTTCTCCAATTTATTCCTCTTTCTTTTGCTTTATTAACATCAAGTTCAAAAAAGATCGCTGAAATGGTAACTTCACGAGTATTAAAATGTACTCCTTTTAATATTTCTGGTACTTCTTCCATTGATAAATTTTGTGAAGGAACTAATTTAATAAAATCTTCTCTCTCAACTATTTCTAAGTTATGAAGTCTTGAAATTATCTCAAGTGCTTTGTACCAATTGAGGTTCGTTATTTCTATTCCAACACTTGCAGGAATTTCTTTATCAAGGACTATGATTTTATTAATTGCTTGTTTACTTATCTTGCTCAGAATTTCTATGGCTTGATTTACACTTGCATTTTTCGAGATCGTAACTAAATGTTCAGTATCAGGATATAATGTAGATTTAATGCTTCTATAACTTTGTGAAAACAATGATAAATTAAACACCAAAAGAATAAATATTAAATTTTTCATTTTTTATCCTCCTTATCATCAAGTACTAATTTTACTCTTTCGAGAATGCCTCCTTTGTTAAGTAAAAATTCACAAGTATAATTTTGATAATCAATTTTAGTTAGATAACCAAGGTAGACTTCATCACCTTCAGTTAATGTAAAGGAATTTCCTTTTTTATCTATTAAATAAACTGCATCGGGCATAATTGCAAGAAGTTTTGCACCATCAACTTCAAACAAGCCTTCTTCATTAGGTGGAACATCCATTTTTATTAACGATTCAAATAAATCGTTTATGTAAATGACAGAGCGTAAGTTTTTTTTCTCGAGAGAATTGACAAATTTGAATTCAGGTTGAGTTGTGTAATAAGCATCTAAAAAGAATTTAAAGAGAACTTTTTCTTGCGTTTTTCCTTTATCGTCTGTGGTAAATGTTTGTTTAATTTCACTTATTTTGATCTTGTATAAGTCTTCAGATGTTTCAAACAAATTGATGAGATGAAATAAATCTGTAAACTTCCCTTCCCCTTTCACTTGGAATTTTTCTATTCGGAAACCATCAATATTCTCAGAACCAAATTTATCAATGTTTAATTCTAAATTTTGATTTAAGAGATTAAATGTTTGGATAACTTTTTCATAGACTTGAACTGGATCTGAGTAGTAAGGAATAACTTTAACTTGATTATTTATTTTTTTTCTAAGTGTATCAATTTTTGTTTGAATTAAAGGAATTACATCTGATGGATTGAGATTTTCAAACTGGTTCTGATTGTTATTTTGATTGGTTTTAGATAAATCTTCTAATTCTTTTTTATAAGAATATTCGACAAAATAATAGCTCAATGCAGCAGTTATCATAATAAACACAAAAAGAAAAATTCTTCTCTTTCTTCTTCTCATTTTGAACCTACACTTGCTGTAATTTCAAATTGAAAAATTTTTTTACCTCTAATCTCATACAAATAAATGTTCTTTAATTCGGGATTTTTTAGTACAGTCATAAAATTGGGCACCTTTGCTCTATCAAGAGTTAATCCTTTGATGATAATTTGATTCGGATTCTTTTCATCAATTGTGAATGATGTCAACCATATCTTATTCTTTCTTAAATTAAAGGAGTTAATGTTTATCAGTTCATCAGTCCACCAAAGGTGATTATTCAAAAAATTTTCAACATTTGAATGATATGTGTTTAAAATTTCAAACTCTCTATTTAATGAGTCGAGAAGTTTCAACTCTTCGGGAGAAGCTGCTCTAATCATTTCAATTTTATGTAAGTGTTCTTTTAATGCCTCAAGATGTTTCTTTCTTTCAAGGTACTTGTTTGCAGAGATAAATAGTAAAGCAAATAAAAAGAAGAATAGAAAAATAGAGACAAAATCAATCTTTTTAATAAGAGAAATTTTAGATAATCTTTTTGAATGAACATCAAGATTTTTTCGTATCTCTCTGTATGGGAATAATTCATCAAAAACAGAAACTAACGGAAATGAAAAAGATTGTAACTTAATCTTATCTTCTTCACTAAGTTGATTTAAATCAAATAACTCTAAGTCTAATAATTCAACATCAATAAAAGGGAAACTTTGTCTGAAAGAGTGTAATAATTCATCATTGACTTCGCCAGTTAAAATAATCTTTGAAATTTCAGTAACTCCCGCATACTCCATTTCTAAAACTATTTTACTTGAAATAAAACTTACAAGACCTTGCCTTTCAAAATTGATGCTTAAGTATCTGTTTATATGGATTATCTTCTCATCTTTCAAAAAAAGTAATCTTATTGATTCTACTCCAATGTGAATCACGAGATAATGTTCATCCTTTGATGGATGATATCGTCGGAAGACATAGTTAATTAAACTTATATCACCACTTCTTAAAGGAAGAATTTCCAAAGTTTTTATCTCGGAAATTCTTGCGAGTTCACTCAGCTCTTTTAGAATTGGAATATCTTCTTGAATGTATGATGAAACAAAGGAATGATTTTTATATTCAATAAAATCAATTTTATTTAATGGTATATCTATATTTATTGTTTCTTTCCAGAGTTTTTTTAATTCGTTTTTTATTTCAAGATTTTTTTTTGTCTCTATTGGATTGTAAACAAGATAGCTTATTTGTGGTTCGGTAATTACAGGTACAAACCTGAGACTTTCTAATGGATAATAATTGATTATTTCAGTTAATTGTGTTTGAGGTTGAGCTGAGTCTTTAATTTCTTCAAAATCAAAATTTTCATCAGTTAAATCAACTGAAGAATTTTGAGAGGTATAAACAAAATGTCGCTCACTGCTTGGAACAGAGAGAAGTTTTTGAACTTGAAGTCGCTTACCCGTTTTTTTCAGAAAAGCAATTTTAATCTCTAAGCCATCTTGGAAAATTCCAGCAAAGATTTTCATTTAAGCCCCCAAAATTTAAAAAGAGCAACTCAGGATTTATTCTTCTCCTGAGTTGCTCTAAACTTTAAATTAATTGTTTACTGTGACTTGAATATTATCTGGAGTTACAACTGCTGTGCATCTTACTTTGGTAGAACCATCATTACCAGTCTCATTACCAGTACCAACGATTGTTACAACTGTTGCACCAACTGTCGCAGTATAAGTACCATTTCCTGTCTTCGTAAGTGATGGTGGAATTGTAAATCCTGTGAATGAATTTCCGCCACCACCGAGTGCAGTTGGTTTACGATAGTATTGCTGAGCAAAAGCACCGATATTGTTCAAATCTGCAATAACAGCATCACGATTTGCGCTTTGTGCGCTTGTTGCTGCTAAGTTGATTCCTACTACGATTGCAATACCGACGATAATAACTCCGATTACGATTAATAAGAGTTGTTGTTGACCCATTTTTTGTCTCCTTCTATTTAGTTTAACATTTTGTTTGACTAATTAATCAATTACATTTTGTGTGCCATTGATTTGAAAAATAAACCTTGTGTTTATTTCAAAATTTTTTTGTTTTAACAAGTAAGAATAATCTTCTCCAAAAATTGAAGTGAAAATTTTACCAGTAAAAATGTAAATGTGAAAAAATTACAAAGGTAGGTCAGAATTTGTACTTTTTTGGATATTCAAAAAATTTAAGTTGCCCCATTCCACTATGAAGTTCACTCCAATTATCAATAGTTAATTCAATTAATACAAGCGAACATGTAGGCAATTCAGAATCAAAATCATCTAACAAATAATGTGTTAAGTCTGTTAGTCCTGGATTATGCCCAACAATTCCAATGCTTGTCAATGAATTATTAATTTGTTTAAGAAAATTTAGCAAATCTTTTCGTGAAGCATTATACAGTTCATCAACATATTGAATTATATTTTTTTCGATTGCACTTTCTTTTTCAAAAATCTCAATCGTCATTTTAGCTCTATTTGCAGTGCTGCAAAATATTTTTTCAAACTTTAAGTTATGATGTTTTAATACACTCGACATTAACTTTGCATCTTCAATACCTCGTTGATTTAATGGTCTTTCAAAATCGGTTAAATCTGGATTATCCCAACTCGATTTAGCATGACGAATAATTAATAAATTTTTCATCAATCTAACCTATCATTTTTTTAATTATGTTTTCTAAATTCAAAATAGTATTTAATCTGAAAAAATAAAGTTCTTCAATCACAAAAAGTTTATGAGAAAAAGTAAATTTGAAAAAAATATGGAGTTAAATATGAGACTTTTAAATTCACTTTTAGTCTTGATATTCTTTAATCAAATTATTTTTTCTCAGACCAATTTTCCCTATCAAGCAAGTAAAAATTTTTTTCCAACTTCATCAGGTGCTTGGCGATTTGGATTAAATGGTTTTGATAATCCAGCTTTACTCACATATATCAAAGAACCAGACATATTTTTCATTTGGAACAATTCCAATAAGAATTACTTTCAAATGGATAAATATGGAATTTTTACAGGCTTTAAGAATTTTGGTTTTGCTTATTATTATGAGAATTTACCACTCAATAATTATTTGAATAGCTTCAAAATTTCGAGTTCTTTTGGTGATCGAAATTATTCATTTGGTTTCGCATATCAATGGTTCAATTCTAACATTTCAAATCTTAATCCAAAATATTTATTCGCACTATCGTCATTGTTTAGACCAAATAAATTTATCTCATTTGGTTTAGTGACAAACTTTGATAGAAAATTTGAGAATTACGAAGGAATTGCAGATTTAGCCATACGACCTTTCGGAAATGAAAAATTAACTTTATTCGGAGATTATGTTTATTCTAAAGTTAATTCTTTATCTAATTCTGGTTGGAGCTCAGGTATCGTTATTGAACCATTTGAAGGAATAAGTTTTATTGGAAGATATTTTAACTCAAAAATCTTCTCCTTGGGAGTCAACATTAGTTTTGGAAGAGCAGGTCTCTTTCAAACAATCACTTTAGATAAAAACGGTGAATCATTAAATCAAATACAAGGCATTAGGGTTGGTTCTTATGATAAAAATATTACCTCTAAATTTATAAAGAAGGAAAAATCTCATACAATTGATTTAAACGGTCAAATTAAATACCAGAAGTTTCAATTCTTTGACAAATCTAAAACTTTACTTGAATTAATTGACAAATTAGAGAAAATCAAAAATGATCCAACGATAAAACAAATTGAAATCAATACTTCTGGAATGTTTGCACCGAATGTTTTTCTATGGGAATTGAGAGATAAATTAGCAGAGGTGAAGAGTTCAGGCAAAAAGATTATCATCTTTATCGATAATGCGAACATCTCAATTTATCACTTCGCTTCAATTGCAGATAAAATTGTTATGGATCCACTTGGTTTAATTACACTTGAAGGAGTTCTATTGGGAAGAAATTTCTACAAAGGTACTCTTGAAAAACTCGGTCTTGGATTTGATGAGTTGAGATTTTTCAAATACAAATCTGCTGCTGAAACTTATTCTCGCGAAAAAATGTCAGATGCAGATCGAGAACAGAGACAATTAATCGTGGATAATCTTTATAACACTATTAAGTCTGAAATTGAAAATTCGAGAAAGAATCTAAAGCTACCATTTGATACACTTGTCAATAATTATGTTGTTTTCAATTCACAAAATGCAATTGAGTTCGGCTTAATAGATTCTGTTGGTAGATGGTATGAAATAAAAGATAAATTTAGTTCAAAGAATTTAATCAAAATCATTCGTGACAATTCAATAGAAGCGGAAGTAGTCAATGATTTCTCTTGGGGTGAAAAGCCGAAGATTGCTGTGGTCTATGTCTTAGGTGCATGTGCAATGGATGAGGGTATAAAAGCGAGAACATTGATCAAAGAAATTGAAAAGATTTCAAATGATAACTCAATAAAAGCAGTTGTCTTCAGAATAGACTCTCCTGGTGGTGACGCATTAGCATCAGATGTGATTGCAGAAGGAATGAAGAAGTTAAAGAAGAAAATTCCAGTGATTGTTTCACAAGGTTCAGTTGCTGGTTCAGGTGGATATTGGTTATCAATGTATGCTGATACTATTGTTTCAAATAAGAATACTATTACTGGTTCAATTGGTGTAATTGGTAGTTGGATTTACAACAAAGGTTTCAAGGAAAGTGCTGGTGTATCCACTGATTATGTAAAGCGTGGTGAACATGCTGACTTAGGTTTTGGAATGATAATACCAATTCTTAATGTTACAATTCCAGACCGCAAATTAACAAATGAAGAAAGAACTAAAATTGAACTCATGATTAAAGACATGTACAAAGATTTTGTCAAAAGAGTAGCAGATGGAAGAAATAAAACGACCAATGAAATAGAACAAGTTGCACAAGGAAGAGTTTGGTCTGGAATTGATGCAAAAAATTTAGGATTAGTTGACTTACTCGGTGGATTAAAAGATGCAATTGAAGTTGCAAGATTAAGAGCAAATCTGCCAAAGGATGAATTTCAAATTGTGGAATTCCCTAAACCACAACTTTTGGATTTAAGTTTGGTAATCCCAATCTCATTTGAATCAAAATTGGAAAAAAATTCTTTCATCAATCATTTACGATTTAAGCTAAATAACAATGGTAGACCTATGATGCTCATGCCAGAAGAATTTATTCCTGAAGATTACTTTATTTTAGATTATTTAAAATAAAAATGATGATTTTTTTACTCTCAAAGTTGATTAAATGCAAAAATAATATACCAAAAGTTGATTACTCTATATTTTAAGATGAGGATTTGGTTAAGGTGAGTAAATGAATAATTCAAGTGCGCCCGGAAGGATTCGAACCCTCAACCTTCTGATCCGTAGTCAGATGCTCTATCCAATTGAGCTACGGGCGCCTTTATTTGTTTTAGCGCACCCGGAAGGACTCGAACCCTCAACCCTCAGATCCGAAGTCTGATGCTCTATCCAATTGAGCTACGGGTGCGTTTCATTCAAAATTGTCAAAGGAAACTTAAAAATTCCGTTGCAAATATAATTAGCAGTTCAAAGACTTTCAATTTAATTGCTAATTAAGTTTATATTTACAAAAAACTTCGTGAGAAAAACATGAGAAAGAACTTAATAAACTTATTGGTTTTATTGCTATGCTTTTGTTTGAGTTCCTGCAATGTTATCAAATATATCTTAGAACCACCTCCTCCTTCAAAGGAAGAGATTTTTTTACAAAGAGTTCAGAACTTTACTCAAGGTTCGCTTTACAATATCAATTACAATACATTAAAACTAAATCCTGAATCTTTCGTTGACAAAAAAATTAGAGTCTTTGGCGTAATCGTTGAGGAATTTGATCGAGATTTTCTTCTTTTTACAAATCCTTTTGAAGATAATGAATATGGATTTTATAGAATTAAAATTGACGCTCCATTACCCAAACAAGGTGATTATCCAAAACCATTAAAATATATCTCTCGTGGAAGTGAAGTAAATGTTTTTGGAATTTACAAAGGACTGACTACCATTAAACCTGAACAAATTTCTACAGAAAGTAAAAGACTGAATCCTCACATTGATTTCACAAGATTAAGAAATATTCCAACTATTGAAGCTGTTGTAATTTATGACCGCAATGATTTACGATTAGAAAGACCAGTTTGGGTCTCCCAAAAATTCATTAAAGAAAATTATTGAAAGTAAGAGGTAATGTATGTTTTCCGATAGAGATATATATTTTATGAAACAAGCATTGCGTGAAGCAGAAAAGGCATTTGAAAGAAACGAAGTACCAATTGGGGCTGTGATTGTTTATGAAGATAAGATAATCGGAAGAGGTTACAATCAAACTTTGTCATTAAAAGATCCGACAGCCCATGCAGAAATAATTGCAATTACATCCGCAGCAAACTACCTTAATGATTATCGTTTAGAAGGATGTAAAATATATGTCACACTTGAACCTTGTCCAATGTGTGCAGGTGCTTTAATAAATGCAAGAATTAGTCAACTATATTTCTCAGCATTTGATCCAAAAGCTGGGGCATGCGGAACACTTTTTAACATCACTGAGAGCAAACAACTCAATCATCAAGTTAAAACTTATAGTGGTTTATTGGAGGCTGAAAGTAAGAGTTTGCTTCAAGCTTTTTTCAAAAATCTTAGAAACTTGAATTGAAGCAAGAATATTCCTCTTAAATCAACTAAGTGAATTTGAGTTAGTTTAAATTTCTTTCAATAGTCTTTGCAAGATTTTCTGAATCAAAACCAAATTTTTTATAAAGTGCCTCTGGTGTACCTGATTCACCAAAACAATCAGGCAAACCAATTCTTACAATCTTAGCTGGATAATTTTCGCTTAAAACTTCTGCAACAGCACTACCAAGTCCACCAATTATGTTATGGTCTTCAGCAGTAAACACTAAACCACATTCTTTTGCGCTTTGAATTATTAATTCTTTATCAATTGGTTTGATTGTGTGTATGTTTATTACTCTAAGTTTAATTCCTCTATCCTTTAGAATCTTAGAAGCTTTTAACGCTTCACTTACCAAAGCACCAGTTGCAAAAATAACCGCATCGTTACCTTCAGTTAGTTGTACTCCTTTTCCAAATTGAAATTTATAATCATCATCAAAAATTTTATCTAAGTTTTGTCGAGTTAATCGAATATACATTGGACCTTGATGATTAATACTATATTTAATCAATTCTCTTGTTTCAACCTCATCACACGGTTGACAAACACTAAAATTCGGAAGTGATCTCATCAAACTCACATCTTCTAAACCCATTTGGGTTGTTCCATCTTCGCCAATGCCAATACCAGCATGAGTTCCAATAATTCGAACATTTGTTTTATTATAAGCTATAGAAACACGAATAGTATCATACCTACCAGTAATGAAGCAAGCAAAACTACAAGCGAAAGGAATTTTTCCAGAAAGTGCTAAACCTGCACTAACACCAATCATGTTCGCTTCTTGTATCCCCATTTCAAAAAATCTATCTGGGAATTTCTTTGCAAATAAATTTGACATTGTTGATTTTGATAAATCTGCGTCCAAAACAACAATGTTCTCATTAACCTCGCCTAATTGAGCAATAGTTTCGCCAAATGCTAATCGTGTTGATTTACCCATTTGTCTCCAACAATTTTTTTAATTCCATTAATGCTAATTCAGTTTCTTTTTCATTTGGTGCTTTTCCATGCCATTCAACATTATCTTCCATGAAGGATACACCTTTACCTTTAATTGTATGAGCAATTATAAAAGTTGGTTTTTCTTTTGTGGATTTAAAGTTACTAATAGCATTTTCAATTTGTTGAAAATCATGACCATCAATTTCATTCACATTCCAATTAAAAGCAATTAACTTTTCTTTTATTGGTTCGATGTTCATTACATCTTTAATATAACCGTCAATTTGACTTTTGTTATAATCCAAAAACACACATAAATTATCGAGCTTAAATTTTGGTGCAGAAAGTAAAGCTTCCCAAATTTGCCCTTCTTGAATTTCACCATCACCTACCATACAATAAACATTGTAATTTCTTTTATCAATTTTACCAGCTAAAGCTATTCCAATAGCTATTGATAAACCCTGACCGAGAGAACCTGTAGAAGCTTCAACATAAGGTAAATCAGTGTAACTGGGATGTCCTTGAGTGCGTGAACCTAATACCCTTAAATTCATTAACTCTTCGTATGAAATTAAACCAATTCGAGCAAAAACTGCATATAGTGCAGGTACTCCATGTCCTTTCGATAAAATAAATCTATCACGGTTAGGATCAAAAGCATTCTCTTTTGTTCTTTTAATCTCGTTGAAAAAGAGATAAGTTAGTATGTCAATTGCACTCAAGGAGCCACCTGGGTGACCAGATTTAGCCCTTGATATTGCTTTAATAATATCAATTCTAAGTTCGTTAGATATTCTTTGTAATTCCTTATATGTATACATAGGCAAAAAATTTTTCAAATTTAAAAAATCAATTGAACATTAGAAAAAAAATAAGGTTAATTTTTATGAAAATAATCGTTTGTATATTGTCATATTTATTGATAAAAATCTTTCAAGATCATTTCACCCTTAATACTAATTCTTCTAATTCAAAAAAGCATTTGTATGTAACTTAAAATAAATATAATTTTCTTCTCAAGTCACAAAAATCATTCCAACTGAATGAAATTATTTTAATTCAAAAAAAATTTCTTCAAAACTTCTTTTATAAAAAAACAACCCGCCCAATTGGACGGGTTGCACCAGGGGGAAATTTGAGAATTAATTTGAATGGAGGGACAATTATTAATAATCGTATCCACCACCTGGAGGCATTGGTGGCATTGGTTGTTCTTTTTTAGGTTTCTCAACAATCACAGCTTCAGTTGTAATCAACATTGACGCAACTGATGCTGCGTTTTGTAATGCAATACGAGCAACCTTAGTAGGATCAATTACTCCGCTCTTCATTAAGTTTTCAAATTGTTCAGTATTTGCATTGAAACCAAAGTCATCTTTTCCATCTTTTACTTTTTGTAATACTACTGAACCTTCCCAACCTGCGTTCTCAGCAATGTGACGAATTGGAGCCTCAAGAGCTTTCTTTACAATTTCAACACCAGTTCTTTGATCATCATTCTCAACTTTTACATCCAAATTCTCCATCGCTCTGATATATGCAACACCACCACCTGGAACAATTCCTTCTTCAACTGCTGCACGAGTTGCATGTAAAGCATCCTCAACGCGAGCTTTCTTTTCTTTCATTTCAACTTCAGTTGGTGCACCGACTTTTAATACAGCAACACCACCGCTTAATTTAGCCATTCTCTCTTGTAATTTTTCTCTATCATAGTCACTAGTGGTTTTTTCAATTTGAACTTTAATTTCATTAATTCTCTTTTTAATCTCTTCTTTCTTTCCTTTTCCTTCAACGATTGTTGTATTGTCTTTATCAACAACAACACGAGCCGCTTGTCCTAAGTATGAAAGTTGAGCATTTTCTAATTTGAAACCTTTCTCCTCAGAAATAACTGTACCACCAGTTAAAATTGCAATATCTTCAAGCATAGCTTTTCTTCTATCACCAAATCCTGGAGCTTTAACAGCACATACTCTTAAAGTTCCTCTTAATTTGTTTACAACTAATGTAGCAAGAGCCTCACCTTCAACTTCCTCTGCAATGATTAATAAAGCTCTACCAGATTGAGCAACTTTTTCAAGAATTGGTAATAAATCTTTCATTGCAGAGATTTTCTTATCGTGAATTAAAATATATGGATCTTCAAGAACTGCTTCCATTGTATCAGCATTGGTTACAAAGTATGGTGAAAGATATCCACGATCGAATTGCATACCTTCAACGACTTCTAAGGTTGTCTCGGTACCTTTTGCTTCCTCAACAGTAATTACACCATCTTTACCAACTTTATCCATAGCTTCAGCAATTATCTTACCAATTGAATGATCATTATTTGCAGAAATCGCACCAACTTGTTCAATTTCTTGAGAGGTTTCAACTGGTTTGCTCAATTTTTTAAGATTGTTAACTATTGCTTCAACAGCTAAATCAATTCCACGCTTTAAGTCCATTGGATTGGCGCCAGCAGTGACATTTTTCAATCCTTCTGCGAAAATAGCTTGTGCTAAAACAGTAGCAGTTGTAGTACCATCACCAGCAACATCACTTGTTTTTGAAGCAACTTCACGAACCATCTGAGCGCCCATGTTTTCAATAGGATCTTCGAGCTCAATTTCTTTTGCAACAGTTACACCGTCTTTTGTTACAGTTGGTGCACCAAATTTTTTATCAATAACTACATTTCTTCCTTTTGGTCCAAGTGTAACTTTAACAGCATCAGCTAATTGATCTACTCCTTTTTTGAGTTTAGCTCTTGCTTCAAGACTATATTCAATTAATTTTGCTGACATATTTTTTCTCCTTTAATTTGTTCAACATTATTGAATTATTGCAAAAATGTCGGATTCACGCATTATTAAATATTCTTCACCGTCAATTTTTACTTCAGTACCAGAATATTTTCCGTAAAGGACTTTATCACCAACTTTTACAGACATTGGTATATGTTTTCCGGTTTCCTCAGAAATCTTACCTGGTCCAACTGCAACAACTTCTCCTCTTTGGGGTTTTTCTTGAGCAGTATCAGGTAAATATATTCCGCCTTTTGTGACCTCTTCTGCTGGTGCAGGTTTAATAATTACTCGATCTGCTAATGGTTTCAATGTGAATGCTGCCATATTTTTGTCTCCTTATTTTGTTTACGATTTATTAACCCTTTGTATTAGCACTCTCCATAATCGAGTGCTAAAATAATAAAGTTTAACGAAAATTTCAATTCCTACTCAATTAGACAATTCAAAAATTTTTACAGAAAAAAAGTTTAAGTAATCAGACTTTAACTTTTTCTTTTATAGACCCTCTTCTTCATAATTCATTTTTAATCATCATTTTAATTAAACTGAAAATCATAAAATTTTTTGTTCTTTTAGAAGAATAAATCAAACACTTATTGAGATATTTTTTAGAATATGAAGTTGAATAGAACATACTTTCGATTAACATAGATTTTTAAGCAGATGGATATTTATTTCTGATTAACGCACAACAATTTCATTTAAGTTGTTCTTATCAAGTATATTTGCACTTGATCTACTCAATTTTATCAATACAATTTTTAATAAACATTTAAAGCAATAAATAAACATTGGATTAAATGAATATGAACAAAAAAAATCTGCAATCAACAGTTTATTTGTTTTTTCTTTTATCAGGAATGACTGGTTTAATTTTTCAAATAACTTGGTTTAAGTATTTATCTCTTTTCCTTGGTAATACGACTTATGCACAAATAATTGTATTAGCAACATTTCTTGGAGGATTAGCGCTCGGTAATTATTTCATTGGTAAGGTAGCAGATAGGGTCATTTCTCAATTGAAAATTTATGGTTTCATTGAACTTATAATTGGAATCTATTGCATAATATTTCCAGCCTCAATTTCTTTTTTTGAAAATTTATTTTATGTGTTGATAAATGAAGATTTACTAATCAATCAATCATTTCTTTTTCTTTTAATTAAGTTTTTCATATCTGCATTAATTTTACTAATACCAACAATTTTAATGGGCGGAACATTACCACTACTTACAAAATTTTTTACTGATAAGATTGAAAATGTTCGAAAAGAAAATGCGAGTTTATACTTTATAAATTCTTTTGGTGCAGTTGTAGGAATTTATTTTGCTGGATTCGTATTGATTAAAGCTTTTGGTTTAGATGTTACAATAAGAATAGCTGCAATAATAAATTTAATCATAGGTTCAGTGAGTATTGTGTTAAGTTCCTTTTTTAATAAAGAAGAGAAAGATGAATTAAATACTGAAAATTCGCTTGTTGAAAAAGTTAATGTGAATAAATTTGACAAAAGATTAATCACAACACTCATTTACTTAGCTGGGATTAGTGGATTTGCTTCATTAATGTATGAAGTTTTATGGACAAGAGTGCTTATATCTGTTTTTGGTTCATCCACTTATTCATTCTCACTGATGTTAATGGCGTTTATCAGCGGA
Source organism: Ignavibacteria bacterium (assembly GCA_026415235.1). Taxonomy (GTDB): domain Bacteria; phylum Bacteroidota; class Ignavibacteria; order Ch128b; family Ch128b; genus Ch128b. The sequence continues at coordinate 3,658 of JAOAHM010000047.1, read as the reverse complement.
ATTACAATTGGAAGTTTCGTTGTTTCATCAAATTTTATTTCAAAAATCAATCGTATTAATCTCTTAATATTTTCTCAATTTATGATAGCAATAACAACATTGATTTCGATCCTTCTACTACCTCATCTCCCTTATCAATTCTGGAAATTGAGTGCTTTGTTCGCCAAGACAAATGATGCATTTCCAATTTTTTTAAGTGTAGAATTTTTGATTTGTTTTTTATTGATGTTTGTTCCAACAATCTTTATGGGGATGACTTTACCATTAATTGTTGAACTTGTTGCTCAATACAAAAATTTAATTGGCGTTTCAGTTGGTACTGTTTTTTCAGTAAATACTTTTGGAAATGTATTAGGTGCCTTAACTGCAGGATTATTTTTTATTCCAGTTTTTGGTGTTAAAAATTCTTTTATAATCGGTATTGTAATTAATTTAATTGGAGCAACAATTCTTCTAATCTCTTCAATTAAATCGCTTAACAGAAAGTCAAAATTTAGTTTTGCTTCATTGTTTGCTTCATCAATTCTATTGATGTTAATTGTTCCTAATTGGAATGTTGAAATTATGACATCAGGAGTTTTTAGAAGATTAAGCGATGAACCACCAAAAACTTATCATGAATACAAAAGAATTTTTCAAACAAGAGAACTATTATTTTACAAGGATGGTCTAAGTGGAAATATCAGTGTTGTACGAACTTTGGATACATTAAATCAAAGAGTGCTTCTGATTAATGGAAAACCTGATGCGAGTAGTTATGGTGATATGCCGACTCAACTTTTGCTTGGACATATACCAATGTTTCTTCACAATAATCCAAAAAATGTTTTTGTAATTGGTTTTGGCAGCGGTTCAACAATTAATGCAGTACTAAAACATAATCCTGAGAAAGTTACTTGTTCAGAAATCTCAAAAGAAGTGATTGAAGCTGCAAATATTTTTTCTGATGTGAATGAAAATTGTTTAAGTGACAAACGAGTCAAATTAATTATTGAAGATGCTCAATCTTATCTTAAACTGACAAATCAAAAATTTGATGTAATAGTATCGGAACCTTCAAATCCTTGGATTGCTGGAATTGGTAATCTTTTTTCAAAAGAATATTTTCAAAGATGTAGCGAAAAATTGAATGAAGATGGAATTATGTGTCAATGGTTTCATATTTACGAAATGGATGATGAAGTTTTAAGTTTAGTTTTATCCACATTCAACTCTGTCTTTCCTTATGTTCAAACTTGGGGTGCAAACCAAGGTGATTTGATTTTAATTGGTTCGAAAAAACCTATCAAGATAGATTTCAAATTGCTAAAAGAAAGATTTGAAAATGAAAATGTTAAATCGAACATCAATAAAATTGGTATAAAAAATATTTTTACATTTCTTACTACTCAAATACTTTCACCAGAAGGAACATTTACATTAACAGATGATAATAAAATCAATTCTGAAAGAAAACCAACTTTAGAATTTCTCGCACCTGTAGCTTTTTACAAAGGAACAACCTCGGCTCAAGTTTATCAAAATGATGAAAAGTTTGATACATTAAATTCAGGCTTATTAGTCAAAGACTATATAAGCAGCAACAATGTTTCAGATGAAGAGCTTCTTCAAGCAATTGAATTTCATTTTAGTAAAACAAAAAATCATCGTTTAGTTTATGGTCTTAGCCGATATATTTTAGAAAATGGGAATAAAAATCTTATAGCATTAATTAATAAATTTTTAACCGAGGCTGATCTCAACCTCATCAAGTACAACACCAAAAATTTAATAGACGCATTTGAGCAAAATCCAAACTCAAATCAAATCGCAGGATTTCTTGCAAATCAAATGATTTCTGAGAATGTTAATGCGACTAATTTCATGAAAGTTTTTTCGATTGATAAAGCTGAACAAATTTTAAAGTCTCATCACAGAAGCAGTGAAACGAACGATTTTAGATTTTATACTCAACTCGCATCAATTTTCTTAAAAAATAGTGAACCACAAAAAGCCATTGAGTACTGTCAAAAAGCAGAAGAAATTTTAATTAAAAATCCAAAATTAGGTGATGAATTTGATTTATCAGATTTTTATCACACCTATGCATTAAGTGCTTTCTATTTGGACAATTATGGTAAAGTAATCGAATATTTCATACAGTTAGCTAATTACAATCAAAATTACAAACCAAAGAAAATTTTAAGTAAAAGAATTGAATGGAAAGTTCGTGAAGCTAAAAAGTTTGCTCGATAGATTGATTAAGAGTTAGAGATTTTCTTAAATCTTGAAAGATATTTTTTGTTTTTGTAGTAATAGTTTTTTACGCAAAATCACTATTCAGAATTTTTATTCTAAAAATAATTCGAATTTACTATAAGTAACATTTGCCTTATGATTTAGATAGGTATGGGATTTATCACTGGAATTAAATTCTAAGAAAGCTTAACAAATTATTTGATGTTTTTAACTTCATTCTAACTTTAACGATCTCAACATTTTCTCTCAAATAATCTTCTAATCTTCCGTAAAGATAATTTTTCCATTCTTCTATTAAGTTCAATTCAAAGTAAATTAATTTATTTATTTCACTCTGAGAAAATCTTTGTTTCAATTCATCCAAAAGTTTTTTACTAATACTTTCGTTCTTGCCTATCGTTGAAAAATCATATATGTAAGAAAGTTATTGATGATAACGAATTGATAAAATTTTAATAAAATTACTTTAGTTAGCTTTAATGTCATTAACGTAGTATCAATTTCGTACCATTATCTAAATCGTTAGAAACTTTAAGAAAAAGATGATGATGTTAACTTTTTTGAAAATTTATGAATATATATTTCAAGCACTCAAGTAAGATCAGAGACAATTAGTTTAATAGCTTCATCTGATAATTCAAATTTCATTCAATAACTGTTTAGTTAATCAACTATGCCAAAAAATTGTAATAAAAAATTATACTAAAAGCACACCATTGTCCATTATCACTACATCGTCAACAAGGACAGTTGGCTTTTTAATTAATCCATCAATATGAATTGGGACATCAATCACACCACCCATTGATAAATTATTTCCAAAAGCGATGTGTATAGTTCCTAAAACTTTCTCATCTTCCAGAATATGCCCTGTGATTTTTGCTTTGTAGTTTGTACCAATACCGAATTCAGCAATAGCTCGTCCATCCTTTCCCGCTTTGTCCAACATTTTTTGTAATTGCTTAGCTTCGCTCTTACCGATAAACTTTTCAGCATAACCATCTTTAACAATAATCTTAATTGGATTTTTCAATATTCCAATTCCTGCAACTGAACCATCAAATACAATTACTCCATTCGTTGTTCCTTCGAGTGGAGCAAGATAAACTTCTCCCGATGGAAGATTTCCGCTCTCGCCTTTATTTCTTAGCACACCAGTACTTGGTAAAATTTTTCTTCCATCAATGTTCATCTTCACATCGGTTCCATTTTTTGAAATCACATGAATTTCTTTTCCATTCTCAAGTGCTGATTTTACATTCTCCGTTAACTCAACAACTTTCTTTGCATCTGCTGAAAGACATCTTACCATTGTTGATTTTGTTATTCCTGGCATAGTTGCTACACGCACACCAACTTTCACTGCTTCTCTTCTTGCATTTGTGTGAGTTAATGATTTTGTAGTCGGACAAACTACTAC
>JAOAHM010000035.1 GCA_026415235.1 Ignavibacteria bacterium | reverse complement strand
ACAAATTGAATAAAAGAACTCTCTCTCAATCATTGACCTTCCCGATTAAAAATCAGGATGCTCTACCAACTGAGCTACGCCAGCATGTCAAACTAAAACTTTACAAATTGAATAAAAGAACGCACTCTCAATCAACGACCTTCCCGATTAAAAATCAGGATGCTCTACCAACTGAGCTACGCCAGCATGTCAAACTAAAACTTTACAAATTGAATAAAAGAACTCACTCTCAATCAACGACCTTCCCGATTAAAAATCAGGATGCTCTACCAACTGAGCTACGCCAGCATGTCAAAATAAAACTTTACAAATTGAATAAAAGAACTCTCTCTCAACCAACGACCTTCCCGATTAAAATCGGGATGCTCTACCAACTGAGCTACGCCAGCATGTCAAAATAAAACTTTACAAATTGAATAAAAGAACTCACTCTCAATCAACGACCTTCCCGATTAAAAATCAGGATGCAAAAGTGTGCACTATCAGTCAATAAGTAAATGAACAATTAATATTTCAAAATTGCGATGCAAAAATACAATTCAAACGAAAATTAATCAATTAATGGAGAGACAGTTAGAAACTATCTCTCCAACTTAAATGAAAGATTAGAGGTGGAATTAAACATCGTAGTAAAGGGCAAATTCAAATGGATGAGGACGCAATGCCATTTCTTTCAATTCACGATTTTCTTTGTAGCTAATCCATGTTTTAATTACATCTTCGGTGAATACATTTCCACGCATTAAAAATTCGTGGTCGTTTTTCAAAGCCTCAAGTGCTTCGCCAAGAGATGCTGGAGTATGGGGCACATTCTTCAATTCTTCTGGTGGTAAATCGTAAATATCTTTATCAAGTGGTTCGCCAGGATCAATTTTGTTAATAATTCCATCAAGTCCTGCCATCATCATTGCTGAAAATGCAAGATAAGGATTGCAAGAAGGATCAGGACAACGATACTCAATTCTCTTTGATTTTGGATTTTGTGAATACATAGGAATTCGAATTGCAGCACTTCTATTTCTTTGTGAATAAGCCAAATTCACTGGAGCTTCAAATCCAGGAACTAATCTTTTATAAGAATTTGTCGTTGGATTCGTAAATGCACAAAGTGCTGGTGCATGTTTCAATAGTCCTCCAATATAATAAAGTGCTGTTTCACTAAGTCCAGCATATTCTTTCCCAGCAAAAAGTGGTTTGTTATTTTTCCATAAACTTTGATGAACATGCATTCCACTTCCATTATCTCCGAATAACGGTTTGGGCATGAAGGTAGCTGTGTAACCATACTTTCGTGCTGTGTTCTTTACAATATATTTGAACATCATTAGCTGATCAGCCGAACGAATCAAATCAGCAAATTTCAAATCTATCTCGCCTTGGCCTCCAGTTGCAACTTCGTGATGTTGCGCTTCTACTTCAATTCCACAATTGATTAATATTTGAACCATCTCATTTCTTAAATCATTAAATGAATCAATTGGTGGAACAGGAAAATATCCTTCCTTTTGTCTTGGGAAATAACCTGAATTCGGATAATCTTTTCCCCTACTCCAAATTCCTTCCTGCGAGTCAATTTCATAAAAAGCTAAATTGATATCTGAATCAAATCTTACATTATTGAAGATGAAAAATTCTGCTTCTGGTCCGAAGTAAGCCGTATCCGCAATTCCTGTTGACTTTAAAAATTCCACTGCTTTTTGTGCAATGCTTCGTGGACATCTTTCATATCGCTCGTGAGTTATTGGATCATATACATCACAAATCAAACTCAAAGTTGGTACTTGAACAAATGGATCAATGAAAGCTGTGTCTGGATCAGGAATAATAATCATATCGCTTTCGTTGATTGATTTCCATCCTCTGATACTCGATGCATCAAAACCAAATCCATTTTCAAAAGCAGACTCATCAAATTGATCTACAGGAACAGAGAAGTGCTGCCATTGAAAAGGAAAATCAATGAATTTGAAATCAATCATTTTAATATTGTGCTTTTTAATTAAAGCGAAGACTTTCTCGATAGAAGAAGAGTTTTTGTTTTTCATCTGTGTTACCTTTCTTTTTGTTTGACTTTAATTATTTGAAAATCTTTAATTGTAGAAAGAACAACATTTGTTTTTGTACCAGTTACTCCTGGCCAGGCTTGAATTTTTGAAAGAATTTTTTCAAGAGTTGAAGTATTTTCGGTTACAACTTTTAAGATGTGCGAGCCCTCACCTGTTATTGAATGACACTCAAGTATTTCTGGTTCATGAAGTGCCTTTTGAGTGAATGAATGATAATACTTTGACGACTCCATAAAAACGAAAATAAATGCAGTTACATCATAACCTGCTTTCTTAAAATCAATCTGTGCTGTATATCTTTTGATTAATCCCTTTTCTTCTAACTTATTTATTCGTTCGCTAACAGCAGGAACCGTTAAATTAACTTTATCTGCCAGCTCGCTCCTTTTAATTCTTGAGTTTGTCTGTAAAAGTTCGATTAACTGTAAATCAATTTCATCAAATTGATGCATTTGAAACTCCTATTATTACTTGCAAGAATAAAGTTTTTTGTGATTGTTGTCAAGAATTTTTAAGTAATTTTCAGTATAAACTTAATTTTATTAAGAAATATTTTAATTTAGCTTGAATAATTAAAATTTTGTCTTTGGAAAAATTAGTTAGCAGGTCGTTTTTTAGATAAATAATTGATTGAATTTTAAAATTGATTGAGACTATGTAATTGAGTGGTAAGTAAACTTAGTGAGTAGTTATTTATTTAATTCGGAAATGAATTGATATATTTTATCTTCTACCAAATCAACGCTTAGTTCTTTTATACATTTAAATTTTACATCACTTCTTGAGCATGTTAATGGCTTTGGTGAGTAATAAAAGCAAGGTTGGCATTCAAGATTAAGTCGAGCAATTTGATAGCGTGTTTTGTAAGGATGAACATAATTTGTATTTGTAGGTCCGAAGATTGCAACAACATTTAGTTTCAAAGCTGATGCAATGTGCATTAAAGCTGAATCGTTTGTGACAAAGAGATTACATCTTTTCATAATTGCTGCTGTTTGGAGTAAAGAATTTGTTTTGACTATGATTGCTTTGTTATGCATTAAAGAATTAATTTTTTCATTCAATTCGTATTCATCAGGACCACCAAACAAAAGTATTTTGGCATTAAGTTTTTCAATTAATCTTGAACCAAGATCTGCAAATTTTTCTGGTTCCCATCTTCTCTTTATGTGATTTTTCAATACAGCACATCCAGCATGAAAACCCACAACATAATCTTGTTGATTGATATTATTATCACTCAACCATTGTCTCGCGAAATCAATTGCATTTTGATTGAAAAATATTTGAAGGGAAAAATCATCATCATCACAAAATATATTATGAGTTTGTAGAAACAATCTGCCCAGATTTAAGTTCTCTTCAACATTGTGAAGGTAATCGTTCTCTATAATTCTAAGATTATTAAGAAAACCGAAATTGATAAAGTCCTGTCTTAAATATTGAATTGCATACCTTTCTTTTGCACCAACTAAGAATGAAATTACATTATATTCTTTTCTGTTTGATGGATAAACATTAAAACTTACATCATATTTTTTTCTAAGCTTAAATAAAAAAAAGAGGGATTTTAGAAATCCCTCTTTCATAAAGTCGAAATAAATTACTCTGTTGATGTTTGGATTATTTTCGTAAATCTCCTTCACACCTTTGAACATACACATCAAATCAATCTCAGCTTCAGGAAAATTTTTCCTTATAAGTGAGATTGTTGGCGAAAACATTAAAGCATCACCAATTCCTGAAAGAGCAAAAACTAATATTCTCACTTTTACTTTTTCGTTAGAGTATCTTGTTTACTATTAAATTCCATTTTTTCTCTGAAGCGAGTTATTTCAGAATCTATCAATTTTTGATCACTAATTAAACCTTTTATCCTTTCTAACAATTCAATTGCATTTTGATAGTTTTCTTTTGCTGCGTTCAAATCTCCTCTTTCTTTATAAATATCACCTCTACCTTCATAAACCTGTAGTAATATTCGATAAGGATTGTAGTAACCTGAAAGATCACCTGGGAATAATTCCAAATTTTTATTTGCTTCAATTTCAATTTCATCAGAAAGTTCAAGGAAGCGATCATAACTACCAGCTAATTTGTAAAGACTTGCAATATCCGAAAGTAATCTATAATCAAGAGGGATATATTTTCTTGGCAGTTTCTTCTCCATTTCATCCAAAGTCTTGGCAAGCATTTCATTGTTTCCATTATTCATATAATAAAGTGCTAATCTTAAAAACGAGTTACGATAGTTCATTATCATTCGTCTTTGATTTTCATCTAAATAAATCTTTCCAGTATTTATTCCTCTGAATTTGAAACCAAGATGATAATCTTTATAAAATCCTTCAGGTTCATTGAATAAACATTTTTCCATCTTCTCAACATCAATGTTTGTCTGCATATTCGTATTCTTAACAGGTGTAACAAGGAAAGTCATTCCTTGCATCTTCATATAATCATCTAAACCAAGTTTGGAATCATCTGAACAAGTAACAGAGAAATGGATTGGTCTTTTCCAACCTTGTTTCGCATTCGTTACAATAATATCCTGAACAACCATATCCTGAACTCGAATCACTCCACGAGGTCCAACCTGAGTCTCGTACTGTAATGGTGGATTTAATCTGAATATAATTTTTTTGTTTTTAATCACTGATGAATCTTTTACACCAAACTTTTCTATAACTTCATCGGAAACTGGTATCTCAATATCTCTTCCTGAAAATTCCATCGGTATAAGTTTATCAATTTGTTCATCAGAAAAAGATATTGGAACCTTCATCGCACCATAAGGTTCTTCATTCTTGGCTTGTTTGATGTACCAGTTCGTATTTGCTAAACTTAAGTTGACAATTCGAATATCTCGTCTTACTCCTTCAACATCTTGTAAATACCAAAGCGGGAAAGTATCGTTATCACCATTTGTGAACAAGATTGCATTTGGCTCACAGCTTTGAAGAATATTATAAGCGAAATCCCATGGAATGAAATTATTTGAACGATCGTGGTCATCCCAATTTTGGATTGCCATATTAACTGGTATAATTGCCATTGAAACTACAAATACTCCAATCGAAACTGGTACAAGTTTTTTGTCTTCCAATTTAGTTTTCAAATAATGAAGCAATGCTTCGAAAGCAATTCCAATCCAAATTGCGAATACGAAAAATGAACCGACATAAAAATAATCACGCTCTCTTGGTTGTGGCTCCTGTTGATTTTGATATAATGCAGTTAATACTCCCATCAATAAAAACATAGCAAAGAAACTTAATCCTAGCTTCCAATCTCTTCGGAAATGATAGTAAAGACCAATCAAACCAAAGATGAATGGAATTGCAAAATATCTGTTAGGAAATCTTTGAGGATCACCAACAAAATCTTCGTTTGGTTTTCCAAACAAAATAGTCTTTGCATCTTGTACATCACCTTCTCGTCCAACAAAATTCCAGAACAAATATCGATTGTACATGTGATTAATCTGATATCGCCACATGAAATCTAAATCGCTTGAATAATTATAATAAATTCCTTGTTGGTGTGGTTCTTGACTGTATCTTCGTTTTAATAATGGGAAGTCGCCATATTGTTCACGATTGATATAATAGACAAATTCGTTCATTGTATCGGGTTCGTTTTCATTCATCGGAGGATGAGCATTCGCACGAATAATCACCATCGTATAAGATGTATATCCAATGAAAATTAAGAATAAAGAGGATATGACTAAAAATGCCAATGCTTTTTGATTCTGTTTTGTCCAATACATTCCATAAACAAGTAAACCAGTAAATAAAACAACAAGACTAATTTTCAGTGTTAGATTATTTCCACCAAACTTAGCAAGTAATGAAGGGAAGAATTTAATTATTCCTGGATATACAGCCCAGAAAAACAGAACAGCGAAAATTCCCATGAATACAAATGTCTTAAAACTAAACTCATACTTTCTGAAATAGACAACCATCACAATCGTAAAAATCGCCAAAACACTTAGCAAATGAACTCCACTTGCAAGACCAATTATATACATTATCAACAATAATAGCTTTTCATTTTGAGGTTCTTCAGCTTTTTCATACCATACGAGCAAAAGCCAAGTAATTATTCCAACAAAAAACATGGAAATTGCATAAACTTCAGCTTCAACTGCATTAAACCAAACAGTATCTAAAAAAATATATGTTATTGAAGCGAGAAGTCCAGAGCCATAGTAAGAAATTGCATCAAACAGGTTTTCTGGTTTTCTGTTTTTGTAAAATGTAATCAACTTAACAACTATGAAGTACAAAAACATTGCAGTGAATGCAGTTGAGATTACAGAAACATAATTCATCCTAAGACCAAGATTTTCAACAAAAGGAACCATCATAAATAATCTACCAATCAAAAGAAATAATGGCGCACCTGGAGGATGAGGAACTTGTAAGTAGTAAGAAGCAGCAATAAACTCACCACAATCCCAAAAACTAACACTCGGTTGAACTGTTAAACTATAAACTATAAAAGCAGTTAAAAATACAATAGCTCCAATTATTCTATTAATTAACTTGTGATTCATTTTAACCTCTTGAATATTTTCTTGTTTAATTTCAAGTCACATGAATATATTAAAATAAGAAAAATTTGAGATTGTTTTATGAGTGGCTTATTAAGAAATTTTGATAGAAGCGAACAAAATGTTAGTTGCTTTGAAAAATTCTTTCAGCAATCTCTTCTATATCATAAGCATTCTCAAAGAAGGAATGAATCTTTCTTAGGACACCTTCAACAACTGAATCAGGACAAGATGCGCCACTTGTTAAATGAATAGTAACTTTCTCTTTTGAGGGAATGTAATTTGAAGTTAAAACTTCTTTTTTAGTCTTTAAATCAAAATGAAGTATCTTTTCTTTCGAAAGAATTTTTTCTTCTGATGATATAAAAAATGTTTTCAATTTTTCTTGACATAGTTCAACAATATGTGAAGTATTAGAACTATTATATCCACCAACAACTATTGCAAAGTCTGCTGGATATTTTAATAATTCTAAGGTTGCTTCTTGATTATCGTAAGTTGCGTAACATAGAGTATCGCTCGTATCAGCAAAATGATATTTTAAGTTTTCTTCTCCATATTTCTGGATCATAATTGATTTGAAATAATTTGCAATTTCTTCTGTTTCAGAGGCAAGCATAGTTGTTTGATTGACAATACCAACTCTTTCCAAATGAATTTCAGGATTAAATCCTTCAGAATGTTTATCCTTAAAGAGTTCGTAAAATTTTTCAGATGGAATATTTCCAAGTATAATTTCTCCCAAAAGCTTAGCTTCCTCCATATTCAATACAATCACTGATGGAGCTTTTTGAACACTATGTGAAAAGGTTGCTCGAGTTTCTTCGTGTTTGTACTTACCATGAATAATAATTGTATATCCTTTTTCACCAAGAACAGCCGAACGATTCCATACTTTTTCCACGAATGGACAAGTTGTATCATATTTTTCTACTTGCAATCCTAACTCTTTTAATTTGTTTTCAATCTCAACTGTTGTACCGAATGCTGGAATAAGCACAATATCATCTTTTGAAATCTCTTCCCAAGGAATGATTTGTTCGCCCGTAGGTTTCAAGATGAAATTTATTCCTCTAAATTGTAAATCTTCGTTTACAATCGGATTGTGAATTATTTCGCTAAGTAAAAAAATTCTTTTATCTGGATTTTCTTCGAGTGTTCGATAAGATATTTCTATTGCGTTCTGAACTCCATAACAAAATCCAAAATGACGAGGTATTAAAAATTTCACTGATCCTAAATCTAACTCAATAGGTGAAAGGTCGTTTTTCTTTGGATCAATTAAATTTCTGTACTCTTTTAATCGAGTTATTATAGAACTTTTATAATAAATAGGAATATTAAACTTTCGCATTTTCTAACCTTTAATCGTACTGCAAGTTAGTTATTTTTAAAATGACGAAAAATTCAAAATAAAATCTCTCTAACTATGAGTATCAACCAAGTCTTACAATTTTTCTCAGCTATTTATTAAAAGAACGAAAAAGCTTCCCATTAACTTCTCACAGAAAACTATCTTATTACTTTAAAACTTAATGAATCATTTTTTCATATATTAAAACCAAATTATAGTAATAAAAAATGAAATTAATTTATATCCTATTTCTTTTAACTATCTACCAAATAAAGCTTCTTCCTCAAACAAGCTCTCTCGATGCAAAACTTCAAAGCATTAGAACACAATATAATGTTGTGGGAATGTCGGTTGCAGTTGTTAAAGGTGATAGTCTGGTCTTTTCAAAAGGATATGGATTTAGAGATTTGAGCAGAAATCTTCCTGTCAACGACAGCACAGTTTATCGAATTGCTTCAATCTCTAAAATGATAACTGCAACAGCATTAATGATTTTATACGAACAGGGACTTTTCAATTTAGACGATGATGTTAGTAATTATCTTGGCTTCACTCTTCGCAATCCCAATTTTCCAAATGACAAAATAACTTTCCGAAAATTACTTTCTCATACATCAAGTCTTAGAGATGGTTCAGGATACAGTTCCTTTCTTACAGCAACTTACAACGATAATCCTCCTCCAACTCTTCAATCTTTACTTACCACAGGTGGTTCTTATTACACTGCTGATATGTTCGATGCTTCAAAATCTCCTTCATCAAATTATTTTCAATATGCTAATATAAATTTTGGTGTAATAGGGACTTTAGTTGAAAGATTATCGAATAAAAGATTTGATGTCTTCTGTAAAGAAAAAATTTTTGATCGCTTACGAATTGCGGGTAGCTTTAATATTCAAGATATTCCCAACATAAATAATGTTGCTGTGCTTTATCGAAGAAGTGGTGGAAGTTGGGTTCCTCAATTTGATAATTACAATGGTATTAAACCACCACCGAGAGATTTATCAAATTATGTGATTGGAACTAATGGAATTGTCTTTGCGCCTCAAGGTGGATTAAGAATTAGTGCAAATGATTTGGCAAAATTTATGCTAATGATAATGAACGGTGGGATTTTAAATGGTGTCAGAATTTTGAATGATACAACAATTAATAAGATGCTTACACCAAGTTGGATTTATAACGGTTCAAATGGAAATAATTACTACGGCATTTTTAACACATACGGGTTTGGTTGCAGTAGAACTTCTGATTTACTTCCTGGTGAAACACTTTACGGACATCCTGGCGAAGCTTATGGACTTATCAGCGATTTATATTTTTCAAAAATCAAAGACTATGGAATAATTTTCATAACAAATGGTGGTCAATGGGGATATGGAAATTACAGTGGATGGTATAACATTGAAGAAGATGTTTATAAAGCGTGTAAAAGTTTTGTTGATAGTCTAATGCTTAATGTTTTTGTTGAAAATCAAACTCCAGAAAAATTTTCTCTCTTTCAAAATTATCCAAATCCATTTAACTCAAAAACAAAAATTAAATTTTCTGTTAAAGACTTTGATTTTACAAGCTT
>JAOAHM010000054.1 GCA_026415235.1 Ignavibacteria bacterium | reverse complement strand
CGAAAGCATTTCCTTTCGTCATTCCTGCGAAAGCAGGAATCCATTTTTCAATGCACTTTCTTGGATACCTGCTTACGCAGGTATGACATTCAACACCACTTCGTCATTCCTGCGAAAGCATTTCATTTTTGTCATTTCTGCGAAAGCTTCTCCTTTTGTCATTCCTGCGAAAGCAGGAATCCATTTTTCAACGCACTTTCTTGGATACCTGCTTACGCAGGTATGACATCAAAAAAACACTCACACTTTCTGAATACCTGCCTTCGCAGGTATGTGATAAAAAACATCACCACGCTCAATCCAAATTCTTTTCCTTCCTCTTTGCCTCTAAAATCATATCAATCACTTCTCGGACGGCGCCTTTGCCCCCTTCGTGTTTTGTTACATAATGAACTATCCTTTTCACTTCCTTTCTTGCATTCTTTGGAGCCGAAGAAAATCCAACTTTCTGAAGAAGTGGAATATCAAACAAATCATCACCCATGAATGCCATCTCTTCAAATGTAATGTTATATTTCTTTGCGAATGTTTCGGCAGCTGTAACTTTATCAATTGTGCCTTGAATTAAATCCTCAATCTTCAAATCCTTCGCACGCTTTTCAACTATCTGAGAAGTTCTACCTGTGATAATGGCAACAGGAATTCCCTCCATTCGAAGCATCTCAATTCCATATCCATCATGAACATTAAAAGTCTTAATCTCCTCACCATTCGACGAGTAAACAATCGAACCATCTGTCAAGACACCATCTACATCTAAAATTAAAAGTTTAATTTTCCTCAATCGCTCTTTTAATTCTTTCTTCATTGATTAACCTTTTTTGTTTGATTTTTTATTAAAAATACAGTAATGAATTAATTGGTAAATTTTCTTAATTAATGTTTTAAATTACAATCACTACAATGCTTAAAAGTAAGATATCAAAAGATTTTTTAACATCAGTCTTTTGCTTGAATAACTCTTGATTAATTTTATCAGACAATCTCAAAATAAACTCTCTCACCCAATCTCCAATTCCTTAAATCCCTTCACAAGTTCATCAAGTTGTTTTACTTGAGTTAGTAATTCTTCTAAATATTTTAATGGGAGTTGGGAGTCTGCATCGCTTAGTGCTTTTGAAGGTTCGGGATGTGTTTCTAAAAATAGTCCGCCTATTCCAATTGAAATTGCTGCTTTAGCTAAGTATGGAATGAACTCTCTTGCACCACCTGATTTACCTCCTACACCAGGAATTTGAACAGCATGAGTTGCATCCATAATTACAGGATAACCAAATTTTTTCATTATAACTAAAGAACGCATATCAACTACAAGATTATGATAACCGAAAGTTGTTCCCCGCTCGGTCAACAAAATTTTTTGATTACCAGTGGAGGCAATTTTATCGGAAGCATATTTCATTTCGTCGGGAGCTAAGAATTGTCCCTTTTTAATGTTCACAACTTTTTGAGTTTTTCCAGCTGCAAGAAGCAATTCAGTTTGTCGGCATAAAAAAGCTGGAATTTGAAGGACATCCACAACCTCAGCTGCCATTTTAACTTCTTCAACAGAGTGAACATCTGTTAGAACAGGAACATTAAATTCTTTTTTAATATCACTTAAAATTTTAAGTGCTTCTTCGTCACCAATTCCAGTGAAGGAACTCACTGAAGTTCGATTTGCTTTTTTGTAAGATGATTTGAAGATGTAGGGGATGTTTAATTTCTCAGTTATCTTAACAATTCTTTCTGCAGTTGAGAATGCAAGTTCTCTGCTTTCAACCACGCAGGGACCAGCGATTAAAACGAAAGGTAAATTGTTATCAATCTTTATTTTTCCAACTTCAACCATAATTGTATTTGCAATTTATTTTAAGTGAGACAAGATTTCTGAAAAAATTTAATACAAGTTTAAATTTTAATCTTCAGCTCTTGAAGCTACTTCTAAAATCAAGTCCAATTTTTCTTTTACTTCCAAATTAATTACTTCGGGAGAAACAAAACTAATCAAGCGATAAAATTCCCCTTTTCGCAAAAGGCGAATGTTCGTTTGTTTATAAAATTCATCAAAAATTCTTTCGAGGAGCGAACTGACTTTTGTATCAATCCAGAAAATATCTTCTTTGTTTTCGAGTGCAATAGGTGGAATTAATCGTTCAATAATTTTTTTCAACTCTGGAATTTTATTGCTTAGAAAAATATCCTCTCCAAGTTCTGCTTCTGCAAATTTGTATATACTCTCGGGAATGGGAATGTAGTTTTCAATTTCGTTTCTATTCCACATCGTTATTCTAAGTTGCTCACTTGATTCGGGTTTAGTATTTAATCTATCGAAGATAGCCACACCCTTAAATTCCTTTAGTGCTTCTCTTTGAATAGCATAAAAGTGCTCTTTTGCATCAGAAGGAATGTTTGCAACATATTTTACGAAAGCAAACTCAAGGTATTTTTCAACAGGATGTTTTAATTTTCTTGCGAACTCTTTTAGTATATCTAAATCAGTAGCGCCTTCTAAATACAAAATCCATTTCTTCTGTTCAGCCAAAAGGTATTGATCAAAACCAATTGTGTTTAGTGATTTTACTAAATGACTTTTATTATTTACAATGTGAGGTGTACCAATAAATGCAACTATCAAATCTTTTTCTGCAGCTTCATTCAATACAACTTCTGAATGTGTTGCTATGATTAATTGTCCTTTGTTATCCCTAACTAAGTTTGTTAATAACTTATAAACTTCTCTTTGTCTAATAGTTTCGAGATGTGCATCTGGTTCGTCAATCAAAAGTATTCGATTTTCTTCTGCACTCAAATAAGAAAGTATGAGTAAAATTTGTTGAAATCCTTTACCTGAATTGACAATATCATAAACAATATCATTTTCTTTATAAGTTAATTCTAATTTGCCTGTTTGCTCATAATACTTAGGTTCATTGAGATGAACACCAAACATCTTATTCAAAAGCTCAACAATCACTTTCCATTTTTCAGTATTTCTCTTATAAACTAAATAACAAAGATTTCGTAATACTTCTGCTGTTCTACCTTCACCAATTCTAACTTGAATTGAGCCAGCTTCCAATTTATCTTCTTCTGTTGCAAGTCCAGACATAGGAGGTAAAAATCCCACTCTGTAATTTTTCAGAAGGTCAAGTTCAATTTTCTCACTATCTGTTTCGATTAATCTTGCATACAAAGATTCTTCATTTGCATAATAGAATTCAAAACCAAGCGACCAAGTTTTATTGAATAACTCCCCTTCACATTTAATTTTAATAAAAACTTTATCCTGCCCATTGCCATCATCTTTTTTCTTTTGAACTTGAAGATTTTTCCACAAAAGTTTTGTTGATGGAACAGGTAGGTTGATTAAATCTTTTCTGTTTATTGCGACCCCAGTTCTTTGTTTTGCTTTAGATTGTTTTGTTTCTCTTTTTTCAATCCATTTTTGCAATGCTAAATACCAAAGAGCAATTGCCTGCAATGCACTACTTTTTCCAGAATTATTTGGACCAACGAAGGCAACAACTTCATCCAGTTCAATTTCAAAATTCAACTTTTTGAAATTTTCAACGGAAAGTTTTTTAAGCATTGAAGCTTCCTGTTTTCAGTAAAATTAGTGAAAGATATGATTTTATTAAAAACAAAAAGGAGCTTCACCATAATGGCAAAGCTCCTTACGACTGAAGTGGGGCTTTTATGTTTTGTTAGTTCTTAATTTCTTTTACTTTGGTTGAAGATTTATCTGATTTGCAGCAATCATCATCTGCTTTTGCTTTATCGTCTGAACAACATTCTTCTTCAGATTTTACTTTTGATTTATCTGTATCACAGGTAGATTTTTTCAAAGTTTTATCTGAAGATTTTTCTGTTGAACAGCAAGCATCTTTCTTTTCAGTCTTTTCGACTTTTACATCTTTTTTGACTTGCTGTTTATCCTGTGATTGTGCAAAAACAATTGTTGTTAAAAAGAAAACAACCATCAGAATACTAATTACTTGTTTCATCATTCTCTCCTAATGTTTATTGATTGATTAAGTGATTAATTCTGTAACTCTGTCTCAATTTAAAGATTTTTCTTTCTAATTCGCAATGAATTTGTTACTACCGAAACTGAACTCAAAGACATTGCAAGTGCAGCAATCATTGGATTTAAAACTCCAAATGCAGCAAGTGGAATTCCTATGACATTATAAATAAACGCCCAGAAAAGATTTTGTTTAATTGTTTTGATTGTAAGATGAGATAATTTGATTGCTCGATAAACATCCATTAAATCGTTTTTGATTAAAGTTATATCTGCTGTTTCAATTGCTATATCAGTTCCGCTTGACATAGCAATACTTACATCAGCTTGAGCAAGAGCAGGCGCATCATTAATCCCATCACCTACCATACCAATGATTTTTTTCTCACCTTTCAATTGTTTTACAACATTTGCTTTCTCATCGGGCAGAATGCGAGCAAAATATTTTTCAATTCCAACTTCGCCGGCAACTCGCTTCGCAGTTTCTTCGCTATCACCAGTTATCATTATCACATTTATTCCAAGTGATTTTATTTTTTGAATTGCTTCGTGTGAATTTTTTTTGATTGCATCGCTAATTGAAATTAATGCCATTGGTCTTCGGTTAATTGCAACATAAACTATAATCTTTCCATCAGCTTTTAGTTGATTAATCAATTCTTGATAAACTGAAAAATCAACTTTATTTTCTTCCATTAAAATTTCATTTCCAATTAGAACAACATCTTCACCAAAATGTGCTTCAATGCCAAATCCGATTTTATATTTGAATGAGTTTGGCTCAATTATCTGTATATGATTTTCTTTGCCGTAATTTACGATTGCTTTTCCGATTGGATGTTCTGATTTATTTTCTGATGAGACAATTAATTTTAAGTTTAGCTCTTTGTTGGATTCATCAAGAAAAATGATATCGTTTACTTTCAATTTTCCTTCTGTGATGGTTCCTGTTTTGTCAATCACTAAATCGGTTAGTTTGTGAGTAAGTTCAAGACTTTGAGCGTTTTTAATAAGTATTCCGTTATCTGCTCCAATGCCAGTCCCAACAATTAAAGCAGTAGGAGTTGCAAGCCCTAATGCACACGGACAAGCAATTATCAATACAGCAACAAAATGAATTAAAGCGGAAGAAAAATTTGAGCCTGCAATCAACCAACCAATCAATGTCAAAATTGCAATTAAAATAACAACAGGTACAAAAACCGATGCAATTTTATCAGCAAGATTTTGAATTGGTGCTTTTGACGATTGAGCTTCCTCAACAAGTCTGATTATCTGACCAAGAACTGATTTACTTCCAATTGCAGAGACTCTAAACTTAAAAGTACCATTAAGATTGATTGTCCCACCAATAACTTTATCACCTTCTTTCTTTTCCACAGGAAGACTTTCGCCTGTAATCATTGCTTCATTAATTGATGATGCGCCTTCAATAATAAATCCATCGGCTGGAATTTTTTCGCCAGGACGGACAATCACAATATCATTCAACTTCAATTGTTCAATTGTAACTGTAATTTCGTTACCATCACGAATTACATTTGCTTTTTTTGGTTTAAGTCCAATCAACTTTTTGATTGCTGATGATGTTCTTGATTTCGATTTAGCTTCGAGCCATCTTCCAAACAAAATTAAAGTTATAATGACAGCAGTGGAGTCGTAATAAATTTCTAAATGTGATGAATGTCTTTGAACACCGACCAACTCTGGGAAAAAAGTTACAATTGAACTGTAGATGTATGCTGAACCTGTTCCAATTGCAACAAGAGTATTCATATCAGAAGAGAAATGCTTTAAGTTATTCCAAGCAATCTTGAAAAATCTTTTTCCACTTTTAAGAAGAACAGGTGTGGTGAGAATGAACAAAAGGAAAGGAACATAAGGCAAAAAATTTCCAATTGAATTTTGAAATTTGATTGACATCATTAACATACTTATTAGAAAGACAGGAATTGTAAAGAGCAACGCAAATTTCAAATCCTTAGTAAGCTCGTTGAACTGTTTTTCTCTTTCTTCTTCGACAACTTTTTCAAATTCAATTGTAGTCTCTTTCGGTTCGATTACAGAATATCCAGCTTTTTCAACTGCTTCTTTTAATCTATTGAAATCAACTTTAGTTGGATCAATTTTTACTTGTGCTTGTTCAGTTGCAAGATTAACAACAGCATCTTGAACGCCATCAATTTTTTTCAATGCTTTTTCCACACGAAGGACACAACTTGCACAGGTCATTCCTTCAATTGGTAAAGTGATTAAATCAAATTTTGTTTTGTTCTCCATCGTCATTCAAAAAATTTTTCAATTAAACATCTTGAATTATTATAATGTTCTACTACAATCTCGAACTTTATAATTCGACTTCAAAATTAAATCAAACTTTGATTTAAGTTTCTTATTTTTACAACAAATCAAATGGATAAAAAAATTTTATGGCTAAAGATAAAAAAGTAAAAGCTCAGAAGTTACAAGAACAAAAAAGAAAAATTCATTGGGGAAAAATTTCCTGGTATATTTTTTTAGTAGTAATAATCATTCTTTTTATAGTGAACAACACAAGAAAAGACGAAGGCCCAACTTTTCAATATCCTCCTGGAACGAAAAAATATTTACACGAACCTGGTACAGAAAGACAATCAGCTTTTGATTTTACTCTTAAATCAATTGATGGAAAAAGTTATAAACTCTCGGATTTTAGAAACAAAGTTGTAGTGATTGATTTTTGGGCAACTTGGTGTGCACCTTGTAGAAAAGGTATTCCCGATTTGATTGATATTCAGAAAAATTACGGGAAAGATGTTCAAGTAATTGGAATTACTGTGGATGAAAATCCAATGGAAGTCGTCCCACCCTTCGTGAAAGAATTTAAGATTAATTATCTAATACTTATTGGGACAGATGAAGTTTACAAAAACTATGGTGGTATTAATGCAATTCCAACAACATTTATTATTGATAAAAATGGAAAAATTGTGAACAAACACATTGGACTTGTTACAAAAGAGGTGTTGATAAACGATATCCAAAAAGCTCTCCAACCAGCATGAAAAATTTAAACCTTACAATTTATATAATTTGATGAAAGTTCTTTATTATTCTTTTGCTGTAATTTTTATAGATCAATTGACAAAAATTTTAGTCAAAGGATTTAATATTCCCTTCTTAGGAATTGAACATCGAGGTTTACAAATTAATTCGAGCATCAAACTAATTGATGATTTGATTCAGATAACTCATGTTGAAAACTACGGGCTTGCATTTGGAATTGAACTTGGACGTGATTTCAAAGTGGCAGTAACAATTTTTACAATTCTTGCAGCTGGATTGATTTTGTATTATCTATATATTTCAAGATATAAAGATTTCAAAATACGATTAGCTGTTGCTTTAATTTTTGGTGGTGCTGTTGGCAATATAATTGATCGAGTGTTTTATGGTGTATTCTATGGATATGCTCCTCTTTTTCATGGTCGAGTAGTTGATTTCATTCACATTGATTTTTTTGATTACACACTTTTTGGAAGAACTTATGAAAGTTTACCAATTTTCAACTTTGCTGATGTATCGGTTTTAGTAGGAATTGTAATGTTACTCTATCTCTCATTCAAATCTAAACTTGAAAGTGATATTGATGAAGAGAGTGAACAAAATACCATATCCAAAAATTCTGAATCAAAAATCGAAAAGGATGAGTTCAATAAATTAAACGATAAAGAAATTGAAACATAAAATTGTTGGAAAGCAAAAAAATTCAAAGCTTTGTTTTGTTTGTGGATTGAAAAATCCTTTTGGACTAAAAGCTCATTTTTATGTTTCTGAGACGAAAGAATTAATTGCTATCTTCAAACCTGAAGAAGTTCATCAAAGTTATCCAGGGCGATTGCACGGTGGAATAGCTTCAACAATTTTAGATGAAACAATTGGCAGAGCAATACTCAATCATTACGAAGAGGAAGTTTGGGGAGTTACGATTGAGTTAAATGTTAAATTCAAAAAACCGATTCCACTAAATGA
Source organism: Ignavibacteria bacterium (assembly GCA_026415235.1). GTDB lineage: Bacteria > Bacteroidota > Ignavibacteria > Ch128b > Ch128b > Ch128b. The sequence continues at coordinate 3,148 of JAOAHM010000054.1, read as the reverse complement.
AGAATTGAAAGTGATTGGTCGAATTACTAAAAATGAAAATCGAATTTTTGAAGGATACGGTGAAATTATTTTACCAAATGGAGAAATAGCAGTAGAAGCACATGGCAAATACTTGAAAGTACCTCTTGAAAAGATAGCTAACTTTGATGTGGAAGAAACAGAATGGCGCGTAGTAAAAAGTGAAAATGATCCAGATGAAATTATTCTATAATTTTTTTTGAAAAATTGAATCAGTTTATTATAATTGCATTCGAAATTTTGTTGAAATGATTGACATTCCGCGTTAGCTCAATGGTAGAGCATCCGGCTGTTATCCCGATAAATCGGGATGCAGGTTCGTTCTTTTAGAGACTGATAGAAAATTTCCAACTCAACCCTATTTGTGATGCATTATCTATATATACTAAAATCAAAAATTACGAATAAGTATTACATTGGTGTTTCAGAGAATGTTCAAAGAAGATTAGAGTTTCATAATACTATTGAGAAGGGTTTTACAAGTAGGTATAGACCGTGGGAGTTGGTTTACATTCAAGAGTTTAAAAATAAAAGTGACGCTCTTAAGGCTGAGAAAAAATTAAAGAGTTGGAAATCAAAAGTGCTCATTGAGAAATTAATAAACAAAGAAATTGAAATTTCGCTATAAATCAATGAGCAAATAACTTACTTACATTCGCCATAAAATAGTAATGCAAATTCGTTCTTTATAAGTTTGCATTAATTGTTAAAAAACATTGAGTAAAATTTCATATTCCGCGTTAGCTCAATGGTAGAGCATCCGGCTGTTAACCGGAGGGTTGCAGGTTCGAGTCCTGCACGCGGAGCTAATTAAGAGGCAATAAATTTTTTCATCACATTTGCAAGTTCGAACCGTTAGCCAATGGACTGCACGCGGAGCTAAAAGCCTCAGTTAATCACTGAGGTTTTTTTATTTTAAATCATGGTTTGTCAATCAGAACAATTACTTCTTAAAAATATTATGCTGAGTTGCAGTGAAGAAATCTCTAAACACTTGATTGATTTCTTCATCCACAATTGCTCCTCGAATGCCCATCTCTTGATATGTTTGAATTATCTTTTGTGCTAATTCTTCAATTAGATTTCTACCAAATTTCTTTGCTTCTAATGATAACGACTTGCCGAGCTTTTTATTTCGCTTTATCTCATCCTCTATTGAATTGACAAGTTTATAAAACGAGTTAATTTTTTTAATTAAGAAACTTTCTGTTTTCTTTTTGTCTTTCAACTTTCTTTCTCGAAAACAAATTTCAAAGAAATGCTCAGCCATACCTAAATAATTAACAGTAAGAGTTAAATAAGCAAAAACATTAAATGGGATTAAGTCAAGCAAATCATTACCAAAAGCAAGATTATACTTGAATGCGTTTTGCTCAGGAATAAATTTATTTATGATTTCAAAATCATGTGATTCGGTTGCAATTAATCCCATTACATTCCAATTTTTAATCACCCGAACATCTTTTTTGTCAACAAAGAATGAAAGGAAAATCGGCTCACCTTTTGAGTTGTAAAGTGCTTTTCCATTTTGAACAATTTGCGCATTGAAAGTGAAATGAGTTAGATGTGGCGCACCTGTCGCATATCTCCAATAACCATTAATTATATATCCATCTTTTACTTTCTTCGCAGTACCTCCAATCATTCCACTTCCCCCAAAACAAATTCTTTTGTTAGTGAAGATTGTGCTTGCAATTTCAGGATGAATATTCCTTGAAAAATAATTTGCACCACTTGTCAGAGTTACAAACCAACCAAGACTTCCATCAATTCGAGATAATTTTTGCAGTACCATTAAACCATCTTTTAATGATAAATCGAGACCATCGTATTTCTTCGGTATCCATATTCTCAACAATTCTTTTTGATATATGTAATCAATTATCTTCCTGTTAAATTTCTTTGCCAAGAAGGTTTCTTTTCTTAAATAAGTTTCATCTATCGTTCGGAAAATGTTATTTACTTTCATTGAAGTTTAGTCCCTTTCAAATATCTAAAACATTTCATTAAGAATTTCTTGTTCACATAAGAAACATTCTAAATATATAAACACTCAGCAAAGCATTTTTATTTCCGATGAAAATGATTCAAGAATTTTTATTATCCATTTCAAAAATTACAATTTTAATTTTAACGAAATTTGTCTTTTATCAAACGACTATAATTTTATGTTTGTCTCATTAGCTCTTTTTTTAGAAATTTGTATAAATTCATTCCATTCAAGAGAGAGCATCATGAAAAATATTATTTTAATTTTATTTATCGGATTAAATACAATAGGTTTTTCACAAACGGTTTACCCAAAAAGAGAATTTAGAGCGGCTTGGATTGCAACAGTTACAAATATTGATTGGCCTTCATCTAAATATCTCACAACCACTCAGCAAAGAAATGAATTCATTCAAATGGTTGAATATTTGAAAGGTTGTAATTTCAATGCTGTGATTGTTCAAATTCGTCCTTCCTGCGATGCATTTTATGCTAATTCAAGGGAACCTTGGTCTGAATGGTTAATGGGAACACAAGGGGTTGCACCTTCTCCTTTTTATGACCCATTGCAGTTCATGATTGAAGAAACTAAAAAACGAGGAATGGAATTTCATGCGTGGTTTAATCCATATCGCTCACAATTTAGCGCATCAAGTTCAATTGCTTCAAATCACATTACTCGAACTAAGCCGGAATGGAATCTACAATTCAATTCACCATATAAAATGTTAGACCCGGGATTACCTCAAGTTAGAGAATATGTTACTTCAATAATAATGGATGTTGTGCGAAGGTACGATATAGATGGTGTTCATTTTGATGATTACTTCTATCCATATGAAGGAATACAAAATCAAGATAGTGTTTCTTGGTCATTATATTCTGGTGGATATACCAACAAAGGTGATTGGCGAAGAAATAATGTTAATACTTTAGTCAGAATGGTTTATGATTCAATTATGTCAGTCAAACCAAAGATAAAATTTGGAATTAGTCCATTTGGCATTTGGAAAAATAGTGCAGCAGGAACGAGTGGTTTAGAAGCTTACTACACACTTTATTGCGATGCAGTTGCGTGGCTACAAGAAAGAAAAGTTGATTACATTATGCCTCAAATCTATTGGGCATTTGCAAGAACAGC
>JAOAHM010000010.1 GCA_026415235.1 Ignavibacteria bacterium | reverse complement strand
TCGTGCAATCATTTCTTTCTTTGCAGGTATGAGTGAACTGAATTTGAAACGAACCGTTATTCTTTCTGCTGTGAGTGCATTCATCTGGAATCTAATTCTAATCTTTGTTGGTTTTTATGTCGGACATAATCTCTCTAAAATTAGCGAATACATTACAACATATAACAAAATTATTCTCGCATTAATTGTACTAATCGCTGTTATTTACATCATTAAGGTTTTAATAATACGAAATGTTAAAAATAGAAACTAAGTCAGATTTATTTAAAAACATTTTCCTTTCTTTGCTTAGTGGAGTTTTACTCTCTTTAAGTTTTCCACCTTTTGAGACTGGTTTCTTTGCTTACTTTGGACTTGTTCCACTTCTAATTTTTCTTAATCGTGCAAAAAATTATCGTGAGCTTTTAATCTTTACTTACTTAAGCATGCTTGTTTTTCACGCTCTTACACTTTATTGGATTGGTGGATGGACATCGAAAACTGACCCTTTCATGATGATTGGTTCAGTTGCATTAATCTTAGTTCATCCATTTTTTTACTGGATACCTTTTGTATTTTTTCGATTGATTAAAATTCATCTTGGAAATAAGTCTGCTCTATTTGCATTTCCATTCCTTTGGAACTCGCTTGAGTATCTTCGTTCTGTTGATGATACAGCTTTTCCGTGGCTCACTCTTGGTAATACACAATCTTACTATTTACCTTTGATACAAATTACATCAATCATTGGAGTTTATGGTTTATCGTTTTTAATTGTTGTGTTTAATGTTTTGCTCTATGCAGCTTATAAAAATTTTCGATATGAAAGTTTTCGATTTACTTTGAACAAGCTTTCAATCATTGTAATCATTTTAGTTTCACTTTTCATTTATGGAAAAGTAATTTTGAATGATGCGATTTATGACGGGAAAAAAATCACTGTAGGTATTGTTCAACCTGACTTTGATCCATGGGAAAAATGGGAAGATGAAGTAAATCCACAAATTGATGTTTATCTTCAACTTTCAGATAGCGCAGTAAAAAATGGTGCTGAGTTAATTGTCTGGCCCGAAAGTGCGTTACCTGTTTATCTTTTAAGTGGAAATTATCCTGAAGAAGTAAAACGAATTAAAGATTTCTGTCGAACGAATAATGTTGCAATTGCTACTGGACTTCCACTTGTTCACTTCTATTTTTCAGATGAAATGAAAAAAGAACATAGTAAAATCTCACGAGACTCTTCTTATTATTATGATACTTACAATGGAGTTGTTTTATTTCTTCCTGATTCAGATTTAATTCAAGAGTATGGTAAAATGAATTTAGTTCCGTTTGCAGAGCGTGCGCCTTATCTTGATTATCTTCCATTTCTTGGTGACTTGATTAAATGGAGTGTAGGCATAAGTAATTGGAGTGTTTGGGATAAACAAACAATCTTTAATTTCAAAACACGAGATGGTGATTCAGCTAAGTTTGCTGCATCGGTTTGTTATGAGTCAATTTTCCCATCGTTCAATTCTGAGTTTGTTAAAAAAGGTGCACAATTTCTTGTCGTTGTAACTAATGATAGTTGGTATGGAAAAAGTTCTGGACCTTATCAACATAAACAATTTGCAGTTTTTCGTGCAATTGAAAATCGAAGATGGATTGTTCGCTCTGCAAATGGTGGAATTAGTTGCATTATTGATCCATTTGGTAGAACAATCTTTGAAACTAAACTTTTTGAAAGAACTTATTTCACTGGAGAAATTTATTTGAATAACGAAATCACTTATTATGTTCAATATCGCGATTTAATAAGTTATCTATCTTTAATCTTTTCAGGATTTTTCATTCTACTATCATTCATAAAAAAATTGGGAGTTAAGAAGAGAGATGAGAGCAATTGACTTACGAAGTGATACTGTTACCAAACCTTCAAAAGAGATGAGAGAATTTATGATGAGTGCTGAAGTAGGTGATGATGTTTTTGGTGAAGATCCAACTGTGAATAAACTTCAAGAAAAAGTCGCTGAATTACTTGGTAAAGAAGCAGCTTTATATGTTCCAAGTGGAACAATGGGAAATCAACTTTGCATTAAAGCTCACACACAACCTTGGGATGAATTGATTTGTGATAAAGATGCACACATTTACAATTATGAGTCTGGTTCAATCGCTGGACTTTCGCATGTTCAAGTTGTTCCTGTAAATGGTAATCGTGGAATTTTTACAGCTGAGCAAGTTGAAGAAGTAATTCGACCAGAAGCATATTATCTTCCAAAAACAAGATTAGTTTGTGTTGAAAATACTCATAATCGTGGAGGTGGTTCGGTTTTTTCATTAGAAGAAATTAAACGAATTCGAAATGTTGTTGATAAATATAATTTGAAATTTCATCTCGATGGAGCAAGACTTTGGAATGCGTCAATTGCAACTGGAATTAGTTTGAAAGAATATGCACAGTATTTTGATTCAGTTTCAGTGTGTTTATCGAAAGGACTTGGTGCGCCAGTTGGTTCTGTAATTGCTGGTTCGAAAGATTTCATAAAACTTGCACATCGTTATCGCAAAGCTTGGGGCGGTGGAATGCGTCAAGCTGGAATTTTAGCTGCTGCTGGTATTTATGCAATTGAAAATAATTTCAAACGACTTGCTGATGACCATCGAAGAGCTAAATATTTTGCAAAAGAAATTTCAAAAATTTCACGAATAAAAGTTAATCCAGATGAAGTTGAAACTAACATTATTTTATTTGAAGTTGATGGATTAACAGCAACTGAAGTATGTCAAATTGTAAAAGACCCTTCGAAGACAGGCAATTCGTTGTTACTTTCAGTTGGTAAAAAATATTTGGTGAGAGCTGTTACTCATCTTGATGTAAATGATGATGATATTGAAGATGCAATAAAAATTTTGAAAGCTCATTTCAATTAAAAAATAAAATTGGATAAACAATGAAAGAAACATTCGATACATCTAAATTCCCAGTACAAATTGAAATTCAAGTCAGAAGTTATGAGGTAGATTTTCAAAATGTTGTAAATAATGCTGTTTATTTTAATTACTTTGAACTTGCGAGAATTGATTATCGAAAAAAGATGGGATATAAGTTAAATCCAAACGGAACTTTTTCAGACGGCTTGTTATTTTTTGTTGCTCACAATGAGTGCGATTATTTTTCACCAGCTTACTTAGATAATGAATTAATTATCTACACTCGAATTGATTACATCAAAAACTCAAGTCTAAATTTTGAACATCTGATTTTTAACAAGTCAACTCAACAATTTATTGCTCGTGGAAGTGGCGTAATTGTCAATGTTGACCCTTTGACATTAAATCCAACTCCCTTGCCCGACTCAATGATAGAAGAAATTAAAGCATTCGATAAAGAAGTTAAAATTCTTAGATAAAATTTTTTTATGCATTGATAACTGAATTTTTTGTTCGAGTTATATTTTAGAAAATTGGTTAATTTTTGTTCGCATTGGTTAAAAAAATCTTTGCATTTGATAAATAAAATTTCAAATGGATTAGTGGAATGAAAGAAATTGTTTTTGATATTGAGACGGTTGGTTATCCATTCGAGAGTTTTGATGAATTTCAACAAGAGTATCTTCTTCGTTACGCAAATCTTGAAGAGACTGAAGAAAAGAAGCAACAAAAAACAGAAGAAGTAATCCGTTATTTAAATTTAAGTGCATTGACAGCACAAATTGTTGCTATCGGGCTTTATGATGTGCAAACGAATAAAGGTTTGGTTTTATTTCAATCTGACGAAAAGGAGCATTTCAAATCTGAAGATGAACAATTCACATTTCATTCGGGCGATGAAAAATTTATAATTCAAAAATTCTGGGAAATAGTTGATAAATACGATCGGTTCATTTCTTTCAACGGAAGAAATTTTGATGCACCTTTTCTTTTGCTTCGTTCAGCTTTGCTTCGAATTAAACCAACTAAAAATTTGCTTTCCTATCGTTACGACTCAAAACTACACTGCGATTTACTCGATCAATTTACTTTCTATGGTTTAACAAGAAAATACAATTTAGATTTTTACTGCAAAGCATTTGGAATTGAAAGTTCAAAACGAGGAGAAGTGACAGGTTATAACATTAACGAAATTTTTTCACAAAAAAGATTTCGAGAGATTGCTGAATATTGCAGTAAAGATTTATTAGCAACAAAAGAACTTTATCTCATTTACAAAAATTATTTAGAGTTTGAATCGAAATGAAAGAACCTGAAGTTACACTCGAACTTGCATTAAAGCATGGATTAACAGAAGAAGAATTTGAAAGAGCAAAAAATTTTTTAGGTCGAACTCCAAACTACACTGAACTTGGTTGTTACAGTGTGATGTGGAGCGAACATTGTAGTTATAAAAATTCAATTGCCTTGCTTAAAACTTTGCCAAGAAGTGGAAGTCGCTTACTTGTTCAAGCTGGTGAAGAAAATGCTGGTTTAGTTGATATTGGTGATGGACTTGCGATTGCATTCAAGATTGAAAGTCACAATCATCCATCAGCAGTAGAACCATACCAAGGTGCAGCAACTGGTGTCGGTGGAATTTTAAGAGATATTTTTACAATGGGAGCAAGACCAATTGCTGCATTGGACTCATTAAGATTTGGTAACCTTGATAATCAAAAAACTAAATTTCTGTTGAATGGTGTAGTGAAAGGAATTGGTGATTATGGAAATTGTTTTGGTGTTCCAACCGTAGCAGGAGAAGTTTACTTCGAAGAAGCTTATCAAGATAATTGTCTTGTTAATGCTATGGCTGTTGGGGTGGTTAAAACAAATCGTATTGCAAAAGCAGTTGCGAAAGGGAAAGGCAATCCAGTTTTTATTGTTGGTTCATCAACTGGAAGAGATGGAATTCATGGAGCTACATTTGCCTCAGAAGAGTTGACGGATGAATCAGAATCAAGAAGGTCAAATGTTCAAGTTGGCGATCCGTTCGCAGAAAAACTTTTGCTCGAAGCTACACTTGAAATAATAAAAAAAGGTTTGATAGTCGGAATTCAAGATATGGGCGCTGCAGGAATTATTTGTTCAACAAGTGAAATGAGCGCTCGTGGAAAATGTGGAATGAAAATTAATTTGGATTTAGTTCCACTTCGTGAAAATGATATGAGTGCCTACGAGATTTTACTTTCGGAATCTCAAGAGCGAATGCTTGTTATCGGTAAAAAAGGTTGTGAAGCGGAAATAAAAAAAGTATTTGAGAAATGGGATTTGCAATGTGTCCAAATTGGTGAAGTAATTGAAGAAGATAAACTTGAATTTTATAAAGACGGCAAACTTGCTGCATTAATTCCCGCATCATCACTTGTTCTCGGTGGTGGTGCACCAGTTTACTACCGTGAATGGAAAGAACCAGAATATTTTGAGAGATTGAAAAATGTCGATTTATCGAATTTACCCGAAGTGAAAGATTTAAATTCAGCATTGCTTAAACTTTTATCTTCACCAAATATCACAAACAAATCGTGGATTTATCATCAATACGATTACACAGTTGGAACAAACACAGTAATTCAACCAGGCTGTGATGCAGCAGTAATTCGAATTAAAAAAACAAACAAAGCAATAGCAGTTAAAACAGATTGCAATGGTCGTTATGTTTATCTTAATCCAAAGCGTGGGACAATGATTGCTGTTGCCGAAGCTGCACGGAATGTTGCTTGCACAGGTGCTCTTCCAATTGCAATTACAAATTGTCTAAACTTTGGTAATCCATACGATCCTGAAATTTATTGGCAATTCAAAGAAGCAATCGAAGGAATGAGAGAAGCATGCATCGTTTTCGATACTCCAGTGACAGGTGGAAATGTTAGTTTCTACAACGAAAGTCAAAACTACACTGTCTATCCAACTCCTGTAATTGGAATGTTAGGTTTGATTGAAAACATAAATCACATCACCACATCTTACTTCAAAGACGAAGGAGATTTAATCTATTTAATTGGAGAAACAAAAGCAGAAATTGGCGGAAGCGAATTTCTTAAAACTTTCTTCAACAAAATTGAAGGAGATATTCCACAAATTGATTTGCAATTAGAGAAAAAAGAAATAGATACTTTGCTTGAATTAATCAAACAAAATTTAGTTAAATCTGCTCACGATGTTTCTGATGGTGGTCTTGCAGTTGCACTTGCCGAATGTTGTGTGATGAACAGAAAGAAAAAAATTGGTGCAAAGGTCAACCTGAATTTTAATTTTAGAAAAGATTTTTATCTCTTCTCTGAAACGCAATCAAGAATTATCATCACAATTGAAAATGATAAGTTGAAAACATTTGAAAGCATATTGAAAGAGAAAGGAATTCCATTTCAACAAATTGGAGTGGTTGGTGGAAATGAGTTAATCATAAATGATGATTTGAAATTAAATCTTGAAGAAATTGAAGATGCTTATTACAATTCCTTTTCAAGAATATTAGAGGGCAAATGAAATTTTTACATTTGATAAAGGAAAAACTATTTGACTACTCAAAAAAATTTTGGGAATGGTTGAAATTTTATGTGATTAATATTTATGAGAAGATGGATTATCATCATGCTTTTATTTTTGCTTCAGGTATGACTTACTCAATTTTGCTCTGCATTATTCCGATGGTGTTGATTACTTTTTCTGTTTTGGGTTCAATACTTGAGTCGCAAGAACTTTTGATTCAAATCAGTTTAATGATTGATGATATTATTCCTGTTTCCGATTACTCAGATAAGATTAAAGAAATTTTATTTGAACGAATAGGTGAGTTCATCAAATACAAAACATTAGTTGGGACAATTGGAACAATTGGCTTGTTTTTCACTGCAAGTGGATTGTTTTCAACTTTCAGAACAATTCTTAATAACATTTACGGAATTGAGAAAGGTAAAAACATTTTAATTGCAAAGATTAGAGATTTTGGAATGGTGATTTTAACTTTGGTCTTTTTCCTTTTAGTAATTCTAATCAATCCACTTTTTCAAATTTTCAAAACTCTTTTGACAAGAATTGAATTTCTTTCACAGTTTGATTTTTCTTTTATTGATAAACTTTTCATTCGTTACTTACCAACGCTTTTAACATTTGTTATGATGCTTCTAATCTATTCACTTGTTCCATATCGTAAAATGAAAAAAAGAGTTTATTTCATTTCTGCTTTATGGGCAACTATTCTTTTTGAAATTGCTAAGAATGCTTTCACTTATTATGTAACTAATGTAGCTAACTATTCAAGGATTTATGGAAACATTGCATTTATAGTTGTAACTGCTTTGTGGCTTTACATCGTATCGGTAATTTTTATTTTATCTGCAATAATTGGACAGATTTATCGAGAGAAACACGATTTGATGACCACAAAATCTCGTGAAGGTCTATTTAAATAAAAACATTGTTATTAAACCTCAGCATAAAAATAACTACTCTCATTTCTTCCTTTGATATTTTCCCATTAATTCACCTTGAGCTAAAATGTGACTGCTCATTGCATCAAGTAATTGCTTCTTTGTTGCACCAGGGCCTAAATTTAACTGTATATCCAAAGCATAAACTTTGAAATAATATCTATGAACACCAGATGGTGGGCATGGTCCGCCATAACCAAACTTTTTCCAGTCATTCAATCCATGAATTGAACCATCTCTCAAAATTTTTTCTGAGGGAATATTTTCTTTTAATTCATTTGTTTCAGGTGGAATGTTATACAAAACCCAATGAACCCAATCGCCAATTGGTGCATCTGGATCATCACAAATCAATGCAATTGATTTCGTTCCTTCTGGGATTCCACTCCACTTCAGTGGTGGTGAAATGTTCGCTCCATCACATGTGTATTTAGATGGGATGAACTCGCCATGATTGAATGCTGAACTTTCAATTTTGATAGACATTTTCTTATTCCCCATTATTATTTGTGAATTACTTCTGAAAGGGAAAAGAGAGACAGATAAAACAATAAGAAGAAAAATGATAAATACATTTCTCATTTTTATTCCGAAAAAATTTTCAAGATTAAATTAATAAAATGATTGATTAAATTTTTTCATCCATTGATTTCAAAAAAGATTTTATTCACTTGCTAAGTAAATTCAAACTAATTTGTTATGATTTTGAATTTTTTATTTCAAATATTTTTTGAACCAATTTAATCCTCGATTGAGCATATTTAAATAATGTTGAGGTTCGTTTCTAATTCCATGACCTTCTCGTGGATAAACTACAAATTCAACAGGTTTGCCCAATATTTTTAGTGCTTGATACATCTCCTGAGAGTTTGCAAGATTTGTATACTGATCTTTATCGCCTTGAAGAATCAAAACTGGAGTTTGAATATTCTGTACATAAAATGCAGGAGAACGATTAACCCACAAGTGATTCATATCAATTGGTTTTTCCCAGTAATAATATCCAAAATACATTTTTTCAAAAATTGGTTGCCATGAGTTTGAAAAGTCCGTGAAGAAACTAAAAATTCCATACATCGAAACTGCAGCAGCAAAACGATTAGTTTGTGAAATTATCCAATTTGTCATGTAACCACCATAACTACCACCAATAACTCCCATTCGAGTTGTATCAACAAAACCCATTTTAATCACTTCATCAACTGCTTTGAGTGCATCTTGAAAATCTCCTCCACCTAAATCATAACGATTAGATTGACCAAATTCATCTGAATAACCAGAACTTCCACGAACATTAGGCGCAACAACTGCGAAGCCCTCATTTGCATATACTTGCATAGGATAACTCTGCAAAAAAGTTTTCTTGAAAGCACTGTATGGTCCTCCATGAACACAAAGAATTAATGGATATCTTTTTGATGGATTGAAATCAACTGGTTTAATTAACATTGATTCAATTGTGAATTTTTTATCGTACGATTGAAACTTAAAAATTTCTGGTTGACTTGATTTAAATTGGCTTAATTGTTTTGAATATGTAGTCAACAATTGAATTTTGTTTTTATCAAAAAGGCCGATTTCCTTTAAAGATTTTCCATCTTCGTAGATGAAAAACAATTTTCCATCATCACTGATTTGAAGATTACTTAAAACGCATTCTTCTTTTGTAAGTTTTATAATTAATTTTTTATCAACATTGATTTGATATACTGGTGTAGTGAAGCCTTCGTTTACAAGAGCAAAAATAATTTTCTCTTTAGGATGCCAGATGTAATTAATAATGGAAAGATTAAAATCTTTTGTGAGATTAATTTTAGTCTGATTATCTAAATCAATAAGCTCGATATCAGTTTCAGCAAATTCGATATCAGGAACGGTTTGTGAAATGTAAGAAAGATATTTTTCGTCAGGTGATGTTTGTGGCTCAGTTTCGGGTCCTTCAAAGTTAGTTAGTTGAGTAGCAATGCCATCAAATGTTAATTTGAAAATATCATGTTTTTGTTCGTCGTTATATTCACCAGTGTAATTCGTTTGATAAAGAATGTAATTACTTTTTGCAGAAAATGTCAGATTACTTATACCAGCATCTCCTTTGTAAATCTTCTTTAATTCTTTTGTCAAAAAATTATACAACCAAATTTCTTTTCGTGGATTTTCTTTTGGATAAACAATCTCGTCATTTTTTGTTCTTTCTTTCTCTTCTTGAATTTGGATTAAGCTATCTGGTAATTCTTCATCGGAAAGCAGAGCCATATAATTTCCATTGTTGGAAAAAGTGAATTCATCAATCCCATTTGGTAGACGAATAAAAAATTCTGCTTCACCACCATCAACTGAAATTCGCCAAAGTTGTTTTTCTCCTTTAATAACTTTTCCAGATTTATCCTGAAATTCTCTTGATGATACAAAATAGATGAATTTTCCATCGGGTGAGAAAGAAAATTGTCCGATACCTGAAGGATGAAAAGTCAATTGTTTAATTTCACCAGTTTTGTTGTTCAAAAGATAAAGTTGATTTATCCACTTAGCATTTTTGAAATCTGCTTTACGAATATTGAAAGCAGAATAATTTCCATCTTTAGAAGTTGAAATTGATGAAGGATACTCAAGTTCAAATTGGTTTTCGATTGAAAAATTTCTTTGCTGTCCAAAGATTAATTCAAATGAAAATAATAGAATAAATAAAAATCTAATTTTCATCATTGTACCTCAAAATTTTTTTCAATTTAATTAAAGCGAAAAATTATTGTAAAAAAATTTTCATCTTATTTCATTGAATCAAAATTTATTGATTAAGTGAGAATAGTTTCAGACTTGAATGAGTTTTTTGCTATTCATTAATTGAACAACAGAAATTTTCTCAATAACTTTGAAAAAATTTTGAGGAGATAAACAAACTATGGCAAAGCTAATTTTACTAAGACACGGTGAATCTCAATGGAATTTAGAGAACCGTTTCACAGGCTGGGTTGATGTTCCTCTAAGTCCAAGAGGAGAAGAAGAAGCCCGCAAAGCAGGTGAAAAATTAAAAAACATTAAAATAGATAAACGCTACACCTCTGTTCTTAAAAGAGCAATTGATACTGATCTTATTGCAATGGAAGTAGCTGGAAAATTAGATGTCCCTGTTGAACGAGATAAAGCACTAAACGAAAGACATTACGGTGCATTGCAGGGATTGAATAAAGAGGAAACAGCTCAAAAGTATGGAAAAGAACAAGTTCATTTGTGGAGACGAAGTTATGATATTGCTCCACCAAAAGATGTAACTCCACTCAATCCAGATGGAATTAGTGAAAGTTTAAAGGATACTGCTGATCGAGTAATACCTTATTTCCTAAACAAGATAAAACCAGATATTGATGCTGGATTAAATGTATTAGTTACGGCACACGGAAATTCTCTTCGTGCTTTGGTAATGTATTTAGATGGACTTACAAAAGAGGAAGTTCTCGAATTAAACATTCCAACAGGTGTTCCTATTGTTTATGAATTTGAGAACGGTAAAATTGTAAATAAATATTATCTCGAATGATTAAAAAGAACTTTATTCATCAAATACTTTCTGAAGTTGAACTTGAAAAAATTTCTGATGAGATTAAAGCGCAAGAAAAAAGAACCTCAGGTGAACTGAAGGTATCCATCAAAAAAGGAAGAAATTTTTTCGAGAGAAAAAAATCAATTCGAGAAATTGCTATAAGAGAATTCCACCGTCTTGGTATGATTAATACAAAAGACCGAAGTGGAATTCTCTTTTTATTATTATTAAAAGATCGAGAGTTTTACATCCTACCTGATGTGGGCATTACGGAAAAACTTCCACAAGACTTTTGGAATGAACTTGCTAAACTAACAGAAGAATATTTCAGAAATAAAGATTTTTTTGGAGGGATAATTCATGTCATTCGAAAATGTGGAGATGTGCTTTCAGAACACTTCCCCCGCAAATCGGATGATGTGGATGAATTAAGTAATAAAGTGGAAATTGGGTAAAAATAACTTTCCTTGAACTTAATTATAACCAAAAATCTTTAAGTAATTTTTTGAACCACTAAGAACAATGAGATAAAAAAGATGTGTGGTCGGGGTTAGCCACGACCGAAAATCTGGGTGAGATATATTTTTAACCGCAGAGTTCGTAGAGTTTTTCGCAGAGAACCACAGAGAAAAAATGTAGGGGCAGGGCTTGCCCTGACCGCAAAAATTTTCAACATCATAAAAATGTGACAAATTAATCGTTAAATTTTGTTCAAAAAAACATTGCGAAATAATTTCAGGCCCACTCCTAACGGAGTTTTATTTGTTCGCTTTGAATTCATTTTCTACAAAGAGAACGCACCGCTGGTGCTTACTCATCTAAACTTATAATTAATTTTTTCCTAATTCCATCTATCTGTCTTTCTTGCGGAAGCAAAAAACTATTTTAAAAAATTTTTTTGGATACTTGTTTGCACAGGTATGACGATTTGAAATGTATTGGCAGGGCTTGCCTCTTTTACTCATCACAAAAAAATAAAATCAATCAAAAACCAAATCAAAATTCGTCAGAAACATTTTTGAATTTTATTGAAATTAAAGTGATATTAATATCAAATGTTAATTTAATTTGAAAAGAGTTTTTTTGATTTTCTTTTCTTACAAATATGAAAAAAGAAAAAACTACACCTTCACCAAATATTTTTCATAATCTTTCACAAAAAACTTCTTACCTTTTCTAATAATTTCAAATCCTTCTTCTTCGAGAAGTTTTATTTGTTTTTTGACACCACCTGGATATTTGTCATTGATTTCACCATTTGATTTTAATGTGCGCCAGTAGGGAATGATTTTTTTCTTTCCCAATTTAATTTCTTCTTCGGCAGCATTTGCCGATATCCATGCGAATATGCCAGTTGTGATGGGACACGCAATGGTTGTTTGATATTTTTTTGCAAGGATTTTTCTGATTTCATTTATGGTG
>JAOAHM010000090.1 GCA_026415235.1 Ignavibacteria bacterium | reverse complement strand
CTACTAATCAGCGGCTTTACTCCGAAAAAGATATCGAAAGATTAAAGTGCATTAGAAATTCAATCAATGAGAAAAAAATAAGTATCGAAGGAATAAAAAGAATATTTTCTTTAATTCCATGTTGGGCAATTGTTAATTGCTCAATTGAAAATCCTGATACATGTATGGCTTTGAAAGTTTCGAATAAACCGTGCTGGACTTTCAATCACGAAAATAATTTTTGTGCGAATCGTGATTGTCGTGAGTGTGAAGTTTATAATATGTTCGAAGATTGCTCACGAATTAAATCAAAATTAATTGAATTAACTTTTATAAATTCAGAAGAAAAACAAGCAATTAAAGAGGAAATAATATGAGAAAATTAGTTATTCTTGGAGCCGGAACTGCCGGCACAATGATGTTAAACAAACTTTATAATGCTCTCGATTTGAATGAATGGAGCATTACGATCGTAGATAAAGACGAAACACATTACTATCAACCTGGATTTCTTTTCATTCCATTTGGAATTTACAACCGTCGTGATGTGATAAAACCAAAAAGAGATTTCTTCCCTCCGGGTGTTGAAGTTATTATGAGTGAAATTGACCGTATTGAACCAGATAAGAATAGAGTTGTTCTTGCAAATAATAGAGTTTTACCTTATGACTATTTAATAATTGCAACTGGTTCAAGAATTGATCCAAGTGAAATTGAAGGAATGAAAGATAAATTATGGTATAAAAATGTTTTCGATTTCTATACAATTGAAGGTGCATGTGCTTTAGGAAATTTCTTCAAACATTGGGAAGGTGGAAAGTTAGTTATTCACATAACCGAGATGCCAATTAAATGTCCAGTTGCACCACTTGAATTTGCCTTTCTTGCAGATTGGTATTTTACTGAAAGAGGAATTCGAGATAAAGTTGATATACATTTTGTTACACCATTACCAGGTGCTTTTACAAAACCTCGTGCTTCGGCAATCTTAGGAGATTTCTTAGAAAAGAAAAACATTAAATTAATTCCTGATTTTAACATCGCAAGAGTTGATAATGATGAAAAGAAAATTGTCAGTTGGGATGAAATCGAAGTTCCATTCGATGTTTTGGTAACAATACCAACAAACAAAGGTGATGAAGCAATTAAAAGAAGTGGAATGGGTGATGAATTGAATTTCATTCCAACAGATAAACATACTTTGATGGCTGAAGGATTTGATAACATTTTTGTTCTTGGTGATGCAACAAATCTACCAAGCTCGAAGGCAGGTTCTGTAGCTCATTTTCAATCAGATATTTTGTTTGAAAACTTTATGGATGTGATAGACGGACGAAAACCATCGGCAAAGTTTGATGGTCATGCAAATTGTTTTATTGAAAGTGGATTTGGTAAAGGAATTTTAATTGATTTCAATTATGATACTGAACCACTTCCAGGAAAATTCCCATTACCAGGTATCGGACCATTCTCGCTTCTTGAAGAAACAAAGATGAATCATTATGGCAAAGTTATGTTCCGATGGATGTATTGGAATTTCTTACTCAAGGGAGTTGAACTTCCAATTGAATCACACATGTCAATGGCAGGAAAGAGGTTATAATATGGAAGAAAAAAATATTCAAGCACAGCTTGATGAGATTAATAAAAAACTTGATTTCATATTAAGCGAAATTGACCTTCAGCGAAGACATCGACAAGAAATGCAAGACCTAAAAGATGATTTGATGCGTGTGGCTAAAGATGTGTATGAAACTTCTGTTGATGAACTCGAACAAGTTCACGATTACTTGAAAACTGGTGATATAATGCATCTTTTCAAAAAGCTTTTGCGAAATGTGAACAATCTTACAAAACTTTTTGAACAGCTTGAAAATATTCGTGGTTTTGTTCGTGATTTCGGACCAATCTCAAAAGATATAACAATCGATTTAATGTATAAATTAGATGAGCTTGATAGAAAAGGCTACTTTGCCTTCTTGAAGGAAACTCAAAGAATTTTTGATAATATTGTAACCTCATTTACGGTTGAAGATGTTAAAGCTCTTGGAGATAATATAGTAACGATTTTGAATACAATAAAAAATCTTACTCAACCAGATATGCTTCAAGCTGTTAATAATGCACTTAATGTTTACAAAAATTTAGATATTGAAGTTAAGGAAGATATCTCTCTAATTAAGTTAGTTAAAGAATTAAATCATCCAGAAACTAAGAAAGCACTTTATTTCGCATTACAATTTTTGAAAAATTTATCTTCTACAAATTTCAATGAACAAAGAAATTCATCAACCCAAATTAAAAACCAATAAAGGAGTGAAACTATGCCAGTCCGTGAAATTCTTGGCAAAATGATTGAGTTCGATGACGATGGTCATCTGAAAAATTTAAACGATTGGAACGAAGAAATTGCAAAAGAACTTGCTAAAGAAGAAGGAATTCCTGAATTAACAGACAGACATTGGTTAGTAATAAACTACATGCGTCAGGAATTTCAAAAAATTGGTGATGCACCATCAATTCGAAAATTAACAAAAGAAAGTGGTGTAGATACAAAAGAATTATATCAATTATTCCCAAAAGGTCCTGCAAAAAAAGCAGCAAAAATAGCTGGTTTACCAAAACCTAAAGGTTGTATCTAAAAATATAGGAGAGTTCAAAATGTCGAATAATGAAGAAATCAAAAAAGTATCAATAATTGTTTCCCGTGGTTCTCTTGACGGTGTTTATCCAGGACTTATTCTTGCAAATGGTGCAAGAATGGAAGGAATTGAAGCAAATCTCTTCTTCACATTCTTTGGAATGGATGCAATTGTAGATAAAAGAATGGACAAGCTATCAATTGCCACTGTTGGAAATGCTGCAATGAGATTACCATGGGGACAAAAAATGCCAACTTGGTTAGGTATGTTACCAGGTATGGCTGCCTTTGCAACTTGGATGATGAAACAAGAAATGGAAAAACTTGATGTTCCACCAGTTCGTGAATTTCTTCAAATGATTAAAGATGCAGGTGGTGCAATCTACGCATGTAAACTTGCGATGGATATGTTTCATTTGAAACGAGAAGATTTGTGGGAAGGTGTAGATGATATTTTAACAGTTGGTGATTTCTATCAGAAAGCTGCTGGTGGAATTGTTTTGTTCACATAAAAAAATTTTGTAGAGACTTGCCTGGTTTGCAAGTCTCTACTATTAAAATTTTTATTATTTATTCTTCTCTTACTTCAAGAAAATCAATTACTCCTGCTCCTTCTCTTACTACTTCAGGTTCTTCACCACTAAAATCTATGATGGTTGATGGAATATTACCAAGTGGTCCTGCATATAAAATTAAGTCCACTTTTTTTCCATAATGTTTTACAATTTGTTCTTCATCATTTAAAATTTCACCTGTATCATCGGTTACGCTTGTGCTTACAATTGGATGTCCAAGTTCTTTTACCAATAGTTGAGCAATAAGATTATCTGGCACACGAATTCCTACAGCTTTTCTTTTACTCCATAACTTTTTGGGTACTTCTCTTGCTGCAGGTAAAATAAATGTATAAGGTCCAGGAAAAGCATATTTTAAAAAACGATAAACTTGTGTAGAAACTTTTGCGTAATTAGAAATATCTTTCAAATCAGCGCAAATAAAACTTAATGGTTTATCCTCCAATCCTGGTTTGATTTGATAGATTCTTTCAATTGCATTTTTTTGAAAGATATCGCAACCAAGCCCATAGATAGTATCGGTGGGATAAATAATCACGCCTCCATTCTTCAATATTTCCACTGCCCTGTTGATGAACCTCATTTGTGGATTTTTGGGGTGGATGTGTAGAACTTCTGCCATTTTTTCTCTCCTTTAAATTTCAAATGAAAAATAAAATTATTTACAATCAAAATCCAATTATTTGATTCCATCAAAAAAATTATATGTAGTTGGATGGTTAATCCGAAAAAATTTTATGAAAAGAATACCAATACAAAATATATGGATTAATTTTTTCTAAGTCTCGGAATTTCTTTTTCAATTGATTTTAACATTCGTTGGTAATGTGAACCTTGCCAGTAAATTTTTTCACATTTGGTGCAGAAATAAAATTTCATACTTTTCTCGAATTGATGATTTTTTAATTTTAAGATGGCTTTTTCTTTGGAGATCCGTTTTAAGCGAGTACCACATTCGAGGCAAAGTGTTAGTGGATTTATCAATTTTGCAAGGTCATATTTAGAAAAGATTTCTTTTAGTTGTTCTTTTGTGTGGTTGCTTTTTAAATAAATTCCGAACTTCACATTTTTTCTTTTTAATAGACCTAAATCTCTGGTGATTATAATTCGATTTTCAGAATTACTGATATCAACAATTCTTTCGTCATCAAAATTTGAATTATAATAGACATCGAGACCAAGTTTTCTCATCTCTCTTACTAATTTTCCGAGATGAACATCAGCAACAAATTTTGGCTTACCTTTGAATTTATATTTTAATCTTTTTGCTTTTTTGTGAAGTTCGCTTTTGTATTGTGGAAAAACTTCAATCTTATCTCCGTCTTTTATTTTATAATTAAAGTCAACAGACTCTTTATTAACAAGAATTACTTCAACTTCGGTATGTGGAATTCCAAATGCTTCAATCAAATCTTTCACAGTAGTTTGATCAATAAATATATGTTTAATGAAACCATTTGACTTTTTCTTAAGAAATTTCTTCAATTCATCGTGAAATTTAATTTTTAATTCTTTATAGATGATATTCATTTCAGGTTTAAAAAAAATATTCTCACAAAAACTAAGAATTTTTAGTGTGCTGCAAAAATCTTTTAACTGATTTTAAATTTCTTTAACTTTCAAAAAAAGGTAAATATTCTATGGCAAAGAAATTAAAACCTGCACCAAATTACAAACCCCTTGAACCTTCAGAACTTACTTGGACTTGTGATCCAGAAATTTTCGAATTCGAATCGACTAAAAATCTTGAACCTGTTGAAGGTATAATTGGTCAGGAAAGAGCATTGAAAGCTCTAAGGCTTGGTGTTGATTTGTATGCACCTGGTTATAACATTTTTGTCACAGGACTATCGGGAACAGGTAAAGCAACTACAATTAAAAAAATACTTGAGAGAATTAGTCCAAATTGTCCGACTCTTTATGATTATGCTTACGTAAATAATTTTTCTGAGCCAGACATGCCAAGACTTTTGGTTTTTCCTGCTGGAGTTGCGCAATCTTTTGCTAATGAAATGAATTCGATGATTGATTTTTTAATTGAAAAAATTCCTGTTGTTTTAGAAGATGAAGCTTATGCAGTTCGTCGAAAAAATATTATGGATAGTTATGCTGAAGAAGAAAAAAAGTTAATGCTTGAATTTGAAAATGAAATTAAGAAAGATAACTTTTCACTTGGTCAGGTTCAGATGGGGCAGTTCTATAGACCAGAAATTTTTCCAATCATAAATGGTAAACCAGTTCCAATTCAGCAATTGGCTGAGCTTGTTAACGCTAATGTTATCTCTCCTGAAGACGCAGAGAAAGTTTTTGAGAAATATCAGGAGTATACAATTCAACTACAAGAGTTATTCAAGAAAGGATTACAACTTTCCAGAGAATATCAAGAAAAATTAACAAAACTTGAACAAGAAGCAGTTAATAACCTTGTAACTGGTGTGATTTCGGATATAAAAGAAAGATTTAATTATCCAAAAGTTCATGAATATTTAGATGAAGTGAAGGAATCAATTCTCAACAATCTTGATGATTTTAAAGCAGCTGGGCGAAGCGACCAGCAATCTCAAGTTCCTCAACAAGTTCCTCCAACACTTGCAGAAATTCGTGACCCATTCAGAGTTTATCAAGTAAATGTAATTCTTGACAATTCGGCAACTAAAGAATGTCCTGTGATTATTGAAACAACTCCAACTTACTCAAACATTTTTGGTTCAATTGAAAGAGTTTATGAAGGTGGTGGTGCTTGGTATTCAGATTTTATGAACATAAAAGCTGGTTCAATATTACGAGCAAATGGTGGCTATCTTGTTCTTAACGCATTCGATGCTTTAACTGAACCTGGTGTATGGAAAGCATTGAAAAGAGTCTTGATGTTCAGAAAACTTGAAATTCATGATTACATAGGACAATATCTACTTTATACAACCAACATTAAACCAGAACCAATCGAAATTAACACAAAAATAATTTTCATTGGTAGTGATGAGATTTATTACATATTGAGTGAGTACGAGGAAGATTTCAAAAAGATTTTCAAAGTTAGAGCAGATTTTGACTATGAAATGAAAAATACTCCAAAAGCTTTAAATGACTTAGCAGGATTGGTTCGTAAACTTTGTGAAGAAGAAAATCTCTTACACTTTGACCGAAAAGCAATTGCTAAACTTGCCGAGTTTTCTGCACGATATGCTGGTTCAAAAAATAAATTGACTGCTCGATTTGCAGTAGTTGCAGATATTGTTCGTGAAGCAAATTTCTGGGCAAAGGATTCAGGTGCTGAGATTGTGACAGGTGACCATGTCAAAATCGCTTATGATAATTATGTTTATCGTCACAATATGCTGGAAGAAAAGATTAACGAAAGAATCAAAGATGGAACTTTGATTATTGATATTTCTGGTGAGAAGGTTGGTGAGATAAATGGTCTCGCTGTTTACTCAATTAACGATTACACTTTCGGCAAACCATCGAAAATAACTGCAACTGTTTCAGCAGGTAGTTCAGGTATTATTAGTATTGAAAGAGAAGCAAGATTATCTGGAAAAATTTATGATAAAGGCGTGCTTGTGATAACAGGGTTGTTGAAAGAAAAGTTTGGTCAAGATTTTCCTCTTTCTTTCACTGCGAGTATTTGTTTTGAACAATCTTATGGTGGAATTGATGGAGATAGTGCTTCATCAACTGAAGTTTATGCTTTGATTTCTGCTTTGAGTGGAATCCCAATCAAGCAAGGAATTGCAGTCACTGGTTCAGTCAATCAAAAAGGTGTCATTCAACCAATTGGTGGAGTAAATGAAAAAATTGAAGGCTTCTTTAAGGTTTGCAAGTTAAGCGGACTTGATGGAAATCAAGGTGTGATTATTCCAAAAAGAAATCTTAAAGATTTAATGCTTGATGAAGAAGTGGTTGAAGCAGTTAAAAACAATAAATTTAAGATTTGGGCGATTGATACTATTGACGAAGGAGTTGAAATTTTAACTGGTTATAAAGCAGGTAAATATGAAAATGGTAAATGGGAAAGAGGCACAGTTTATGAGAAAGTTTATGAACGATTAAAAGAACTTTATGAAATTTCTCGTAATAATGGTGTAAAGAAGAAAAGTAAATCATCAAAACAAGTAGGTTTTGTTGTTAAAAAGAAAAAGTAACAAAAATCAAAACTCTTAAAAATTAGACTCATCAAGATGAAAATTTTTGAAGGTGAACAAACAAAAATTATTGCAACAATAGGTCCTGCATCGTCTTCACCCAAAATAATTGGAGAAATGATAAAAGCTGGAGCCGATGGTTTCCGTTTAAATTTCTCTCATGGTGATTTCAAGCTTTTCGAAGAACATGTTCATTTAGTTAGAGGTATTGCAGAGAAATTAAAGAAAGATGTTGCCATCTTAGGCGACTTGCAAGGACCAAAAATTCGTGTCGGTAAACTAAAGAATGGCGTAATTCAATTAAAACCAAAATCAATCATCAAAATTTATGATAAAGATATAATCGGTGATGAAAATGGTTTTTCAACATCATATAAAAATTTTTCAAAAGAAATTGAAGTCGGTGAAAAAATTTTGATTGATGACGGCTTAATTAAGTTGAAAGCAATTGATAAGTCGAAGAATGCTGTACAATGCGAAGTGATTGAAGGCGGTTTGCTCAAAGAAAGAAAGGGAGTAAACATTCCTGATACTTATTTGAAAACTTCTGCAATCACAGAAAAGGATAAAGAATGGATTGATTTCTCAGTTAAAAATAGTTTGGATTTTCTCGCATTGTCTTTTGTTAGAAATGATGAAGATATTTTTGATTTGAAATCTTATCTTAAAAAACAAAACTCAAATATTCCAGTGATTGCAAAGATTGAATTAAAGCAAGGAGTAAAAAATTTTGAATCAATTCTTAAAATTTCTGAAGGATTAATGGTAGCTCGAGGTGACCTTGGAGTTGAACTCGGTCCAGAAGAAGTTCCACCAATTCAGAAATACATAATCAAAAGATGTATTGAGGCACGAAAACTTGTCATAACCGCTACTCAACTTTTGGATAGTATGATTAACAATCCAATTCCAACTCGAGCCGAAGCATCTGATGTTGCCAATGTCGTACTTGATGGAACAGATGCAGTTCTATTGACAGCAGAAACCTCAATCGGTAAAAATCCAGTTCGTGTGATTCAAACAATGTCAAGATTAATTCAACGAGCAGAAAAAATTGAATACACTCATAATGTAGATTATGATTACATTGAAACCGACGAAGCTCATGTTCAATCAATTGCATTAGCATCATGTCAAATTGCCGATGATTTGAAAGTCAAAGCAATTGTACCTATTACTTACTCTGGCTTTACTGCAATTGTCCTTGCAAAATATTTTCCAAAAGAACCGATTCTTGCCGTTACAAATTCAACAAGCACGAGAAAAATTTTAAAATTCTATCGAGGTATAGAAACAATTATTCTTGATGATTTAACTGATTTTGAAAAAGTGATTGAAATGACGATTAACTTTTTAAGAAAAGAAAAATTTGTGAAGAAGAATGATTTACTTTTATTTGTTGGAAGTTTAAAGACAAAACAAAAATCAATTTCAAATTTAATTAAAGTCGTTCCAGTTTAAGTAAATTTTCTCAACTTAAAAGAGGAGGAATTCCAATGAAATTCACAAGAAGAAATTTTTTGAAAGTTTCCATTGCAGCAATGGGAGCTTATTTAGTTTCTAAAACAGAAAACATCTTCCCTCCACTTTTTGCAAAAAACAATTCGATGCCAAAAAGAATTTTAGGAAAAACGGGTTATCAAGTAGGAATATTTTCTCTTGGTGGACAAGCAACTCTTGAACAATCTGGAACAGAAAAAGAATCAATTGAAATTATTAATAGAGCAATTGACCTTGGTGTAAATTACATTGATACAGCAGCTGCCTATGGAAGGGGCATAAGTGAAACTTACATTGGTAAAGTGATGAAAGATAGGAGACATGAAGTTTTTCTCGCAACAAAAACACACGACCGTTCTTACGATGGTTCAATGAAATTGCTTGAAAAAAGTTTGAAACAACTTCAAACAAATAAAATTGATTTGTGGCAACTTCATAATGTTCGAACTGTGGATGACTTAAAGAAAATTTTTGCTAATGATGGTGCAATAAAAGCTTTGGAAGAAGCAAGAAGTAATGGAATTGTTCGCTATCTTGGCATTACAGGGCATTACGACCCATGGGTTCTCAAGAAAGCAATTGATGAATATGATTTTGATTGTATTCTAATGGCTTTGAACGCTGCAGATAGGCACAACAAATCTTTTATTGATAATTTGCTTCCATTTGCAGTTCAAAAGAATCTTGGAATAATTGGTATGAAAATTCCAGCTCGTGGTAGAATCTTTCGACCTGATGGAATTACTACGATGAAGCAAGCAATGGAATATGTTCTAACTTTACCAGTGAGTACAATCATCGTCGGTATTTCTAATTTGAAAGAACTCGAAGAGAATGTTAGGATTGCAAAAAATTTCAAACCATTAACAAAAGAAGAAATGAAACACCTTGAAGATTTAACTAAAAACTATTTTGATGATGCAGCTTGGTTTAAAAATAAATGGTAATGTTTTTTCATAATTTGTTTTAGTTTAATTGAAGCTGATTTATCTCTTCATTTAATACTTCTCTACAGAGCATAAGATTATCTGTGGTGATATAATCAACTCCAATATTTACCAACTTTTTTACCGTCAAATAATCATTTGCACCGTAAACGCAAATTTCCAGATTACATTCGTGTAACCGCTGAACAAAATTAGAATTTATATTTGACTCACTATGCATCACTAATCCGTTACAATTAATACTTTTAATTGTATTCAAAAATCTCATGAAAACAATCTTGTTTCTACAATAATCTCTGATAAACAAAGAGTCAAAAATCCAATATGTTTTAACCTGCGGTAGAATTTCCTTGCAATACTTTAGAATTTCAGGGAAGTAAGAAATAATTCTCAAATTATTTAACGAAAAATCGCTTCGAATAATTTTTGAGAGAAGAACATCAAGAAATTTTTTTCTATCATCTTTGATTTCAAGAAAAAGACCTTTACCATGAGGAATTATATCAAAAATTTCTTCGAGTGTAGGAATCAATAATTTTTGCTGAAATTTTTTTTCGATGAAATCAATTTTTTTCAGTTCATGAAGATTTGATTCTGTTACTTTTAAGTTAAACTTTTTATGAGTTAATCTATAAGTATTTTCGTCGTGAATGCAAACAATTTCTTCATCCTTTGTTAACCAAAAATCACCTTCGATAAAATCAGCATTTTGCTCAAAAGCTATTATAAAAGATTGAATTGTATTTTCAATTGACAAATTTGGAGCACCACGATGAGCAACTAAAAAAGGAATTTTCATCGCTTTCTTATTCGATTAATTGTTCTTCGCAGCTTCATCAAATAACGATTAGTGTTGTATAATTTTTTAATTTGACTCAAATGTTCGAGAGCAGATTTTTCTCCTTCAAGAATTATTTCTTTAACAAATTGAAAATCAGACCAATCATACTGCCTTACTTCTGGATTAATTAATAAATCTGTTTCTTTCAGTTGATACGAAGAAAGATGAAATGAAGAGATACTTTCAACTCGATAAAGAATCTCTAAAATATTTTTTGGAAAATTTCTATTCTCAAGACTTTTAACTACATCAACTGCTAAAATTTTATCATATCCATTTTCAGTTAAAATTTTTACAGGCACAAGATCGGTAACGCTTCCATCAACTAATAAATAATTTTTATAATTCACTGGTGGAAAAATTCCAGGAATTGCTGAACTCGCTTGAAGCACTTTCCTTAAACTTCCATTTTGAAAAACAATCTCATTTCCTGAAAGTAAGTCCGTTGCAACAGCAAAAAACTTAATCTTAAGACTTTCAATAGAAACATCTGGAATAAAATCAAAAATCTCATTTGTCAATTCAGCATCGAAATAGGAAGTTTTGTTTATTGCTTTCAAAATTTGAATGCTCGTTCCAATAAAATCAAAAAATTGTTCGAAGTAACTAATTTCATTGTTATATTTTTTTCGACTAAGCTTATCGATTCCTAATTCTCGATACTTTTCACTTTGAATTGTTCTTATTACAAATTCCTCCACAGCTTGAGCATTGCCAAAATATGCATAAAGTCCACCAACAATTGCACCCATGCTGCAACCAGAAATTGCGTCAATTTTGATTTGGTTTTGATCTAATACTTTTAGAAAGCCGATATGTGCAAGACCTCTTGCACCTCCACCACCTAAAGCAATTGCAAAATTTTTCATTATGAACCTTTGTGTTGTTTTTGCGCTTATTATTCTTTTGAAACTACTTTATAAACTGAAGAATAATCATTTTCACCGAATCCTGATTTCAAAGCTTCTTCGATAACAGAGTTTAGAGCGTTAATGATTTTTGTGTTCAAGTTTAGTTCAGCTGCGTATTTTTCAATTAATTTTCCATCCTTCAATAAATGTTTTGTCGGAAAATTAGCTTTAGAAAAATCGTTACTTAAAATCATTGGTAATTTGCTATCAAATGTTGGAGCATAAAGAGCGCTCTTACGCAAAATTTCCATGAATACATTTACATCTATGTTTGATTTTTTTACGATTCCAAGACTTAAAGAAAATGACGGAATAAGAGAAGCAATAAGATTATTGAAAGCAAGTTTAATTGCAGCAGCTTGACCAACTTCACCTATGTGATAGATATCTTTACTATATGAAGTGAAGATGTTTTTATAATTCTGAAATTGTTCTTTTGAACCTCCAAAAAGTATTATTAAAGTTTCAGTTAAAATTTGTGGAACACTTCCCAATACAGGAGCTTCGAAATATTCAGCACCTTTATCAGTAAAAATTGTTTGAAACTCTTTGCTTTCCTCAGGAAGAATTGTTCCCATCTGAACGATAACTTTATTTTTTAATTTTTCTAAAATTTCATTGTTAATCATAACCGATTTAATGGCATTAGCATCGGCTAACATTAAAATTATTATTTCGCTTTGTTCAATTGCTTCGATAGGTGTATCGGAAATTTTTATTCCTAAGGTTTTGAGATTTTCAAGCTTTGACTTTGTTCGATTGTATGCAATCACATCAATTTTATTTTCGAAAAGTTTTTGTGCAATTGCTCCGCCCATTAATCCTGCACCAATAATGGCAAATTTCATATTAACCTCCATTTTTTTTGATGAATTTGTCATATACTAACTTGTAATAAATAAAAAATTCTCTCTCTGCTTCGGGAGTATTTAATTTATATTCTGAAGTATCTTTATCTCGAACAGCTCGACCATAATTTTTTAACTTATCAATAAAAACTTCAAATCTTGGATGAGTAATGTGAAGTAAATCAATGGTGAGTGTATCTTCCATAAGATTACAAATAAAATTTGTAGTAGCGTAATTACCTAAGATAACTGCATTAGCTACTAAATCTATTTTGTTCCCATTTTGAGTGAAGCTTCCACGTAATGGATTTTTATCACCAGGAATTCCAAACTCAAATGTATTATTTGAATTGAATTTGAAATATGGTCCTTCATTGCTTGAATATGTGCCTTCAATTTGATTATTGCTGCATGAATTTAGTATGAATAGACTTAAGATTAGAGATAGAATATTTCTCATAATACCTCAACTTTTCTGTTATTTTTTCATAATGCAAATTTACTCAATTAAATCAGGTTCATTTTAGGGATTTATGAAGTAAAAATTTTTGAGTTAAATTGAATGAGATTAAAATTATTGGTTTGAAGACAAGAGAGTGAAGTTTCATTAAATTTTATCCAATAAAAAGTTGAACTACAAATTCGAGTAGTTAGGAAAAATAATTAATTAACAAGTCACTAAATCTTTACGAAAAATTTAAACAGAAATTAATACTGATTTTAATAAAAAAATTATTTGAAAAATTTTTGCAATAACTATGAATTAGTTCCAATTAAAAATTTTATCGAGTTATTGAAGTTTTTCCAAAGCATCACGATACTTTTTAGCTTCGTCAAAATTTTTCTCAACATTTTCAAGTAATGTTATCATGAATTGAATTGCTTCTTTGAAGTTTGGTTTGATTTCAATTGCTTTTGAGATTTCTGTTTTAGCTAAATCATACTTTTTTCTAATGAAGTAAATTCTTGCAAGTTCATATCTGGCTTCTGGATACTCAGGAAAAATTTCTAAAGCTCTTTTGGTGTATAGTTCAGCGTTATCATAATCTTGAAGGAAGTCGTATACATTCCCAATTAAAAATAAAGTTCGTGATGAATTAGGATCGATTCTAAGTGAGCGCATCAGTAAATCTAAAGCGCCACGGAAATTTTGGTTCTGAATTAAAATGATTGCTTGCTGATTAAATTCAGATGCAAGTTTTGGCATTATGTGGAACTTGTCAGGTTCAAATCGGAATACTTCAAAAAATTCAAATTCATTTACAGGAACAAAAACAGGATTTTGATTAACTGCTTCGAACCAATTCCTCATCGTAGCGAAATAAGTAACTTTATTTTTGATGAAATGGTCTTTAAGAAAAGCAGTAGAATTTTTATCCTTCAAGTATTCAATAATTTCAGGATTCACCAAACCAACCATATCAACAATTTTTCTATTACTGTAAAAAGCGAGTGCACCGATATCGTGAGTTGCAATTACATCATTTTCAGTTGTATTCTCTCTTAACCATTTTCCAATTTTTATATGACGCTCGTTGTGATACTTACCAAGAAAAGTTAATTCATCCTTAGTCTTTGGAATTTCATTTACCGATAATCCCATAATTAAAATGATGAGAATAGAATAAATGAAATTCAAAATCATACTTTGGTCAGTTTTACTTCTTTCCTGAAGTAATATTAAAACTCTTTGAATGCCATCTAAAACAATCATGATGTAAAAAGGAATTACTGGCATTAAATATCTTCCAAAGCGATGACTTGTTGGTAGCTGAATATAATATGCGAGTAAAAATAGAATTGCAAAAGCAAAGTAGAATAATGAATTATTGTATTTCCGTTTGACTACATCATAAACGATGAATATAAAACTGATAATTATCAAAAATGGGAAGAGAATAAATTCCTTCTCAGAAAAATATTGAAGAATATCTTTCTTTAAAAAATTAGTTCGATCTTGACCAAAGTAGTAAGCAATTTTTGCTTTGTATGTATTTGGTAATAATGTACCTGATAGGTAGTAATTAAAAAGAAAATATAATAGAGATAAAATCAATAAGGGCAAAAGAAATTGGATGAATTTTTTCTCATCAAATAGTTTCTTACCAAATGTAGTCTTGAAATAAAATTTTTGTATAATCATATCAAAGAAGAAAACGCCAATTAATATTAACGCTTCTGGTCTTGTCCACAGAGATGCTGCTGTAAAAATTCCCGATAGCAAAAATTTTTCTTTTCGATAAAAGTAAATTGAAATAATTACAAGAGCGATGAACATTGTCGTTTCCATTCCAGAAACAGAAATCAAACTAAGCTTCGGTTGAAGAGCAACTAATAATGCAAATACAATTGCAGATATGCTAAAACCAAATTCAACCTTTCCTAATTTGAATGAGAAAAAAATAAGTAGAGCGAAAAAAGTAATTCCGATTATGTAACTCAAAACAAATTCATTTTTAATGAATATTAGAAGCAAAGCTGCAAGGAATGTATAAAGTGGAGAGGTTGAACCAGATGTTACAACTTCATCCTTAAAGTAAGAGTACGAACCATATTCGATTATGTTTTTAGCGAATTGTAAATGAATCCATGGGTCATCGAGAGGGAAAGAAAAAAATCCATTATTCGATTTTTGTTCAAATATATAATACAGACTTACTGCAATCGCAATAATCATAATTATTGAAACAAGAAGAATTTCTTTTTTCTCAGATAAAACTCTCTGAAGGAATAATAATTTTTTCGTTGTGATATTTTTTTGATGTTTATCTTTTTTGATTTTTTTTGTTTTCATAATCATTCTATTTTTTTGCGATTACAATTAAACCAGTACCAATTTTAATGTTAGAATTTGTATCCAAATAATTCATAAAAAGAAAGAATGGCAGAACAATTAAATAATAAAATGGCAGCAATAGAATGAGAAATTTACTTTTATTAAGCATAATCATCGGATACTTTATACCAATTCTCCACGCTTTATCACCCCAAAAGCCATAAGTATAAAAACCGTTTACTTCATTAAAACCAACACTTTTAAGTTTCTCTTCTAATTCTTCTTTGCCATAACCAATTCTAAAATGCTCAGAAATAAAACTCTCTTCATGCTCATCGTGTACATCACTTCCACCATAAATTGATGGAGTGTTAATTATGAGATAACCTTTCTCACTTAAAGAATTGAAAAAATTTTTTAGTACAAGTACATCATCATCAATGTGTTCCATCACATCAACACACAAAATCAAATCGAATTCATTATGGAAATTAATTTTTCTTAAATCAGCAACTTTGAAACTTACATTCTTAAGACCAACTTTCTTGAAAAAAGACTCCGCATCTTGTAAATAATCTTCTTTAATATCTAATGCTAAAATTTCACTGGAAGGAAAATTTTTTGCGATAAAGTATGAGTATTGTGCAAATCCAGTTCCTGCATCAAGAATTTTTGGTGAGTTTGGTTTTAATTTTGGTATGATTTGTTTTAGAATTCTTCTGATGTACCAACTACGAAGAAAAAACAAATTCAAAAGTTTGTAAAAAATTTTTCTAAGCAGCGAATTAGATTTGATGAATTTTGCAAAAATGTTTTTGATCGGATCGTATTGCATATCAATCACAAATTAGTTCTTGAATCTTTTGAAAGATAGTTTCGGGTTTTATTGAGTTCATACAATTTGGGTCGAAATCACAATCCATTTTATAACAAACAAGACAATCAAGGTCAGATTGAATTTTTGTAATCAAACCATAAGTTTCAATTTCATTAGCCGAGGTTGGACCAAAGAGGGCTATGATTTTTTTCCTTAAAGCAGTTGCTGCATGCATCGCCAAAGTATCACCAGTTACTAATAAATCGCATAGATTTAGAAGTGCAAAGAATTTTCTTAATGTGTTGTTTGTGCCTGTATCAATCACTCGAATTGAGTCAATTTTTGCAAGATATTCATTTCTATCTTTTTCGTGTGGTCCTCCATAAAGGAAAACATAATAATCAGTTTTTTCTAAAATCATTTGTATAAGACTTTCAAATCCTTCTAATGTCCATGATTTAAATTTCCATCTTGGACCAGCACCAGTATTTAATCCAATAATTTTCTTTGAGCTATCAATGTTGTGTAACCTTAAAAAGGACTCGGCAAATGTTTTTTCAGCATCAGTTAGAAAGAGTAAGATTGGATAGTTGTTCGTTTTAATTCTTGCGATATCAAGAATGATTGCCTGATAAGTTCGAGTATTGTTTTTCTTTAAATCATCGAAAGCACCCATTAAGAACCATTCTTCTGCTTCAGGATTAATTGGATATACTTTACCTTTTTCATCAAGACCAAATCCGAGTTTTTCAACTCCGTTTACAAAACTACAAATAGCTGAACTGAGTGGCGATGAATCCAGATTTAATACTAAATCAAATTTTTCAATTGAAAGAAAATATTGAGTTTCTATACTTTCGAATACTAAAACTCGGTCAACGAAGTTATTGTTATAAAAAATTTCCTTAGCATTTTCTCGAGTCAACCAAGTGATATGTCCTTGTGGATATTTCTCTTTCAAACCAGGAAGAATTGAAGTAGTTCTTAATACATCTCCAACTGCATC